>NZ_QSTE01000002.1:94863-268638 GCF_003438115.1 Collinsella sp. OM08-14AT
TGGGCCATTGTGGCCCTTGACAGCGGATTGGGTCATATGAGCGAGCGGGCACCAGAGCGAGCAAGGTGCCTTGAAACGAGGCGGCATTGACCTTCTGGTCATGCCGCCGCAGTTGAAAGGCAGATTGCCGCTCTGGCGGGTTTGCAGCGTCAACTGGTTACGCGGGTTGGTAAACCCGCGTAACTACCTACTCCCGAGCTCCGTACTGCTCGTAGTAGGCGTCGATGGCGGCCTTGAGCTCGTCATCGATGACGACCTTACCGTCGATCTCGTGGTTGTAGAGGGTCTCGACGACCTCGGCCATGGAAACGATGCTCGCGACGGGGAAACCGTACTTGGCCTCGATCTCCTTCTGCGCGGTGGTCACGCCACCCTTGCCGACCTCCATGCGGTTGAGGGACACGATGAGGCCCTTGATCTCGACATCGGCAGCAGCCTTAACCTTGGGATAGGTCTCGTCGATGGACTTACCGCTGGTGGTGACGTCCTCGACCATGACCACGCGGTCGCCGTCCTGGGGCTCATAGCCCAGCAGGTTGCCCTTATCGGCGCCGTGGTCCTTGGCCTCCTTGCGGTCGCAGCAGTACTTGACCTCCTTGCCGTACAGCTCGTGGTAGGCAATTGCGGTCACGACGGCCAGCGGAATACCCTTGTAGGCCGGTCCAAACAGCACATCGAAGTCGTCGCCAAAGTTATCGTGGATGGCCTGGGCGTAATACTCGCCCAGCTTCTTGAGCTGATAGCCCGTCACGTAAGCGCCAGCGTTCATAAAGAACGGGGACTGACGGCCACTCTTGAGCGTAAAGCTACCGAACTTAAGAACGTCGGACTCGACCATGAACTTGATGAACTCTTGCTTGTAAGCCTCCATGCGGGCTCCTCTCGTAATCGCGTACGTGCCTTCCAGTTTAGCGCAGGCAGGGCGCGTTGCGGGCGCGCTTTGGGGCCTCGGCATTCTGTAAAGGCTTTGTCAGGGGCAATGGTTTTCCAAACAAAGGGGTTGACACGACAAACCCCCTCATCAAGAATACGGGCGGATTAAAACGGGTACGAGATACCCAAAGCGCGCTGCGCCCGTCCATAAGGAGGTGTGCCATGGAAGGCAGTCATAGTCGAAAAACCTGCATGTCGCCCTCGGCACGCCGCGAGGATTCCGTATTCGCATAAGCGTCACGAACCGATCGTCAAAACCGCCACAAAGGTGCCTGTCCCCTTTGTGGCGGTTCGCGAGCTTGACGTGAGCGACATCTAGGTTTTTTGAAGCAAATACGACACGTACGCTAACTCCCTTCAACAAGGAGGACCCTATGCTGATGCTCAAAACCGCTACGGTACTCGAAGCTATCTCCAAGCGCCGCCGCACGGCGCGCCCTGCCGCCCACGCCGGCCTGCCCAAGAACACCATATTCGCCGCCACCCATTGTGCTGAGGACACTCTCGTACTGCTTGACGCCACGGCAAACGGCCTCACCGCCGAGCGCGCCGCCGAGCGCCTGAGCGCCGTCGGCCCCAACACCATCGAAGCGCCGACCAAGACGCTCGCCCGCCGCATCGCCGACGCGTTCGTCGATCCCTTCGCTGGCATCCTCGCCGCCCTCGCACTGGTCTCGCTCTACATCGACGTGCTCGCCGTGCCCGAGCCCCAGCGCGACCCCTCCACGGTCATCGTTATCGGCATCATGCTGCTGGTATCGGGCGGCATGAAGTTTATCCAGGAGGCCCGCAGCGGCAATGCGGCCGAGGCCCTCAAGGACCTGGTCTCCAACACCTGCTGTGCCCTGCGCGGCGGCGAGCGCATCGAGATTCCCTTCGACGAGCTCGTCCCCGGCGATGTGATCCGCCTCTCTGCCGGCGACATGGTGCCGGCCGATGCCCGCATCATCACCGCGCGCGACCTGTTTGTGATCGAGTCCGCACTCACCGGCGAGAGCGAGGCCGTCGAAAAGACCGCTGCCATCACCGTCGCCGAGGGTGCCGGCAGCCCCGCGCTGCCGCTCTCTGCCTGCAAAAACATCGTCTTTACCGGCACCTCCGTGCAAAACGGCACCGCTATAGCACTTGTCGTTGCCACCGGCTCGGACACCTACCTGGGCGGCATCGCCAAGATGCTCAACGGGCGCGGCGAGAAGAGCGCGTTTGACCGCGGCGTCTCGAGCGTCTCCATGCTGCTCGTACGCCTTATGCTCGTTATGGCGCCGGCCGTCTTTGCCATCAACGCCGCCACCAAGGGCAGCGTCATCGACGCGCTGCTGTTCGCCACGAGCGTGGCCGTGGGCATCACGCCGCAGATGCTTCCCGTCATCGTGACCACGAGCCTGTCGCAGGGCGCCAAGGACCTCGCCCGCCGCCAGGTTATCGTCAAGGAGCTGCCGGCGATCCAAAACCTCGGTGCCATGGATGTCCTGTGCTGTGACAAGACCGGCACCCTCACCGAAGACCGCATCGTGCTCGAGCGCTATCTCAACACTGACGGCAACGAGGACGCACGCGTGCTGCGCCATGCGTTTTTGAACAGCTTCTTCCAGACCGGCCTCAAAAACCTTATCGACCTGGCCGTCATCGACCGTGCCGACGTGACGCCCTCGACTGTCGCGCCCGACTCCACGCTGGGCCAGAGCCTGCGCGACCGCTATACCAAGGTCGACGAGGTGCCCTTCGATTTCTCACGCCGTCGCCTGAGCGTAGTCGTCGCCGACGCCCAGGGCAAAACCCAGATGGTTACCAAGGGAGCTGCCGAGGAAATGCTCGAGATTTGCTCCTTTGTCGAGGTTGACTGTGTCGCCCAGCCGCTCAGCGAAAATAAGCTCGCCCAGATTCGCAAGCAAGTCGCCGAACTCAATGCCGAGGGCCTGCGCGTGATCGCCGTGGCGCAAAAGACCAATCCGCGCTGCGTGGGTGAGTTTGGCATCGCCGACGAGTGCGACATGGTGCTGATGGGCTTTTTGGCCTTCCTCGATCCGCCCAAAGCAAGTGCCGTGGGCGCCATCGCCACCCTCGAGGCCAAGGGCGTGGCAGTCAAGGTCCTGACCGGCGACAACGACCGCGTCGCGGCCACCGTCTGCGAACAGATCGGTATCGACGCGAGCAACGTCTTGCTGGGCTCCGAGATCGATGCGCTCGATGACGCCGAACTTGCCGAGCGCGCCGAGAACACCCACCTCTTCGCCAAGCTCTCGCCGCTGCAGAAGGCGCGTCTGGTGCGTGTCATGCGCGAGCTGCTCGGCCACACCGTGGGCTTTATGGGCGATGGCATCAACGACGCCGCCGCCATGCGTGCAAGCGATTGCGGCATCTCGGTCGATTCGGCCGTCGACATTGCCAAGGAATCTGCCGATATCATCTTGCTCCAGAAGGACCTGGGCGTGCTCGAGCGCGGCATCATCGAAGGCCGCCGCACCTACGGCAACCTACTCAAGTACCTCAAGACAACGGTGAGCTCCAACTTTGGCAACGTGCTATCCGTGACCGTCGCGAGCCTGTTCTTGCCGTTCTTGCCCATGAGCGCTCTGCAGTTGGTGCTGCTGTCGCTGGTCTACGAGATCGTGTGCATCGCGCTGCCGTGGGACACCGTCGACGACGCCTGGACCGCCCGTCCGCGCGCCTGGGATGCCGCGTCCATTAAGGGCTTTATGCTCGAGTTGGGTCCCGTGAGCTCACTGTTTGATATCGTGACTTTCGCCGTGCTCTTCTTTGTGGTGTGCCCCGCCGCCGTGGGCTCAAGCTGGGCAGAGCTTGCCGCTGTAGGCGACGTCGCAGGCATGGCGGCCTTTACGGCGCTCTTCCAGAGCGGTTGGTTTGTCGAGTCCATGTGGTCGCAGACGCTCGTGATCCACATGCTGCGCTCCCCGCGCCTGCCGAGCGCGCGCGACCACGCCGCGCCGGCACTGTGCGCTCTCACCGTGCTGGGTCTGGTACTCGTCACCTGGCTGCCGGCAAGCCCCATCGCCGATGCGCTAGACCTCATGCCGCTGCCGCCGAGCTTCTTCGCGCTGCTCGTCAGCATCGTCGCCGCCTACATCGCACTCACCCAGCTGGCCAAGCGCCGCTACATCGCCCGCCACGGCGAACTGCTGTAACTCCACAGGCACCCTCGTCAAGGATGTTTGGGCCGCCGCGACCCGCCCCCGCTGGCCGCGGCGGCCCAAAACAGCTAAAAACGCCCCTCACCCCCGCTTTAATTTCTTTTGCAAGTTTTAACTTCTTTTGCTTTCTTTCACTTCTTTTAACAAGGCGCCCGGCGGGCATAAGTTGCTCGCCGGGGGTGTCGGTTCGACGAAGAGGCCTCAGCCGTAGCAACGGATTGCCCAGCGAGAGATTTCCCAAGTGCCAACTCAAACAGTACATGTTTAATCTGTTTCGTTAATTGAAATGCGTAAATATGGTTAACCAAAGAATTGATATTTGGTTAAATAGTAACTGTATATTTGGTTAAATGTACTGGTAAACAATGGTGATAATTATGCCAAAGAAGTACTACACTAGAATTATCGAAAATGAGCTTGACCAGCTGCTGGGTATATTCGGCGCCGTTCTCATCGAAGGACCGAAATGGTGCGGAAAGACGACCACGGCCGAGACCCGTGCGGCGTCCAGGCTCCTTCTCATGGACCCGTCCCGCAACTTCGAGAATCGCTTGCGTGCCGAGACTGACCCGGCTCTTGCCGTTTCCGGCGAGGTGCCGCGGCTGATTGACGAGTGGCAGGAGGTTCCGAAACTTTGGGACGCGGCACGGTTTGAGTGCGACAACCGCAGCGGCGAGCCTGGTCAGTTCATATTTACGGGGTCAGCGACACCGCGAGACGACGAACGTCCAATGCACAGTGGCGCTGGAAGGTTCGCTAAATTGCGCATGGATACCATGACGCTTTTCGAGCTTGGGAAATCCAGCGGCGCGGTTAAGCTGTCGGGCATTATTTCTGGCGAAAAGTTCAATGGCGCTTTCGGATCGCTGGATTCCGCCTCGATTGCCGAGTACGTTGTCCGTGGCGGATGGCCCGCGGCGGTCGGTCGCGATGCGCTGGCTGCGTCGGCGATGGCGAAACGTTACATCGGCATAGTCGCCGAAGAAGATTTGTCTCGTGTCGACGGCTCTCGCCGCGACCCTGAAAAGGTCAAAGCTGTCATCGAATCGCTTGCGCGCAATGAATCCACTTTGGCGACACTCAAGACGCTCGTAGCCGATCTTGGTGGAGAAGTATCGAGACAAACGGCGGCATCATATATATCCCTTCTCGCTCGGGTTAGTTTCGTTCGCGATATTCCCGCATGGAACCCCGCAATGAGATCTCCCGTGCACTTAAGAGAATCGAAGAAGCATCATCTCGCTGATCCGTCACTGGCGGCCGCTGCGCTCGGAGCGACTCCGGCGACATTGCTGCTAGATTTCAAGACGCTTGGGCTGCTTTTTGAATCGTTGGCCCTTCATGATTTGTGGGTTTATGCGCAGGCAAATGGAATGGGCCTCTATCACTATCACGATTCTCGCGATCTAGAAGTCGATGCAGTCATTGCGGCTCCCGGTGGAACGTGGATCCCGGTCGAAATCAAGCTCAGCTCCGCCCAAATCGAAGAGGCGTCTGACAGCCTTATTGCTGTCGAGAAGCGTATGGTTGCCGCCGGAAACAACCCGCCAGTTTCGAAAGTCGTAATCATTGGATTTGGTTCACAAGCCTATGTCACTGACCGCGGCGTCCAAGTTGTTCCGCTGGATGTGCTCGCGCCGTAGTGCAATTGCAAGTTTTTACTTCTTTTAACAAGGCACCCGACGGGCATAGGCTGCTCGCCGGGCGCCTTGGTTAGGATGCTATTGCTGTTGAGAACGCCTAGGCCAAATCTTCGCCGTTGGTGGCGATAACCTTCTTGTACCAGTCAAAGCTCTTCTTCTTGGAACGCTTGAGGGTGCCGTTGCCGGCGTCGTCGCGGTCCACATAGATAAAGCCGTAGCGCTTGGACATCTCGCCCGTACCGGCCGAGACCAGGTCGATCGGGCCCCAGGTGGTGTAGCCCAGCAGGTCAACGCCGTCCTCGGTCACCGCATCGCGCATCGCGGCAATATGCTGACGCAGGAAGTCGATACGGTAGTCGTCGTTGATAGAACCATCCTCCTCGACAACATCCCTGGCACCCAGACCGTTCTCAACCACAAACAGCGGCTTCTGATAACGGTCGTACAGGTCATTAAGGGTGATGCGGAAGCCCAGCGGATCGATGGCCCAGCCCCACTGGCTCTCCTGCAGGTAGGGGTTCTTGGCGCCGGCGAAGGCGTTGCCCTGGGTGCGCTTGACATCGGGGTTGTCGGCACCGGCAGAGCAACGGGTGCTGTAGTAACTAAAGCTGATGAAGTCGACGGTGTTGGCAGCCAGGACCTCGCGGTCCTCGTCGGTCATGCCCACATCGATGCCCAGGCGCTCGAGTTTCTTGACGGCATAGGCCGGGTAGTAACCGCGGCTCTGGACGTCGACGAAGAAGTAATTGTCCTGGTTGTCAAGCTGAGCCTGGCGTACATCGCCCGGACGGCAGCTGTAGGGATAGTAGGTGCCCGCGGCGAGCATGCAGCCGATCTTGACCTCGGGGTCGATCTCGTGGGCGATCTTGGTTGCCCAAGCGCTGGCGACGAGCTCGTTGTGGGCGGCCAGGTACTCGACGGCTTCCTTGTTCTCGCCCTCCTCAAAGACCAGGCCGGCACCCATAAACGGCAGGTGAAGGATCATGTTGATCTCGTTGAAGGTGAGCCAGTACTTCACCAGGCCCTTGTAGCGGGTGAAGATCGTGGTCGCGAGGTTCTTGTAGAAGTCGATGAGCTTGCGGTTGCGCCAGCCGCCGTACTCCTTGATGAGGTGGACGGGGCAGTCGAAGTGCGTGATGGTCACGAGCGGCTCGATGCCGTGCGCCTGGCACTCGCGGAACACGTCCTCGTAAAAGGCCAGGCCGGCCTCGTTGGGCTCGGCCTCGTCACCGTTGGGGAAGATACGGGTCCAGGCCAGGCTCATGCGGAAGGTCTTAAAGCCCATCTCGGCAAAGAGGGCAATGTCCTCCTTGTAGTGATGGTAGAAATCGATGCCGGTCTGCGCGGGATAGTAATAGCCGTCCTCGAAGTCGAGCATCTTGCGCTGGCCGGAGACCACCGCGTAACGCTCCGGGCCGTGCGGCGCCACATCCACGTTGGCCAGGCCGCGACCGTCAACGTTGTACGCGCCCTCGCACTGGTTGGCAGCCGTCGCGCCGCCCCACAGGAAGTCATTACGGAAAGCCATGCATCGATCCTTTCACACGCTGTTTGTCGTGGCTTCAGTATCCCCGTAAGCAGCGCGCCACTCAACGGCAACGGCGCAGGTCGGCACTTCTTTTCGCGCACAGACGCCCGGCAGCCGCCCCCGTCTGACACTTTTTGATACCTGCCCGCCCAAACCGCCAACCACCACAAAGGGGACAGGCACCTTTGCGGCGGATTGGGCCCGGTTTGTCTCGATCTGTAACAGTTAGGCAGCCAAAACCGGGCCTGGTGTTACAGATCGAGATTTTTCGGGCAGCCCCTTCAGTTTGTCTAAATCTGTAACAGGTAGAGACGATTTAGCCCGCTAGATGTTACAGATCGAGATGGAAGATTCTAGTCGCAGGCGATGTCGAGGTTCTTGCCGACGAGGCCTACGTAGCCGCCTTCGGCTGCTTTGGGGCTGTCGGCGTGGCAGAGGACCCACTTGTCGGCCTTCCAGTAGCAGTAGCTGTCGCCGGCCGCGGGCATGTCGGCCGCCGCCTCGGGGCGCGGGCCGTTGGTACCCGCCGGCAGCGCAACCATCACTTGGAAGCCGCCGTCGTCGACCATGCAGGGCGTGTAGTGAAGCGTGGTGTTGAATACCTCGACGACCTTGCCCGCCGGCACGCGGAACGCCTTGACGCACGCGGTGTCGAGCTTGCCGTCCTCGATCTCCCAGCGATGCGCCACGAGCAGGATAAAGTCGCGGGCGCCCAGGTTAAACTCGCTGGCGCGGTGATACTCCAGGCAGTTGAGGCGTGTGTTGTGGCCGTTGCACCAGCCGAGCTGGAAGGGGCGGCCGCCAAACATGAGAAAGCCCAGTTTGTCGGCATCCTTGACGCCCTCGAGCTCCGGCGCACTTGCTACGTACTTACTGCCCTCGGGGATGGGCGTGGCAGAGAGCGCCTCGAGCACGGGCGACGTGAGCACGGACGGAACGTTATCCCAAACGTTGCCATAGGATTTGAACTCGGGATCGTTGACAGAGTAGATATGCATGTTCACTCCTGTTTGTAAATGTGACTATACGAACATTCTAGAACAAACATGAGCGATTTTGAACGCTCGTCCCGACCAATCAACAAAAAGGCGCCCCCGCATAAGCGAAGACGCCCAATGCGCTCGTTTTGGGCGATAAAGCTCTTATGCCTGCTGATAGTGCAGGTGCTTCTCATCGATATCGGCCAGATCGCGGTCGAGGTAGCGGCGCGCGAGCCAGTTTGCCATGGGAAGGTTCTGGTCCAGGTAGTTACCGCACTCCTCGGGAGCGGCACCGGGGACATCGCCCTCAAAGCCGGCGACAAACTCGAACAGTTCGCGCACGAGCGGCAAGATTTCCTCGCTCGTCAGCTCACCAAAGACAACCAGGTAAAAGCCCGTACGGCAGCCCATGGGCCCAAAGTAGACAATGCGGCTCGACCACTCGGCATGATTGCGGAGGAACGTCGCGCCCAGGTGCTCGATGGTGTGGCACTCGGCCGTGTTCATGACCGGCTCTTTGTTGGGCGTGGTCAGGCGTAGGTCAAAGGTGGTGACGGCGGCGCCGGTCGCCGGATCGCGGTCGATGCGGCTCACGTACACGCCGGGCTCAAGCAGCAGATGGTCAACGGAAAAGCTCGCGATGCGCTCCATGGCAGATCCTCTCGATAGTCAAATTGGGACGGGGCTCTTTTAGCTGGTTCGAATGGTCGCACCAATCATACCAGTCAAAAAAGCCCCGTCCCAAAAAGACAACTTAGCCAAGGACACGGGCCATACGGGCCTTGAACTCGGACAGGAAGCGCGGGGTATCGACGGTCAGCGCCACGAGTGTGCTCTTGTCGGGATCTGCCACGCGGCGCTCATCGCAGATGGTGCGGCCGCGATACTCACCCAGCAAGTCAACACGCAGGTTACAGCCGAGCGCACCCACGAGCGTGGGATCAATCGCCACGGCAACCGCCAGCGGATCGTGCAGCGCGCAGCCGCCCAGGTAGGACGCGTTCATCTCGTACGAACCAATGTAGTGCTCGACCATGCTCGCAAATGCGCAGCCGGCCATGGTTCCCGAACCCGTCCAGCCGGCAATGTCGCGGCGCGTGAGCACCACGCGATGCGTCACGTCCAGGCCCACCATGGTGAGCTTACGGCCCGAGCGCAGCACCGCGTCGGCTGCCTCGGGGTCGCTCGCCATGTTGGCCTCGGCGCCCGCGCTCACGTTACCGGGCACGGTAAGGGCGCCGCCCATCACGACCACGCGGCCGATGGACATCATCGCCGCCGCATCGCGCTCCAGGGCGAGCGCTAGGTTGGAGAGCGGGCCAGTCGCTACGTAGACCAGATCGGGACCATAGGTGCGCGCGGCATCGATCAGATAATCGACCGCAGCGTTGCCGTCGGCCGAGGTCGCCCCCACCGGCTCGTAGGGCGACGCGGGCACGCTCGCGCCGCCGATGCCGTTCTTGCCGTGAATGAGCGCGGTGGACGCCGGCGGCGTATAGGGCTCAGTCGCTTGCAGAGGACGGTCGGCACCCAGGTACACCGGCACCTCGGGACGGCCCAACAGGTCGAGCACCGCCAGGCAGTTGTGCGCCGACTGCTCGACGCGCACGTTGCCAAAGCATGTGGTGATGCCCACGAGCTCCACCTCGGGGCTCGCGATGGCATAGGCAAGCGCCATCGCATCGTCCACACCCATATCCAGATCAAGGATCAGCTTCTTAGTTGCCATTGTTTTACTCCGCTTCTCCGTCTTGTACTAATCGTCTAAACCAAACATGCGCCCAACTTCGGCACGCGTGGGAATCGACTGCTGCGCGCCCAAACGCGACACCGTCACCGCCGAGGCACGGGCGCCGGCGGCCATGCATTCAAAGAGCGGCAGGCCCTCCAGGCGAGCCGCCGCAAGCGCACCAATAAACGTATCGCCCGCGGCCGTCGTATCGACCACCGCGCACGAAAGTGCCGGCATGCGCAGCAGCTCACCGTCATCGCCAAATGCAACTGAGCCGGCACCGCCTAGCGTGATGACCGCAGCCCCGGCGCCCTTGTCGAGCAGCGCATTGAGCGCGGCGACGCAACTCGCATCATCCGTGGGCAGAATGCCCGTCAGCACCTGGCACTCGGTCTCGTTGGGGCAGACCAGGTCGACCGCAGGCCAGACCTCCGCAGGCAGCTCGCAGGCGGGCGCTGGATTAAAGACCGTATAGAACCCCAGCTCGTGAGCGCAAACAAGCGCCTCGGCCGTCGCCACAAGGTCACATTCGCCCTGGGCGATAAAGACGCTTCCGGCAGCCGGGGCAATCTCGCTGGCGTCGCCGTCGAGCTCATGGGCCACCAGACGCCTCAACGCGCAGGCAACGTCCGCGCCCGCAAGCGCATGGTTGGCGCCCGGTGACAGTATGATGCGGTTGTCGCCCTCGCAGCGAATGATAGTCGCGGTGCCGGTCTCCACGTCATCGCGAAGCGCCACGAACTCAACACTCACGCCGGCATCCTGGAGCCCCGCCACAAGCGCATCGCCAAAGGTATCACGTCCAACAGCGCCGATCATGCATGTGCGCGCACCCATGCGCGCGGCGGCAACGGCCTGGTTAGCGCCCTTACCGCCGGCGTTGGTGATAAACCCGCTGCCGCCGACGGTCTCGCCCGCACGCGGCATGCGCTCGCACGCCACCGAAAGGTCCATGTTCATGCTGCCGAACACCGCAATGATGTCGCGATCTGCCATGGAAACCTCCTCATCTGCGGGCCTTATGCCCACCGTCGACCATCGATTGTGCGCCCTCGCACCCCCTATAACTTTAGTTCACTTTGATGTGGACGCACGCTTGAGCTTGCGCCAGCAGCAAGCATTCACAGGAGCAGGCAGCTACAATAAATACGTGCTGATTATTCTCGTCATTGGATGATGTTTTATGGAACAATTCTCGCAATCGGGCTCGCGCGGTCGACGCCGCACAGGCAACGAGCCGGCGCCGCACGAACGCGTGAAGAGCGAACGCCGTACCAACGAGCCGCGACGCACCGCAAGCCCTCATCGCGCTTCTACCAACAACGCGGGCCGCGCCAACACTCCCGCCGCGGAGCAGACGCCCGCTCGCCCCAAGTCCCGCTACATCCCTGCCCTTGACGGCCTACGCACGCTTGCCGTCGTCGCGGTGGTGCTCTATCACCTCAACCTCACGTGGGCGCAGGGCGGTCTGCTCGGCGTCACGATCTTCTTTGTGCTTTCGGGCTATCTGATCACACGCCTGCTACTCAACGAAGTCGCTAAGACCGGCCGCATCGACCTCAAGAGCTTCTGGATTCGCCGCATCCGTCGCCTGGTCCCCGCCGTGGTAACGGTAGTGTTCGTGACCTGCGCGCTGTGCACCATCTTTAACCACGTGATGCTCACCAAGATGCGCCCCGACATCCTGCCGTCGTTGCTGTTCTTCAACAACTGGTGGCAGATTGCCCAAAACGTCTCGTACTTCAATGCTCTGGGCGACCCCTCGCCGCTCACGCACTTTTGGTCGCTTGCCATCGAGGAACAGTTCTACCTGATTTGGCCGCCACTGCTGTTTGCCATGGTATCCATGCATGTGAGCAAGCCCAACACGCGCCGCTTGGTTCTGGGCCTTGCCGCGGTATCTGCCCTCGCCATGATGGTGCTTTACAACCCTGCCGCCGACCCCAGCCGCGTGTACTACGGCACCGACACCCGCGTGTTCTCGCTACTGCTGGGTGCCTGGATGGCCTTTATCCCCGATCGCGACCTGGCGCCAGTGCGTCTCGCTCATCGTTTGGGGCTCAATCGCCTGGCTGGCGCCGCCAAGCACGACAAGAACGCCGAGGGCAAACCTAGCGAGAAGGCCGACGAATCAGCCGAGACCGCCCCGGCACAGCCGAGCACCCTCGTGCGCTTTTGGTCCTCGCCCACATCCATCGATGTGTTGGGCGTCGTGGGTCTGGTTGGCCTTGCCGCCATGGTCGCGCTCACCAACGGCTACACCGCGTTCCAGTATCGCGGCGGCACGCTGCTGTGCTCGGTCCTCACGCTCATGGTCATCGCGGCCTGCGTGCAGCCCCAGGGAATGGTTGCCCGCGCGCTGTCCGCCGAGCCGCTCGTGTGGGTTGGCAAGCGCTCGTACAGCATCTACCTGTGGCACTATCCCCTGCTGTTGCTCATGAACCCGGTCGCCAACATCAACGATACACCGTGGTGGCAGTACATCTTGCAGGTACTTGTGGTGGTCGCCGTGGCCGAATGCTCATATCGCTTTATCGAAACGCCGTTTAGAAAGGGCGCCTTTGAGCGCACCGTATCCGAGTTCCGCGACGGCACCGCCACGCCCGCCAACTGGGCACGCGCGCACGTCCCTGTCTACGCAACCTGCGCTGTCGTGTTGGTCGTTGCACTGGGCGGCCTGATCTTTGTGCCGGAGACCTCCGCACTGAGCGGTGAGGGCGCCGAAGTCCTCAACAAGGAAGCCAAAAACACCGCGCCCGCCGACCAACAGGCGGCCGACGACACCGACAAGGACAACGACGGCTTCCCCGATGGCTCCTACGATTTGCTTATGATCGGTGACTCCGTGTCGCTGCGCGCCGTTGATTCCTTTGACGGCGTGTTCCCGCACAGCCATATCGATGCCGAAAAGGGCCGCCAGTTTGATGCGGGCCGCGCGACATTTGAGGGCTATCTCCAACAGAACCTTGCCGGCAAGATCGTGGTCTTTGCGCTGGGCACCAACGGCTTGGTAACCGACGATCAGATCGACGCCATCATGGCCGATGCAGGAGATAAGCGTATTGTGGTGTTTGTGAACACACGCAGCCCGCAGCCGTGGGTTGGCTCTACCAACCAGGCCATCGCCAACGCCGCTACGCGCTACAAGAACGTGCGCGTTATCGACTGGTACGGATACAGCGCCAACCGCAACGACCTGTTCGATGGCGATGGCACGCACCTATCGACCGCTGGCGTGACTGAGTACCTCAACTTGATCCACGATGCCGTCAAGAAGGACCTGCCCGTGCACCCCGAAGATCACGTCAACGATCCGCAGCCGGCAGCCGTCAAGTCTGCCACCGACGCGCTCGTCAATGCGCTCGCTCTCAAGCCGCACAAGCTGGGCACCGACAAGTAACCCGCAGCAAACAACCCAAAATCACTCTTTTCGAGCCGGCCCCAAGAGGTCGTGGACAAAAAGGAGCAAATATGAGTACTGTTACCATTTTAGTAGCAGGCAAAACCACCCAAAATGGCGCCCATGCGGTAGCGCGCGAGGTAGCGCGCAGAGATGTGGTGTAAGAGGCGGGGAATGCCCCGCCTCTTACACCACATCTCTGCGCGCTACCCAACAGTACTCATATTTGGCATTTTTTGTCCACTCGCATATTACCAACCCCCTATAACAGGCAAAAAACAGGCCGCAGCCCATCGCTGCGGCCTGTTTGGAGTCAAAAAGAGGCGCTAAGCGCTGTAACCCATCGCCTGCAGAACAAACATGACGACCGTGAGCACCGTAATCACGCCGATAGTCGCCCAAGTGAGCACGTTCCACACGCGGCCGTTGCGGTTGGCACCCATAATGTGACGGTCGGCGGCGATAACCACCTGGAACACCAGAACCACGGGCAGTAGCACGCCATTGATGACCTGCGAGGTCATCATAATCTGGAACAGATCGACGCCGGGCATAAGCACCAGCACGGCAGAGATACCGATGATGGCCGTAATGATGCCGCGATAGACCGGGGCCTCGTCCCAGCTGCGGTCGGCACCGCGCTCCCAGCCAAATGCCTCGCAGATAGCGCTCGACGTAACGCCCGGTAGCACGCAAGCAGCCAAGAAGCTCGCCGCGACCAGGCCCGAGGCAAACAGCACCGTGGACCACTGACCCGCAATAGGCTCCAGCGCGCGGGCAGCATCGGCAGCATCGCTAATCTGAATACCCGCCGGGAACAGCACCGTACCGGTCGTGATGATAATAAAGCCCGCAATGATATCAGCAGCGATCGAGCCGCTCACGGTATCAATACGCTGCAGCACGATGTCGTCCTCGCCCGCATTCTTATCGACCACGTTATTCTGCGCCAAGAAAATCATCCACGGCGCGATGGTGGTACCGATCGTTGCGACCACGAGCGACACGTAGCTGGGGTCATTTTGAATGTTAGGCACGACCAGGTCGACCGCGACCTCACCCCAGTTGGGGCCAGCCATAAACGCGGCGACAATATAGGTCACGAAGACGCAGCTTACCAACAGCAGAATCTTCTCGATGCGCTGGAAACTACCCGACATGGTAAGCATCCACACCAGCAGCGCCACCAACGGCACCGAGATGCTCGCCGGCACGCCAAAGAGAGCAAGGCCGCTGGCGATACCCGCAAACTCCGAAATGGTCACAGCCGTGTTGGCGATCAACAGCGCCGCCATAGCAAGTACACTCTTGCGCACGCCAAAGCGCTCGCGAATGAGCGATGCCAGGCCCTTGCCCGTGACGCAGCCGCAGCGCGCCGCGGTCTCCTGCGTCACGATGAGCAGCACGGTCATGACGGGAAGCATCCACAGCATCTTGTAGCCATAGCTGGCGCCCGCGCTGGAATACGTTGCAATGCCGCCGGCGTCATTGCCCGAAAGCGCCGCCAGCAGACCGGGACCCATAGCGCCAAAGATGGCCGCGATGGTCAACTTTTGCTTGGTGCCCGACTTTTGCTTGGTATTTTGCACGCGACCACCTAACCCATGACCGACATGGTGAGCAGCACCGCAGCGGCACAGTACGCTACGCACGAGATCATGACGGCAATAACGTTCATGGCGGTGCCCGACGTATTGAGGTCGTGCTCGTCACGCCAGAACAGCACCATCAGGTAAATCACGGCGCTCATGTTGCCAATCAGACAGACGATGGCCGCGATGTTAAAGCACCCGGTAAAGAGTTGCTCCTCAAACATGGACGCATCGGGGAACGCAGCGGTGCGCACCAGCTGGGCGCACAGGTAGGTCACGAGTGACAGAATCAGGCCCATACCCGTGCTCTGGAAGAAGAACCCCAGATACGGCTTGGGTTCGTCGTCGTGACCGTCATACTCCAGGAAGTAGTTCTTGACGAACGACACCATGCGCGAGGCCGCCAGCAGCACGAGCGGCATGGCGCACATGGGGAACACCACCAGATGCGCGGAGCCGAGCGCCGTTCCCAGCACGGTCGCCATGATGCACGACGCGACGCCCCATACAACAACCCAGTACTGGCGATGTACGAACCAGCTGAGCACGTTCGTCGAGTCGTCCGATGCGCTATCGCCCGAGCCGACACCGGCGATCTGCAGGTCCTCCTGATGCTCCTCGGCTATAACGTCCATGGCGTCGTCGAAGGTCACGATACCCAGGATGTGGCGGTTCTCGTCACAGACGGGGATAGCTACCAGGTCATACTTGGTCATCTCATCCGTCACGTCTTCCTGGTCCTCGTCGGGCGACACATAGACCAGGTCGCGATAGGCCAGCTGACCCAGCGTAGCGTCGCGGTCGGCTACGATCAGCGTGCGCAGCGAAAGCACGCCGGTCAGCATGCCGCTCGGATCCTCGGTATAGACGTAGTAGACGCTCTCGAAGTCCTCGTCGAGCTCGCGAATCGCCTCGATGGCGTCACCGACCGTTGCCGTGGCGGGCAGGGAGACAAACTCCGAGGTCATGATGCGGCCGGCGGTGTTGTCCTCATACCCCAGCAGATTACGAATCGCCTTCTCCTCCTTGACGCCCATCAGGCGCAGGAGCTTCTCGGCCTTCTCGTAATCGAGCTCGTCGATCAGGTCGGCAGCGTCATCCGGGTCCATCATGGCCAGCATCGACGATGCGTCCGTGTCGGACAGGCCCTCGAGCATCTCGGTCATGAGCTCGTCGTCATCGAACTCCGAGATGGCCTCGGCGGCCTGGGCAGTATCGAGCTGCGCAAACACCTGCGCACGTAGGCGCGGGTCGAGCTGCTCGATAATGTCGGCGATGTCGGCAGGGTGCAGCTCGCCGAGCGTCTTGTGCGACACCGAGAGTTGAATGTTCTTGGTCGAGCGGTCGAGCAGGTCCATGTAGGACCAAGCGATGATGTCCTCACTGAGCGGCTTGCCCAGGTGCTTCATAAAGCCTTCGACGATATGCTCGAGCGCGGGGCTGATGGCGCGTAGCAGACCGCGGGCACCGACCTCGGCGCCCAGCAGGCGCAGCTGGTTTTCGCCCGACATGGAAAACTTGATGTCGTTTACGCGCACGACCTTCATGCCCTGCGTGTCGACGATCTGCTTGTTGAGCACGTCGCGTGCGAGCAAGAGCTCGGTCGGCTGCAGGTACGAAAAACGGATTTCGGTGGCCGACGTCTTAAGGTGTACACCTGTCTCGTCGATACGGTCGACCCATTTGCGCCAGCTGATCATAAACGGCGTCTTGCCGGGGCCGCGGAACGCGAGCGACGTCACGTGCGGAAAAACTTCGCCGGTTGCAATGCCAAAATCGTTGACCACGCCGAGCTTTTCGCCGTCGACGTCCAAGACTGGCAATTTGAGCATCTCACTCAGATAATTCAATGGTGCTCCCCATCATTATTCCTCCGGACGCGGCCGCGCGTGCGGCGTCCGGGGGCTTCTGGATATGTATACGCATGCGCGGGCGGCACGCCGCTCGACGCTTACACCCCGTGCATGCGCAAAAAGCACCTGCATGGGGTCATCGACTGTATGGTCGAGGTTTGGATTTCACCTGTAACCTTTCTCTTGACCCTCATTAACCGCAGTAACTATAGCATCAGCATCGCCCTGCGGCATCGAATTTAAGCGCTGCACATTGCAGGCATACCAAACGCTGACGCATCCGTGACATAGTCATTGGGGACGTTCTTAAATGACTACCCAATAACTACTCTGTGGTGTCGTTGTCCTCGGCAAGTTGGGGGAACACGGCATCCTTGGGCATGGTGACCTTCGTCAGCGAGGTGAGCTTTTTGCTCAGCGACGCGTCCGTCTTGACCAGGTCGCTGAGCGTCACGATCTTGTAGCCGTCGGCAATGAGGCCGTCGATAATCTGCGGCAGCGCCTCGAGCGTCTGCTCGGCGCATTCGTCTCTATCGGTGAGCAGCACGATATTGCCCGGCGTCACCGAATCGAGCACCGTCGAGACCTGCTCGTCGGCACCGTTGAGCAGCCAGTCGCCCGAGTCAATATTCCACGAGACCACGGCGGAGACCAGGTCCATCGCATCAATCCAGTTTTGCTCGTCAAAGGCAGCGTAGGGAGCACGCAGCAGCATCGTCTTCACGCCGGTCGCCGACTTAATCGCATCGGTGCCTTTCGTGATCTGTTCGCGTACCGCCTCACGGTCCTGACCCTTGAGCGAATCGTCGCTGTAGCTGTTGGATCCGATCTCGCACCCGGCATCGACAATCGCCTTGGCCGTGGCAGGCGATGCCTCGGCCGCATCGCCCGACAGGAAGAACGTCGCGGTGACGCCCTTTTCCTTGAGTACCTGCAAGATCTGCTTGGTAGCGCTGCTCGGACCCTCGTCAAACGTCAGCGCCACGTACTTTTTGTTGCCCTTGGGCGCCACGCTGGCGCACGCAACGACGCAATCGGTGGCGGGCACGACCTCGCCGCGGTCCTGTGTCTTGCCCGATTGCTCGCCGACCCACACCTCGGAGCGGCCCTGGACACCCCACGTCTGCACATACTCGATAGCGCCCGTACCCTCGACCTTGAGCTTGGGCTCGATAACCGTAGCCTGAACCTCGTGCTTCTCGTAGGTGTTACGGCCATCCTTGACCGTCACCTTCTCGCCGCCCTCAAGTTCGCGGCTATCCCATTTGCCCTGCTTCACGCGCTTGCCGTCGACCTTCACCGACAGCTTTTCGCCCCCATGGCGCTTGAGCACGCTGTCATCGACGGCCAGCAGGTCGCCTGCGTCGTAGGTGTCAGTCAACTCCTGGTCGTCGATGAGATTCTGCAGCGTAGAGCCCACACGCACCGCTGTCTTCTGGCCGTTGAGCTCCACGTCCACACTGCGGTTGACGTAGCCCACGACGGCAGCGATAAACAGCACGAGCGCGCAACCCACGGCGATGAGCGCGTAGGGCAGGCGAGACGAACGACGGGGTGTGCGGCTGTTGCCGATGCGCGCGCTGCGATCGCTAAAGCCGCGGCTATGGTTGAGATACATCGCGCCGGGCTTACGGTGACGGCGGCGCTGACCGCTGGGCAGCTGCCCCAGGTCGCGGCGCGCCGTCGGACGCGCACCCGAACGCCCGTTTAAGTTGGATCCGTTTTGGCGCATGTGCCCTCCCCCATAAACACAGCAAGCCGGAGCAACAGGTCTCCGGCTTGCCTCCCATCATTTGGTACGTCGCTATTTTGTAGCTTTTGACGAGCCTCCGCTCGCCTTTTGGTATTCGTCCTTAAAGGCCTTGAACATACCGCGCGTCTTGCCGAGCTGCTTGCCCAGTGCGCGGCTGCCCTTGTCCACGGCGACCGATCCCTTGTCATCGAGCACCTTGGCGCCCTTTTTGACCTTGTCGCCCACCACGACGCTGGCCTCGGCGGCCTTGGCAGCCGCACCGCCCGAATACCCGAGCGACTTGACCTCGTCCGAGACGACCATCGCGCCGTTCTCGTAGCCGCGCAGCATCGTCGGCGGCACCTGCGTGTCACCAACCAAAACACTCGAAGCAGCGCCGGCGGTCACATAGAATGCCTGCACGATGCCCGAGCGCGGCTTGAACTCAACGTCCGAGCAATAGCCCACGACGTCGCCCGATTCCGTGCGCACGTCCATACCGACCCAGATGATGCAATCGTCCAGGTTGATGTCGAGGCGCTTGGCCGCAGCGGTATCGTAGGTGCCCTTGACGTCGTCAACCGCGATGGCGCCCTCGTAGACACCAATGGCGTCGAGCGCTACGAATCGGTCGGGACGCTCGATCATGCCCGCGATATCGGACTGGCGGACCATAAAGCCGACCACGCGCGTACCGCCCGGGGTAAAGACCGGAAAGTGAATCTTTCCGAGCTTTTTAGGGCTGCGCGGCGTGCCGTCCTTTTTGGTGCGCTTGTCCTCGGCAGGCTTGCGATAGATCTTGGCGCCGACAAAATCCCCGGCGCGCATTATGCCTCGGTCGAGGGCTCCGCAGCCTCGGCATCAGCCTCGACGGCGTTCTCGACCATGACGTCGGCGGCAGGCGTCACGTTGCCACCCGAAATGGCGTCGTTGAGCTGCTCGCGCAGCTGGTCCATGCGCTCGCGGGCCAGGTCGACCTTGGCGCGCAGGTCGTCGGTCTTGGCGTCGACCATCGGGCCAAAGTCATTCACCGCAGCACGGGCCTCCTCGGCGCTGTGCTCGTAGGTGTCGCGCATATTGTCCCAGGCGTCGTTGGCGATATCGGCAGCCATGGCGCGGGTCTCGGCGCCCGAGCGCGGGGCCAGAGCAACACCGATAATAGCGCCGGCAGCGGCACCAAAAAGTGCGCCGGAGACAAAGCTGAAAGTCTTACCCATGATCATTCCTCTCCTGCGGGCACGTCGGTGCCCACCGTTTGAATGCTGTCCATTATACCCGCAGCGCATCACTTGCCGCTCCGCTCATCTGCGTACGGCAAAGGCGCAGGTACGTGATGGTGATAAACGCGTAGGCCTACTCCTGAGGCATAGCCGGCATGGCCACCGTGGCACCCGGGTCCTCGCCGGCGCCGTCCACGAGTGGCAGGCCGCCCTCATGCGCAGGTCCTGCCGGAACCGTCGCCGCACCGCCAAAGACGGCAGCGGAGGCCTCGTGGTTCTCGGCAACCGCGCCCTCGGTATCAATCGCCACCTGGGGCTCGTCGTCAAAGTTGGGGACGCCCTGGGGCTCGGTGGGAACGGGCTCGGCGGTCGCATCGGCAACGGGCTCGGCGTCGACCGGCACATCGCCCTCGTCAGCGCCCTCGTCCTCGGCAGCATCTTCGCCGTTCGCAGCAGCGACGGCCTCGTGAGGATCCTTGCCCTCGGCCTCGGCGCGCATGCCCAGCACCAGGTTGCGCAGGCCCGCGACCGTGCCTTCCACGTCGGGGGCAGGCTGGTCGGCGTGCAGGTACGCCCAGTCCATCATAAAGGTGGCCGACGACAGCGCACCGATGGCCAGTGCGTCGTCGGGACACGAAAGCTCGACCTCAAAGACACGCTCGTCATGCTCGCTTACGCGCGTGCGGCCGCACGAGATGCTACCGGCAAGACCGGTCTCGTTCATGAGCTCGACCGTCACGTGCTCCAGCAGGTGGCAGAGCTCGGTCTGACCCATGCAGTCCTGGAACTCGCGGCCGGAATCGCCCAGGCACAGGTGCTTGGCAATCGCCGGTACCAGGTAGTACACGCGCGCCGTGGCCTCGATGTCCTCCGAGGTCATGAGCGGCATGCCGGGGTTCACCAGCACATGCGCACAGATCTTGTCCTCGCTGACGGTGACCTTAAGGATGTTGAACAGGCCTGCCATAACTCTCCCCTACTCTTCCTTGTCCTACTCGTCGCCATCGTGCGGATCCACAGAGCCCGCACCCGACGCCGCCGGCTTCTCTGCCGAAGACTCGGAATCCTTCTTATCGGTTTCGGCCGGAGCGATCACGCGAATGAGCGAGATGCGCTGGCCACGCATCGACTGCACTTTAAACTTGTACCCCGCGACCTCAAACACCTCTCCGATGTCGGGCACCGAGTCGCAAAGCTCCAAAATCCAGCCGGCGATGGTCTCATAATCATCGCTTTCCTCGAGCGGCCAACCAAGCTCAATCGCGTCATCGCACGAAAAACGCCCATCGACGAGCCACTCGCGGCGCGAAAGGCGCGTGAGGTACTTGTTGTCGGGGTCGAACTCGTCCTCGATCTCGCCCACGATCTCCTCGACGATGTCCTCGATGGTGATGATGCCGGCCGTGCCGCCGTACTCATCCACGACGACCACGATCTGGTCGTGCGAGGTCTGCATCTCGGACAGCAGCGGCAGGATGTCCTTGGTGTCGGGCACAAAGGTGGCGTCGCGCAAAAAGCCGGCGATGGGCTGGTCGCCCTTGCCATCGAGCGCGGGCTGGATCAGGTCCTTGATGTGCGCGATGCCCGCGACGTTGTCGGGGTCCTCGTGATAGACGGGGATGCGGCTGAAGCCGGTCTGGCGCATGGTGGACAACACGTCGGCGACCGTCTCGTCGTCCTCGCACATGGTGGTGTCCACGCGCGGCACCATGACCTCGCGGGCAACGGTGTCGCCCAGGTCGAAGATCTCGTGGATCATGCGCTTTTCCTCGTCGAGCAGGTCGTCCTGCTCCGAGACCATGTACTTGATCTCTTCCTCCGAGACGTTCTGACGGTCGTCGGCACTCTTGATACGCAAGATGCGGGCCAGGCCATCGGAGCAAGCGCCAGTCAGCCACACGAGCGGACGGGCGATCTTTTGGAATACGGAGAGCGGTCCCACGACCTGCTTGGATACGCCCTCGGCGTTAGCAAGGCCGATGCGCTTGGGCACGAGCTCGCCGATCACGATGGACACAAAGGCGACGGCGACGGTGATGATGACCGGCGCCAGGCCGCGCGCGATGGCGGAGAGCGGCGCGATGCCAAAGCTCATGAGCCACGTGGCGAGCGGGTCGGACAGGCTCGTCGAGGCAACGGCGGACGAGGCGAAGCCCACGAGCGTGATGGCGACCTGGATGGTGGCGAGCAGCTGGTCGGAGTCGGCAGCCAACTTAATGGCACGCTCGGCGCGCTTGTCGCCTTCCTCGGCCTCATGCTCCAGCACGGCGCGCTTGGCCGTGGTGAGCGCCATCTCGGACATAGAGAAGTAGCCGTTGATGAGGGTCAAAACGAGGGTAGTGATAAGGGAGATGGTTATGTCCATCGGGAGTTTCTCGAACCTCCAAGATTCGGGACGTCAGGTCAAAACGTTGATGACGGATACGGCAATTGCACCGGCGCCCAAACGAGGACGCGGGCGCGCAGGCGTGGTCGCTAAATTACGAAGAGAATCACCGCCATGAACTGGAAGATGCTGCCGGCGAGCACCCACAGGTGAAACACACTATGCAGATAGCGCACGTTTTTGGCGATGTAGAACGGCACGCCCACGGTATAGCACACGCCGCCGACAGCGAGCAGGGCAAGTGCCACGGGGTTGAGCAGCGACACGAGCTCGGGCAGCTTAAAGACAACGAGCCAGCCCATCAGCAGGTAGACCAGGCCGCTTACCCAGTGCGGCTGGCGCTCGCGCATAAAGCACTCGAGGGCGATGCCGATAATGGCGATGGCCCATACGGCGAAGAACAGCGCAGCGCCGCCGTCGTTTGCGAGCGTGATGAGGCAAAACGGCGTATAGCTGCCGGCTATGAGCAGGTAGATGCAGCTGTGGTCGATGATGCGAAACACGCGCTTGGCGCGCGCGGGTTGAATCGCATGGTAGAGCGTGGAGGCTAGGTATTCGAGGATGATGCTGACGCCATAGACAATTGCCGCGGCCATGTGGGCCGGGCCACCGCCGCGCAGTGCAGCGAATACGATCAGGAGCACCAGACCCGCAATACCCAGCAAGCAGCCGACACCATGGGTGACGGAGTTCATAATCTCCTCGCCCACCGTGTAGTGCGGAACGGCCGCGGCCTTGGGTCGCGGCTTGGAACTGTCGCTCGAATCGGACATGCCGGTTACATCCTCCAACGTAAAGAGTTCTCAACACTATATCAAAGCGTCTGGGTGCGTGCGAAATTTGCACCATACGTGACCCTTTGTTTACCCATTCTTTGCCTGTTGACGCATCAACGGTGAACGTCCATAATGCGCTTGCATTAAATGTTGATGTATTAACATCTTATAGGAAAGCTTCTTATGTCTCAAAACGCACGTTCCCATCGAAAGCTCAAGATAGCCGGCGTCGTTGCGCTGGTGGTTGTCATTGCGCTGCTCGGATTTGCCGGCAACTTTCTGTTTGACTTCGCGCTGAATCCCCGCGCGCCATACACCATGAAGATGATGCAGGACGGCAAGGACGGCAAAGAAAGTGAGCAGCCGGATGCCGAGGGAACCGAGGCGCGGGCGTGGTTTAAAGAGAATCGCGAGAGCAGCAGCCTCACCGCAGATGACGGGACCGAGCTTGCCGCCTGGTATTTTGCTGCGTCGGAGAGCACGCACGACTACGCCGTCTGCCTGCATGGATATACCAACGAGCCCATCGGTATGGCCCGATACGTCAAGCGATTCCACGACCGCGGCATGAACGTACTCGCACCCGCCGCCCGCGCCCACGAGCGTTCCGGCGGTGACTACATCGGCATGGGCTGGCCCGAGCGACTCGATGTCGTCGCGTGGATCGGGCGGATTGTTGCGGCCGATCCCAAGGCGCGCATCCTGGTCTTTGGCGAGTCGATGGGCGCGGCGACTGCCATGAACGTAGCGGGGGAATCTCTGCCCGCAAATGTGAAATGCATTATCGAGGACTGCGGCTATACAAGCGTTTGGGACGAGTTTTCCCTGCAGCTCAAGGATGTATTTGGCCTGCCCAGTTTTCCCTTGCTCGATGTAGCAAACTTGGTGTGCAACGTGCGCGCGGGCTACGACTTTCATAAGGCGAGCAGTGTGGAGCAACTCAAACACGCGACGGTTCCCATGTTGTTCATCCACGGCGACCAGGACACCTTTGTGCCGTACGACATGCTCGACCAAAACTACGACGTGTGCGCCAGCAAGGTCAAGCAAAAGCTCACCATCCATGGCGCCACCCACGCCAAGAGCGCGCAAGTTGACCCCGAGCTCTACTGGAATACGGTCGACGAGTTCCTCGACAAGAATTTTTAAGCAAATAGTACGGTTTACTGGTCTATCTGGCCCCTAGCACTTCCAAAAAGCCGCCCGTGGGCGCTGTGCTCACGGGCGGTTTTTACTAACGTTGCGCTACAAAAGCGCTTGATATGTCCAATAGCTAGGCGCTATTTGACCTCGATGAGCTCGTACTCGCTCGTGCCCAGGCCGATCTTCTCGGCATGCGCGATGCACGCGCGCCAGTCGGTGTCGGGATGCGTGATGCAGAAGGGATCCTTGGCCTGCTCGCCCTCCAGATGCTCGTGATTATGCTCCATCTTGGCCGCGCTGTCGGTAAGCTCGGTGTTAGGCAGCGGCTCGGACGCCAGGACGGCGTCGGCGCAGGCCTGGTCGATGGCGACCGGGTCGAAGCTCGCGAACATGCCGATGTCGTTGACGATGGGCGTGTCATTCTCGGGATGGCAGTCGCAGTTGGGGCTGATGTCCATGGCGAGCGAGATGTGGAAGCTCGGGCGGCCGTCGACGATGGCCTTGGTGTACTCAGCGATCTTGTAGTTGAGTACGTCGGCCGCGGCATCATAGTCGGGCTTGATGCAGTCCTGGTTGCACGCCGCAATGCAGCGTCCGCAGCCCACGCAGCGATCGTGGTCGATGGCAGCCACATGAACCGTGCGAGCGCTGCCGTTGGCAAGCTCGCGCTCACGCGTACCGTCAAACGTGATGGCGCTGTGCGCGCATATCTTCTCGCAGGCACGGCAGCCAACGCAGTTGGTGGTATCGACGCTCGGCTTGCCAGCGGCGTGCTGCTCCATCTTGCCGGCACGGCTACCGCCGCCCATACCCAGGTTCTTCATGGCGCCGCCAAAGCCGGCCTGCTCATGTCCCTTAAAGTGGGTGAGGCTAATCACGATGTCGGCGTCCATGAGTGCCTGGCCGATCTTTGCCTCGCGCACGTACTCGCCGCCCTCGACCGGAACGAGCGCCTCGTCGGTGCCCTTGAGGCCGTCGGCGATGATGATCTGGCAACCCGTGGCATACGGGGTAAAGCCGTTCTGGTAGGCGGTGTCGATGTGCTCGAGCGCGTTTTTGCGGCTGCCCACATAGAGCGTGTTGCAGTCGGTGAGGAAGGGTTTGCCGCCCAGCTCCTTCACGACGTCTGCGACGGCGCGGGCGTAGTTTGGGCGCAGAAAGCTCAGGTTACCCAGCTCGCCAAAGTGAATCTTGATAGCGACGAACTTGTTCTCGAAGTCGATCTGCTCAATGCCGGCGCGGCGAATGAGGCGTTTGAGTTTGTCGAGCTGGCTCTCGCGAGCATGCGTGCGCAGGTTGGTGAAGTACACCTTTGCCGGTGCTGCGGGTGCGGTTGCGGTCATAGATCTATCCCCTCGGTCTATATGGCGTTACAGACATAGAGGATGGTACCCGTTGAAGTGGGGTTGAAGTCAAGCGCAACGCCGAGTCGCTAGGCACTCATTGGGGACAGACTTAAATGAGTGCTTGCCGCCCGGCCAGCGAGCCGGCGATCCGGCAAAGACTGTCCCCAACGACTAGTCGTTTAAGAACGTCCCCAATGACTACTCCTGCACCTTGAGGGCTTCGGCCAGGCTGACGCGCTTGATAGAGCGCGTGTGCAGCAGCGCCACGACCAGGTAGGTCGCAAAGCCGATGCCGATGCATGCAGCCATGGACCAAGCGGGCACGTAGATCTCGATATTGCCGTTGTAGGCGAGCAGCATCGAGCGGAAGATGGCCGTGAGCGAGCCAATAATGACCGGCAGGCTCAGCACGAGCGACGCCGCCACGCACAGCGTGATCGAGCGGATGTACAGATGCGAGATCTCGCTATCGCGATAGCCAAAGACTTTCATGTAGCTGATCGAACGGGCGCTGTGGTCGATCACCGCCTTGGTCAGCAGGTACATAAACAGCAGGAAGATAAACACCGCGAGCCCGACCATCATGCCGATCATTTTGCTCATCATGCCGATGAACTGGTCACCCACGGCGCGCATGTCGTCGGGCGTGGTGTCACCGGCAAAGTAACGAGCATCGAGGTCGAGCTTCTCGTCGCTCACATAGCCGTTAAAGTAGGCGGCGTCGTTGCCGAACAGCTCGTTAAAGTCATCGATGCTCATATAGATATTCATGTCCGACTTTGAACCCCAGATGCAGTCCTTGCCCGCGTACTCAAGGGAATAATGCTCGCCCTCGTACTTGTCGCTGAGCGTGACCTTCTGACCCTCGCTCCAGCCAAACTTATCGAGCAGACCGCCGCCAAAGACGACGCGCCCATCGCCGACGTCGAGGTCTTTCCAATAACGCGAATCGGATGAAATGCCGTAGACGGAAATCGTCTCCTCGCCATTACCATCGCCACGGTCGTATTGCAGCTGGTAAACGGCGTATTTCTCGGCCTGCGCGATTGCGCCCGCGCCGTTGTCGGTCGTATTGACCGGGTGGATATCGTCGTTGTCAGTGTCGATCTTAGAGGCCTTGTCGATCAGGTCGATAGCCTCATCGCGGTCGCAGCCGAGGGCATCGGCAAGATCGTCGAGGCGTGCGTAGAGCGCATCCTTCTTGTCCTTGACCTTAGCAAGCGCATCCTGCGCTGCAGTCAGGCTCTCGGCAGACGGAGATGCGGTCGCGGCATCGGCTGCCGTCTGCGCGGCATCGGCCGCGTCGTCAAGCTCGTCATCGGCATCCTGAGCGGCAGAAAGCAGCGCGCCGTCAACCGACTGCAAGCGCTCGAGTGCCGACCATTGCTCGCGCTCCTCGGCAGTGCCCTCGAGCTCTAGCGGAGCCTTGAGTGTGTACTGGTGCTCGGCGACCAGGCTCGTCTCCAGGTTGTCCGCATAGTGCGTCATCGTGGGCAGAATCGCCAGGCCAAAGAGCAGTAGCAGCGACGCAAACGCAATGCCCACGAAGAGCGTGGCGAAGTTGCCCAGGTTGCGCAGGAAAACGCGCAGACGGAAGCGGGAGACAAAGCCCATGCGTTCCGGCAGCTGCAGACCGCGCTTGGTACCCGACTTACCGCTCGCCTCGTGACGAAGGAACTGCAACGGCGTCTTGCCCATCTTGCGGAGCAGGCCCACCAGCGTAATGAGGATGAGCGCGGCGGCGGGAACCACGGCGCACTTCACGAAGATCTCCCAGCTCCAGTACACCTGGAAGGGAGGCAGGCTATACGAACCGTAATAGAGGCCGCGCATGGGCTCGGTAAAGAACGCAACGCCGAGCGCGGTACCCAAAAGCGCCGCGAGCACGCCCACGATGGCGGGAAGCGCGAGGTAGTGCAGCACAATCTCGCGGCGGCGATAGCCGCTGGCGAGCAGCGTGCCGATGATGGCGCTCTCCTCCTCGATGGTGGCGTCGGTGAGCACCACAAAGACAAATGCCATGATCACGATGATGATGTCGAGCAACGTCATCCACATCATGGAGTCGCCGTCTACGTCGTCGCGCGCGTAGCCAATACCCTGGTTGGAATCGGCGTCGATCAGATCGTCCACGCGCGCATCGGCATCGGTCAGCGCCTCGACCATATCCTGCTCCGCATCGATGCGATTCGCGGTGGGGAGGTCGCGGTCGTTAAAGGTAAAGGAGTACGTGTAGGCAGGCGCGCCGCCGGCATCCTCGAGCGCGGCAAAGCCGGCGTCGGTGACCTCGGCCACACCATAGGTGATGGTGTTCACCGTAAAGTCCGAATTGTTGAGGAACAGCGCCTGGCTATCGGGCTGGGTCATGATGCCGCAGATGGTGTAGGTGCGGCCCTCAAGCTCAACCTTATCGCCCACGACAAGGTCGTTGTTGGTGGCAAAAACGCGGTCGATAGCCACCTCATCGTCCGTCTTGGGCTGCTTGCCTTCGCAGTAGGACGCGATATCGACCTTGGTGCGGTGCGCATAGGTGCGCAACGTGCGCTTGGTGCCGTCGTCGCCGGCGGTCTTTTTGATGATGGCGTCGATGGAGAAATTCTTGTAGAGCGTGACGCCGCCGACGTCGTCGGCTGCATCCTCGGCTGCCTTGAGCTGGTCGTCGGTAGCCTCGAAGGAGGTAGTCACGCGGCCGTCCTCAATCGTGTACGCATCGCGCATGTCGTCGATAAGGCAACCGATGGAATGCGCCGCGAGCAAAAAGCCCGAGGTGAGAGCGATGCTCCCGCACATAAGCAAAAAGATGCCCAGGTACTTGCCGATATTGCGGCGCAGCTCGCGCGGGAGTCGCTTTGCGAGAGGTGTCATGGCATCGCCTACCAATCGAGCTCGGCGGCCGCAACGGGCGACTCGTTGAGCTCATCCTCGACGATGCGGCCGTCGCGCAGGCGCAGCACGCGGTTGGCCATGCGGGCGATGGCGGCGTTGTGGGTGACGATGATGATGGTGCAGCCGTAGGTGCGGTTAACATCCTCCATGAGCTGCAAGATTTCCTTGGATGTCTTGTAGTCGAGCGCGCCGGTGGGCTCGTCGCACAGCAGCAAGCCCGGGTTTTTGACGAGTGCGCGGCCGATGGCGCAACGCTGCTGTTGGCCGCCCGAGACCTGGCGCGGGAACTTGTTGCGGTGCTCGTAGAGGCCCAGCGAACGCAGCAGGTCGTCGACATTGAGCGGGTTTTTGGACAGGTGCGCCGTGACCTCGATGTTTTCCTTGATGGTAAGGTCGGGCACCAGGTTGTAGAACTGGAAGACAAAACCCAGCTCGCGACGTCGGTACTCGCCCAGATCGGCGGGCTTGAGCACCGTAAGGTCGCAGCCGTCCACCATGATGGAACCACCGTCGGCATCCTCCAGGCCGCCGATCAGGTTGAGAAAGGTCGACTTGCCCGAGCCCGAGGGCCCCAGCATGACGCAGATCTCGCCGCGGTTGATGGACGTGTCGATGCCATCGAGTACCGTCAGGCGCGCATCACCGTCGCCGTAGTGTTTCCTGAGCCCGCTGACCTGGACATAGGCTTGCTTTGTCGCCATGCTATCCCCCGTTGTTAGCCTTCAGCTACTTTTCTAGGCTAATAGTAAACCCAGGTGAACTATTTTTAAGCGACAGGCGCGATTTTTTCCAACCTACTCATTGGGGACAGACTTAAATGAGTGAAATCGCTCATTTAAGTCTGTCCCCAATGAGTGCCGGCAGGAAAGGAACGTCCCCAAGTGCCGACATATTGGGACAGTCCTTGCCAGCCCGGCCGGCGAGCCGGCGAATCGGCAAAGACTGTCCCCAGCGACCAGTCGTTTAAGAACGTCCCCAATGACTAGGTGGCTAGGCGTGGGATTTGTTGTGCGCGAGGGCTAGGCCTACGGCGGCGATGGCCGCGGCAAAGAGCACCGTGACGCCCAGATCGCAGGCGATGTCGCCCAGCACGGTGGACGTCAGGTCCGCGGCGAGCGCCTTGCCGATCGCGTCGTTCACCCAATACGTCGGCACAAAGTGCGCCACCGTCTGCACGGCCGAGCCCATGAGCGACAGCGGCATCCAGGCGCCGCCCAAAAACGTCATGAGCATGCCGAGCAGGTTGCCCACACCGTTGAGCAGCTCCTCGCGCGCGCCCAGGCTCGACAGCGTAAAGCCAACGGCCAGCGGCGTGCACGCCAGGGCAAACGTTGCCGCCAGCGCCAGGCACACGCGACCCACGCCGACCTCGGCAACCGCGCTGGCAAAGCCCACGACGCCCATCATGCTCGACACGAGCCAGATGCAGACGGTGAGCACGGCGGCGGCCGCGAACACAGCGAGCGAACGCTGGCGCTCGGGGATTGGGCCGGCATCCATACGACGCACGCGCTCGGGCTCATTCATGCCCGAGAACACCAATCCCACCGACACGATGACCGACGAGATGATCGCGTACGCGCCAAAATTGAAGTACGATTCGAGCGTGGCGGCGGCAGTCGAGTCGACCTTGACCTGTTCGATCTGGACCTCCGCGCGCTTTGCAGCGGCATGCTCGGCAGCTTTGGCGACATCGCTGTCGGAAGCAGCTGGCTCAAGTGCCGCCGCAGCACCCGCAAGCGAGATCCAGCGCGAGGCCTCGGCAGACGAAAGCGCTGCCGCCATGGTGCCGGAGCCGTACGTCACGTCGAGTTTGGGCAGGGCCTCCCCCGCGCGGGCGGCTGCAACAAGATCGTCCTCAAACCCCTCCGGGATAAAGAACACGCAATCGGCGCTGCCCTTGGCGCTGTTGCTCTTGGCGAGCGCATCCGCAAGGTCGTACGTGTCGTCGCCGACGCCCGTGACCAGGTCAAAGCGTGAGCCCAGGTGCTTGGTAAGTGCCCGCGAAAGGTCGCTATTGTCGCGGTCGACCACGATCACGTTGGTGTCGTAGGGCTTGTACTCGGTAAGCTGCGACGAGTTCCAGCTCACCGAAGCCGCGATGAATACGCCCATGAGCGAGATGAACACCGTATAGATGAGCAGGTAAAACGGGTGCGCCAGCGCCATGCGAAGCGCGGTCTTAAAGGTGCTCATAGCGGCTCCTTCCAAAGATCAGCGTAGCGGCGGCGACAAACACCAGGGCCATCAGGACGAGCGCGCCGGCGCGAACAGCGAAGGGCCCCAGGTCCTCAAAGAAATACAGGCGATTGAACATGTCGCAGATGAGCTTGACGGGGTTGAGCCAGCACTCGACCGGACAAGCGCGGGCGACGTCGTCGGCAAGCGCCATCGCCGGCTCGCCGTAGAGGCCGGCGAACAGGGCGCACGTGGTGGCAAAGCCCGTGAGGATGCCCGACTTGGATGCCTTGCCGCCCTTAACGGGAAGCGTGCCCACAAAAAGCCCCAGGCCCGTGGCGGCAAGCGCGGATGCAGCCCCGCCCAGCAGGCACAACCCCTCGCGCCCGCCAAAGTCGACGCCCACGACCAGGCGCACGTAGCCGATCGCAACCGCCATCGATGCAAAGGAAACCAGCCACGAGCCGACAAAAATGCCGGCCAGCGACGCCGTCTTGGAGACGCCGCCCACGCAGCGGCGCGCGCCAAGGCCGGACAGATTGGGCTGCAGATCGACGACGGCCAGGGCCGCAAACTCGGAAGACATCATCGCGACCAGGCCAAAGAGCGCGTAATAGTAGATGGTCGTACCGTCGGGCGTGGTGCGCGTAAGGCTCACGCGGCGAGTGCCGCCCTTAAGCGACAGGGCGCGCGCAACCGCCTCCGGGTCGGCGAGCGCCGCCGGGTTGTCCTGGGCAATCTGGCGCATGAGCTCGGCATTTTGCGTATACGAGCTCGCCACCGTCTCCAGGATGCTGCGGTCGGTGAGCACCGTACTGGCGCGCGAGCTATCGTAGCTCGAAAGCAACGTAAGCTTGGGCGCGCCCGCGTCGTCGACCGTGTAGACGCCCGCAACCTCGCCGGACTTGAGCGCATGGTTCGCCTCGGCCGCGTCGTCGCACTCGTGGATCTTAAGCAGCTGGTCGTCGCCCTCCTTGGCAAGCGACGTCGCCACGTCCTTAAAGGTCGAAGCGTCCCAGGCCTCGTCGGCGACAACGGCTACCGGCACCGGATCGACCTTGCCGTCGGAGCTGAGGTTCGCAAACATAAACATGAACATCGTGGAAAGCGCAATGGGAAAGAGCGCGCCCCAGACCCATGTGCTCGGCCGGCGCAGCAGCGTCTTGACCGTGATAATGATGGTGTTGATCATGGCTGCCCCCTAGTCGCGTAGCTCGCGGCCGGTGATCTCGAGGAACACGTCGTTGAGGGTCGGCGGCTCGCTCCACACGCGACCGAGTGCCACGTCGGCGGCGCGCAGCGTGTCAAGGATGTCGACCAGATTATGTGGGCTCGCCTCGCAGGTGCAGATGAGCTCGCCGCCGGACAGCTCAACCGAAAGCACGTGCTCCAGAGCGCGCAGCCGCTCGACCGTGGCGGGCTCGACGGCGCCGACCTCGACGGTCACGCGCTCGCCCATCTGAATCATGCGCTTGAGCTCGTCGTTGGTGCCCTGCGCCAGCACGCGGCCGCCGTCCATGATCATGATGCGGCTGCAGATCTGCTCGACCTCCTCCATGTAATGGCTGGTATACACCACCGTGGCGCCCTCGTCGCGCAGGCGGCAGATGCCCTCCAGAATGGCGTTGCGGCTCTGCGGATCGACTGCCACTGTGGGCTCGTCAAAGAAGATGAGCTCGGGCTTGTGCGCGATGCCGCAGGCAATGTTGAGACGGCGTGCCAAGCCGCCCGAGAGCTTTCCGGGGCGAAACTTGGTAAAGTCGCCCAAGCCGACAAAGTCGATCGCCTCGTCCACCAGCGCGCGGCGGCGCTTGCGGTCGTTGACGTAGAGGCTGCAGAAATAGTCGATGTTTTCGCGCACGGTGAGCTCGTCAAACACCGCCACCTGCTGTGGCACCACGCCGACGCGACGCTTAAGGTCGTAGCGGGTGGGCGTCATGGGCTCGCCGAACAGCTCGATGGTGCCCTTGTCGTAAGCGAGCAGCTGCAGGATGCAGTTGATGGACGTGGTCTTGCCCGAGCCGTTGGGGCCCAGCAGGCCAAAGATCTCGCCAGGGGCAATACTCAGGTTAAAGTGGTCGAGCGCGATAAGATCGTCGTAGCGCTTGACGAGGTTTTCGACGTGGACGATATCTGTCATGAGGCGGCCCTTCTGTTGGTCGTGGCCCGGTACGATTGCATCATCGCAGGAGAGGACGGCGCGCACCAGTGAGCTTTGTCACGAGTGCGAGGGGGCAGAGGCGAAACCCCCGCTCGCGCGAGCGATCGACGCCGCTTTGCCGCGCGGGAGGAATGTCACGGTTGCCCCGGGCGGCGCCTCCCCCGCGCGCAGCATCGCGTACAATACCCGTATGAACAGGCTTTTCGACAAATCGATTGTGCTGGCGTGCTGTATTGCGGCCGCCATGGGTCTTGCCGTGGACGCTCGTCTGGTTGTGGCGTTTTGCCTTGGCGTTATGGCCACCTCGGCGTCGGAAGTCGCACGAGAAGAACACGCCCATCGCGCGAGCGAGGCCGCGAGCTACGCTTACATCATCGCTGCCGTCTTCGTGCCGCCATTTATGCCGTTCGCACCCCTTGCCTTCTATGACATCGCGCGACGCGTGCGCCGTGAACGCATCTGGCCCGCGCTGGCGATTGGCGCCGTGTTTGTCTGCGCGCTTGTCGCGGACCTTCGTGGCGGCGTGCTCACCACCCGAACGCTGTTGCTAACCGCCATCCTTTCGATCGCTGCCACGTTGCTGTCGCTGCGCACCGCGCAGCTGGAGCGCGAACAGGATCGCATGCGTCGCACCCGCGACAAGCTGCAAGAACGCGCCCTGGTACTCGAGGCACGCAACCGCGACCTCGCCGACCGCCAGGACTACGAAGTCGAGCTCGCAACGCTCGCCGAACGCGCCCGCATCGCGCGCGAGATCCACGATAACGTGGGCCACCAGCTCACGCGCGCTTCGCTCCAAACCGAAGCCTTGCGCGTGGTCCACGCCAACGAGCCCGGCGTCGCCGCCGATTTCGCCGATGTCAAACGCACGGTTGACGAGGCGCTCCAGCTCGTGCGCGCCAGCGTCCACGCGCTCAACGACAATGCAACCAACCTCTCCGTGCAGCTCGAGCGCATCGTTGAAGGCGTACGCTCGGACAGCGGCCCACAGATTGAGCTTGAAGTTTTGGCCGAGCATGCGCCCGCCAACGTCGCCAACTGCTTTGCGGCGGTCCTGCGCGAGGCGCTCTCCAACACCATGCGCCACGCTTGCGCCCAGACCGTCACCGCACGATGCATGGAGCATCCGTCGTTTTACCAGCTCATCGTTACCGACGATGGCGTGGGCGGGGTCCAAGCAATCGGCCGTGGCGCCGCGGAGGGCATGGGGCTCGTCTCCATGCGCGAGCGCATCGAGGCGCTTGGCGGCACCTTCACCGCCGGTCCGCGCGCCGGCGCCGGCGGCTGGCGCGTGTTTGCCACCGTTCCCAAACAGCAAGGAGATGAGGACCGATGAGGCTCATAGTTGTCGATGACGACCACTTGGTAGTCGATTCACTCAAGATTATCCTAGGCGCCCAGCCGCAGATCGAGGTGGTGGGTACCGGCGCCAATGGCGACGACGCGGTCGCGCTCTACGCTGAGCACACGCCCGACATCGCGCTGCTCGACATTCAGATGCCGGGGCGCGACGGACTTTCGGCGGCACGCGAGATCCTTGAGCGCGACCCTGCGGCGCGCGTGGTGTTTCTGACGACATTCTCGGATGACGAGTACATTGTGTCGGCGCTTAAACTGGGCGCCCGCGGCTATCTGATCAAAACCGATGTCTCCGCCATTCCACCGGCGTTGGCGCAGGTCATGGACGGTAAACGCGTGCTCGAGGGTAAGGCGATCGAGGATGTCGACTTTGATGGGGCGGACGCTGAAGCCGGTGCGACCCGCCGGCCCGCGGCCTTTGCCGGTCTGACCGACCGCGAGTTCGAAGTCGCCGAGCTCATCGCCCGCGGTCTCGACAACAGGGAGATCGCCGCCACAGCCTACATGGGCGAAGGCACCGTGCGCAACCACATCAGCTCGATCCTGGCCAAAATGGACCTGCGCAACCGTACGCAGATCGCCATCGCCTACCTGCGAGGGCAGTTGCCCGAAGATTGACCGCCCCGGCAGAGTAAAATGGCTGTTACCGATTTAATGCCATTTCAAAACTATGTCGGTTTACTACGATGAATCGCCCACCTTCGATCACGGCAAATTGAGCGCTTGCAAAACCGCAGGTAGAACGCTTGCGATATTTAGAAAAATGCAGTCATGGTCGGGAATGTCGAATTCGTCGTAGTAAACCGGCATAGTTTTGTTCGCAGCGGCACAACCGCGCGCTCACGCGCGGGGCCGGCGGGGCATTTTTGCCCCGCCGGCCCCTATTCCAGTTCTACCCCTGCGCTACTCCGGCTTGGTTTCTACTGTGGGAGTCTTGTCCGCTGCGACTGGGGTGCGGGCGGTGTCCATAGTCAGGCAGTGCTTGGGGCAGCTCTCGATGCACTCACCGCACACCACGCAGGCATACGGGTCGATCGACCACGTTCCACCCTTGCGATCGACTGCGAGCGCGCCCGCCGGACAGCGACGCGCACACATGCCGCAGCAGATGCACGCGTCCATGTCGTTGACGATATGCCCGCGCAAGCGCTCGGGTGCCGCGAGCTTCTCCTGCGGATAGCACACCGTTACCGGCTGCTTGACCATAGAGCCCAAGGCCGTCTTGGCAAATGTCAGCAAACTCATGCCGCGCCTACCTTTCCGTGCAGCTAATGCAGGGGTCGATGGTCAGGATAATCATGGGCACGTTGGCAAGGAGCACGCCCTGCAGCGCATGTGTCAGACCCGCCAGGTTCTGCGACGTCGGCGTGCGCACGCGGAAGCGGTCCAGGTTCTTGGTGCCGTTACCGCGCACATAGTAATACGCCTCGCCGCGCGGCTGCTCAATCACAACCTCGCCGCGTGCGCCGTCGGCCGGCGTAAGCTTGGTGCGCCCGCCGATCCCGTCGTGCGGAATCTTGCCCACAAGCTCCTTAATGATGTCCATGGCCTGCGTGACCTCGGCACAGCGCACCTGGCAGCGGGCATAGCAATCGCCATCGGTGGCGACAACCGGCTCAAACGCAGCCAGGTCCGCATAGGCACCGTCGCTAAACATGCGCACGTCGTAGTCCACGCCCGAGGCGCGCCCAAACGGGCCGACCATCGACAGATCCAGCGCGTCCTTCTTGCTGATCACGCCCACGCCATGCAGGCGCTCGCCACAGCTGACGTCGTCCAAAAACGTATGCACCAGGGCCTCGTAGTCGGGACGCATGGCATCGAGCGTCTGGACAATGCCAGCCAGCTCGGAGTCCTCAATGTCGTGCTTTAGGCCGCCGATCTCGTTAATCGAAAGGATCACGCGGCCACCGCACGTGCTCTCGAAGATCTTGAGAATCTGCTCGCGCAGGGTCCACGACCGATAGAACAGCGCCTCGAAGCCAAAGGCATCGGCGAGCAGGCCCAGCCACAGCAGGTGCGAGTGGATGCGCGAAAGCTCGTGCAAAATAGTGCGGATATACTGCACGCGGCCGGGCACCTCGATGTCGAGCATGCGCTCGCAGGCGCTGGCATAGCCGTAGCTGTGGCCCACGGCGCAAATGCCGCAGATGCGCTCGGCGATGTAGCCAAACTGGTGCATGTCGCGCTTTTCGGTGAGCTTCTCGAGTCCGCGGTGCACAAAGCCGATCTGCGGAATTGCCTCGATGACGCGGTCGTCCTCGATCACCAGGTCCAGATGAAGCGGCTCGGGCAGCACCGGGTGCTGCGGGCCAAACGGAATTACGGAGCGATGAGCCATGGACCTTACGCCTCCTTTTTCTGCTTGTCGCGGGCGGCCTTGGCGGCAAGCGCCGCACGGACCTTGGCCGCTTTCTCGGGATCCATGGCGGCGAGCTTTGCCTCCATCTCGGCGGCCTCGAGCGCGGCCTTCGCAGCGGCATCGTCATGCTGGGCATCGGAGCCGGCAGCAGCAGCGGGCTGAGCAGCGGCAGTGCCCGCAGCATCGCCGGCACCCGCGGCACCCTCCCCCGCAGCAGCCGCAGCCGCGGCGGCCTTCTCGGCCGCGGCCTTGCGCGCCTTGGCCTCGGCGGCCGCGCGGACTTTCATGGCCTTCTCGCGCGCAGCCTTCACCTCGGGCGTGATGACGCTCATGGGTTCGGCAGTCGAGACCTGGTAGAAAAAGCCCTTAAAGTCGATCTGCATGTCGGTGATGGCAAGACCAAACAGGTCGTGGGCCTCATTTTCAAACGGGAACACCGCGGGGTAATACGAGCTGATGGACGGAATCTCCTGGTACTGGTCGATGCCCTCGACCACCAGGTTCTCGATCGCATAGCTGCCGTCCTGCGCAATATGCTCCTGAGCAGCACGGACGTTGATAAACGTATAGACCAAGCGATACGAGCCGTCGTCGACGTTGCGCTCGGCATGCATTTGCACAAAGCGCGCGCCGACGCCCTTGAGCGCCTGGACATGCGACAGGAGCTTGTCGATCCCGACGGTGGTATAGATAGCCTTTTGCATTACTCGGCCTCCTTTGCAGCGGCGGGCGTCTCAGCAGGTGCGTCGCCAGCGGCGGGCGCAGCAGGCTTCCCGGCAGGCGCGTCACCGGCACCGTCAGTCCCGGCCCCCGCAGCCACAAACCCGTCCTCGCCCAGCTCAACGCCACCGTCCCAGGTAGCGGCACCGCCCACGGTGAGCGGATCGCCACCGGCGCGCAACACGGTCTCCTTCTGGTCCAGGATGCCGCACGCCTCCACGATGGCATCGATCACCGTCTCGGGGCGAATGGCGCACCCGGGCGCGTACACGTCCACGGGAATCGCGCGGTCCACGCCGCCGATCACGTTGTAGGCATCGCGGAATACGCCGCCCGAGCATGCGCAGATACCGCAGGCCACCACGCACTTGGGCTCGAGCATCTGGTTGTAAATCTGACGCACGACGGGCAGGTTCTGGGCATTGACCGACCCCGTCACCAAAAAGATATCCGCATGCTTGGGGTTGCCGGTGTTGACCACGCCAAAGCGCTCCGCATCGAACAGCGGCGTGAGCGAGGCCAGCACCTCGATATCGCATCCGTTGCAGCTCGAGCCGTCGTAATGAATAACCCACGGCGAGCGCGACATTTTATGATCCATGGATGCCGCCTCCTAAATAAACACGTCGACGAGGATGGGCATAAGGTTGAGCAGGCCAAACACCAGCGCCACGCCCCAGCCGAGCTTAAAGCAGCTGCGCCAGGTGCTGCGTGCGAAGGTGTTGTCGATCAGCACCTCGACAAAATACGTCGCGGCCATCACGACCAGGGCTACGACCCAGCTCACCGGGTTGTCCCAAACAAAGAACATGCCCACCCACATCAAAAACAGCACGGTCTCACACCAGTGCATAAGGGTCATCTTGGCCAGCGTGCCGCCGCTCATCTCGGTGGCGACGCCCTGGACAATCTCCTGATGCGCGTGATGCGAGTACGAAAGGTCGAACGGCGACTTGCGTAGCTTGATGGTGAGCACCGCAAGCAGCGCCAAGAAAATGGGCGCGCTGTACACGATGATGGGCGCCGACTGTCCGGTCACGGCGATGGAATCAAAGCTATCGGTGGCAAGGTACAGGCCCACGCTCATCAGCAGAACGGCGGGCTCGTAGCTCATGACCTGCAGCAACTCGCGGTCGGCACCGACCTGGGCAAACGGGCTTTGCGTCGAGGCGGACGCCAGCACCACAAAGATCGCGGCGAGCGTAACCATAAAAGCGCACAGCAGCGTGTTGGAGCCCGACACAAAGATGCCGCCGCCCACGACGGTAAAGATGAGCGCGCACGCCATATAGGTATCGTCCATGGTGTTTACGCTGGCAGGGGCCTTGCGCAGCAGCTTGGCAACGTCGTAGAAGGGCTGCAGCAGGCGCGGGCCCACGCGGCCCTGCATGCGAGCCGAAAGTTTGCGGTCGATGCCGTCGATCAAGCCGCCCGCAAGCGGCGCCAGCAAGGCAAACGCCACGGTGCCAATAAAGATGCCCACGACGCCCGAACCTTCGAAATACTTGCCGCGCAGCACCGAGGGCGCGCTCATGGCAAGCCGCTCGGGCCCAATCCATGCGCAACACAGCAGCGCAAACAAGATAATGCTGCAGCATACGACGCTACCCGCGGGGCCAATACGCTTCTCGCCAAGGGCGTCCTCCGAGTACCAATTGCGCTTTTCGGCCTTCACCTCGTGTCCCATCGAGCCGCGGAAATGGCGATATTTGTCGGTTCCCACGCCCGAAAGGTACACGTTGACGTGCGGTTTGTTGCTCACGCGGAATGACGTCAGCAGCACCACGGCGATAAAAGCCACGATAACCACCATCAGATACATGGCGTCCTTGCCAATAACGTACGGCACGCGGCCAAACACCATGGCCAAGTAAGGCGACACCAGACCGCTCGAGATAACCGGAAACGCCACGCAGCACAGAATCAGCAGCGCGGCGATGGTGTTGAGGGCCATCCATTCGGTCTTATGGACATTGACCTCAACGTTTTGAGCCGTGGGGTCGACGCCCGAAAGCTTGGCAAGCCACTTGCCCCAGAAGTAAAACGTCGCGGCCGAGCCAAAGGCAAGCACCATGATCATGAGCACGTTGCCGGTCTGCGCAAACGCCACCAGGGCGCCCCACTTGGACACGAGCATGCCAAACGGCGCCACAAACATGCCCATAATGCCCAGCATCATCAGACGCGTCAGGTGCGGCATGCGGCTGAACATGCCGTCCATGTCCTCGATATTGCGGCTGCCGATATGATGCTCGGCCGTGCCCACGCACAGGAACAGCAGCGACTTGGCCACCGTGTGGAACAAGATCAGGAAGATGGCCGCCCATACGGCCTCGGGCGCGCCGACACCCAAGCAGGCACTGATGAGGCCCAAGTTGGAAATGGTGGAGTACGCGAGCACGCGTTTGGCGTTGCTCTGCGAGATGGCCATGAGTGCAGCGAGCAAAAACGTGATGGCACCCACACTCGTGACCATAAAGCCGGTCACGGGGTAGATGGCATAGAGTGGGCTCAGCTTGACCATCAGGAACACGCCGGCTTTGACCATGGTTGACGAGTGCAGCAGGGCGCTCGTGGGAGTGGGTGCAACCATGGCACCCAACAGCCAAGTGTGGAACGGCATCTGTGCGGCCTTGGTGAGCGCGGCGAGCGACAACAGGATGACCGGCATCACCAGCAGCGCGGACTGCGCGGTTCCGGTGCCGGAAAGCTCGATCATGCCCGAGATGGTCAGCGGCATGCCGTTAACGTGCAGATACATAAGTCCGGCCAAAAACGCGATGCCGCCCAGCATGTTGAGGATGATTTGGGTAAAGGCGTTCTTGATGGCCTCGGGCGTACGCGTGTAGCCAATCATAAGGAACGAACACACGGTGGTGATTTCCCAGCCGCAGAACAGCCACTCAAGGTTGTCGCTCGTCACGATGACGAACATGGCCGAGAGGAACAGGAACATGAGCGCCAGGAACTGCGGGCGACGGTCGGGCGCGGTCTGCCCGCGCAGCGCGGCCTCGTGCTCGTCATGGGCCTGGAAGTCCTTCATGTAGCCCAGGGCATACAAGCAGATTAGACTGCCAACGATGCCGACGGCGAGGACCATGATCACGCTCATGTAGTCCAGGTAGAGTGGCGTTGCCGTGACGGCTTCGGCCGCGGGCAGCGTCATGGCTGCAAAGGCGAGCGAGCCCACCAGCTGGACTATGCCGAGCACCGTGGTGAGCGCGTTCCTATATTTGTACGCGTTGTACAGGATGACAGCGCACAGGATGACGTCGATAACGGAACTGATGATCGAGAGCACATGCGAGGTGCCGGGGGCAACCTCAAAGCTCTGCGGACCCGTGCCAAAAAACATGACGGCGACTACAACTGTCACCGCCATAATAATGCCGGAGCCTATGAGCCCCGCCGCATCGCGGGCGCGGTCACCGCGCGCGAGCAGCATGCCCAGCGCCAGTACCAGCGGAAACAGGGTAAGGAAATACAGTAGCGTCATACCATCACTCCCCCATGCTAAAACGCTGCAATTGTTTAACGTTATAGCTCAATTGAGGAGTAGCGGCGGCGGGTTTTCGGTCAACTGGGGAGTTTTAGGCGTACGGGGTAAGGGCACGCCCGCATTGGAGCAGAGGGGCGGCAAGAAAAATGCGCCCCTGTGGGTGCACCATCCCGTTTGCTATTCCGCCTTTTTAACGCGCGGCTTATCGACCAGTGCGGACTCACCGCTCTCGCGGTACTGACGGCACCAAGCCTTGACCGAAGACTCGCTAGGAATCTTGTGCTTGATCATGGCCTCGCGAACCGTTAAGCCGTTTTCCAAGCGGTCCTTGACCACGGCGAGCTTAACTTCGTACGAATAGGTGTGATGATGCGAACCGGCGTTGAGAACGGCGTCGGCACCGCCCACGGCATATGCGCGGGCCCACTGACGAGCCGTGGCCTGGGGAATGCCGAGCTCCGCGGCGAGGGCGCGATGACCGACCCCCTCTTGGAGGACCTCGACGGCGCGCTGCCTAACCTCGGGCGCATGCGTGCGAGTCCTTGTTGCTTCCGACATACCTGCCACTTCTTAGCCTTAACCGTTAATCTGCTTTCTTACGTGCATGTTAGATAGTAGCATTTTGCTGTTTGCGCGTAACAGTTAATTGAAAATCGCACGGCGGCATCTGGGCATTTGCCATTAATTTGCAACAGTTCTTTAGGTTTTATTTACGCAGCTAGTTAGCTCGCGGCTCATTGACGGTGTTTTACCAACCAGATTGGTATCTTTTTGTTTGGCTGGTATGGTTTGTGTAATTATTAACCCCTCTTCAGCCCGCACCTACATGTCAACTTTCCACTTACTTTCCAGCTTTCCACCTAGCTTTCCAGCTTTCCACTTAACTTACCACCTAAGGTGGAAAGCTGGAAAGCTAGGTGGGAAGCTGGGGCAGCAGCAGGCCAGGAGAACAAGAAAAGGGGCGGCAACCGGGTGGTTGCCGCCCCCTTTGCGAAGCCAGTTGGCTTCGGAACTAGTGGTCGATGCCGTTGAGGTTCACCCTCGTGAGCGTATAGGTCACATAGTCGGGCGATTGAGGCGTTGCGCTCGCCACGTCACCCTTAACCAGGCTCGCTGTCATCACCAAGCGATAGTTCGCGTAGAACTGCTCACGCTGTTCAACCTGCGTGTTGACCTTAACGGTAAAGGGCAGGCTAAACGTAGTGTCACCGTTCTGCGTTTTGAACTTGCCATTCTCCTTCGAGTCAGTGAAGGTGATCGTGCTACCGGAGGGAGCGACCGCGGCAAGCTTACTCTCCGTCACTGTTACGTAGTTGGAGATATCATCCGTTACACTCTCATACGTGCCGTCGGTTCCGCGGCGCTGCAGCTCGAGCGTGTACACAACAGAGTCTGCGTTCGCAATTGCCTCGGCGGCGTTGCTGAGTCCACCCAGTTCATACGTGGCACCCAGACCAATCGTGCCATTCGCGATCGGACGCAGGTCGTCCACGTTAATGCCAAGCTGCGACTTCTCAGGCGCCGATAGCGTAATGGTCGTATCACCCGTGTCCATGCGATAGTATCCAACGTTACCGCGCTTCGTCATCGCCAGGCTCGAGGTGGCAAGACCAGAATCGCGCGTCGAAAGGTTGGCGGTATAGGACATCTTGGTACAGGCGTCCTCGCCAGACTGCTTGGACAGGGAGATGACCTTGTTGCAGCCGTCCGGCGTAAGACGAATCTCTTCCACTGCCGTACGCACGGTAAAGGATCCGCCCGTTGCACGCTTGCGGATTCCGGCAAGATCATGGTCGAGCGTGAGCCTCAGTGAGTCATCACCCGTATCCGTCACAATCTGTGTAAACGCAGGCGTCGAAGCGTCACACTTCTTCCAATCGCTGCCATTCCACATGTAGTTCTGATCGCCGACGGCAACATAGAACTTCGCAATTGCCGAGGTTCCGCTCGGGAAACTGCTTACTCCCATTAGGTTGTTGTTGGCGCCATAGCGACACAGCGATGTATCGAGCTGATAGAACAGATGGTCGCTCTCTGTATAGTATTGGCTCGGGCTAAACGCAACCGTATCCATGACATCGAGAGAAAGAACGTAGGCGGCACCGTCCTCCGACTTCGAAACCGGAATGCACGCCCCATCTTTTTTGTCGACTACATTCTGCTCATAATTGGACAAGATGCTGTATGTCGATGCCGTACTGTTTTGAATATCGTCGCTGCCATCAGTGCGTAAAACATGATGCAGATTCCAAGATATGCGGCCACCCGAAGAATTCGAGTCAATAGACGAAGCCGTAAAACCGTTGATACTAGCTTGCGTCACGCCGTCGCCCGACTTGGGCACGTTGACAACTAGGTAGACGCTCTCCGATGCACGCTTCTCCCTGCCGGTATCCTTCTCCTTAGGTACCTTTAGCGTATAGCGACTGTTGCTGGGAACGTCAGCACCCGCAACCTTAAACAGCGTCCACTTGCCATCGAGTTTCGCCTTAGCGGTCGCCTCAGCCTCCTTATCACACTTAGTCCATGTGCCGGCGCCATCCTGCGTGGCCGACACATCCAAAATCTCGCTCAGCCATCGCTCCTGATATGGATTGCGCGCAGGATCCCTAAAGCCGTCGTTTCCGCTCAGCGAAACGCTCGTTGCTCCGCCTTCGCCCACCGTATAGTGATACTCTCTGCCACCGGCCTTGCCATCAACGTTCGCATCGATGAGCGTAAGCTGGGTGCCCTGGGGCAACCTTCCGTCGGCACCATTGAAGAGGATACTCTTGCCGAGCCCCTTCATCGAGCCGCCAGCAGCCATATAGCTGTCCCAGCCAAAGTCGACTTCCTTCCCATTGGCAGAATTGTATGTCCAGGTAAGCAGACCCGTCATCGGCTCGCCAAAGCTCGTAAGCACGTGTGCATCTTTTCCAAGGTTAGCGTAGTCTTTTTCTTTAAATTGAGTGCCGTAATCATACGTTGCAGTGAAATCGATCTCGAGCTTGCGCTTAACGATGATCGGCACCTGAACGTTGTAGCTCTGACCCGCCTCGGTAAAGGTAACGGTCAGGAGCGTAAAGCGACCTTTGCCGTTGTCCCAATCGGAGCTTGGGCTAAACGACATATTGTTCTTGCCATTGTTCACTACGCGAAGCGTGGGATTGTTCGACGCGTCATCGTCCTTAACGAATACACCGTTCTTGAGTTGGAACACCTCCGCCTTGGCCGTCACGTGCGGATTGGTGCCATTCTCGTTATTCAATCTGCAAGCGTCGGAGAAGCCGCCGTTCGTGATGATGTTTAGATAGCTCTTGACCGTCGTATTATCGGTACCCGAGATCACCAAAACGGGGAAATCCGCTGTGGCTTGGTTGCTGCTTGTATCATTATTCGAATTGAACTTACTGGCCACGGATGAGGCATCGTAGCTCGACTTATTTTGATAGGCGCCGTTGTCATTAATGCCGCCGATATTCGTGTAGGTGTAGCGATCGGCAACACCGGTGCCTGCCTCGCTCTGGACGGTCGCCGCGGTGTCGATGGTGGCGCCGTCGCCAAACAGGTAGCGATCGGTGGTGTCGTTGTCGGAGGCACGCGCCGCCAGCGTGCTTACGGGGCTCGTGGTCACATACGGGCTCGCTGCCGTGGTGGCGGTATTGTCCGCGCCGTAGAGCGTGATCCCCTTGTCAGGTGCTTCCAGTGTGTCGTTATAGTCACCAAACGCGATATACGACTTCATGTTTACGGCGGCCGCATTGGTCGTGTAAACCATCGGCGGCAGATCACGCGTGGTCTTGCCGTTGCCGAGCTTTACGTTCACGCCCGCTGCGGAGAGGCTATAGCCGTTTGTGTCAACCTCGCCTAAGAGCACGCCCTGCTTAGAGCCCAATTTGTAGGTATTGCTGTCCATGAGCACGTTTACCAGATGGAACTGGCCGCGTCCGTCGCCCGCAATGCCGCCGTTGGAGGTTCCGCCAAACGTTGTGTTAGATACCTTTGTGTTGGTGACGTTGATGACGTCGGCACCGCTGTTAATCGCGCCAAGTAGACCGCCGCTCCACCTGCCCTTGATCGTGGCGCTCTCAATCGCGATATTGTTGCAGGCTATGTTCACATTGCTGAAGTAGTAACCGATAAGTCCGCCCGAGCATTGGTCGGTGCCGGCAATGTTGATATTCTCGACGCTACAGTCCTCAAACCAGTACGTGTTGGGGCTGCCACTGCTCGTGACCTCGCCAATCAAGCCGCCCGCATTACGGATGCTATTGTTCGTTCCGGTGGCATCGCCGATGATGGCGCTCTTGGCATCGCCTCCGGCATCAATGCGCACGTTGCTTATAGAAATAACGCCTCTATAGGCGCTTCCGACCACACCGCCGGCGCCCATGTACTTATCGGTGTTCGACCCGGTGGCGAGTACATTTACCCCAGAGATGACTGCCGTGCTCGATGCGACGGCTTCCGTGATGCCAATTTTGGTGTTCACCGATACGTTACTGGAGGTATAACCGAACACGCCGCCCACGTAGGGTGTTGTACCCGTGGCGGTTATGGTCGAGTTTTTGCCAATAGTCTTCTCGTATACCCCTGTGGCCGCGGTTGTCCACACGCCGCACGGCGAGGCGATCGCACCCACATAGCCGCCAACGTACTTCTCGCCCGTGACGCTAAGGCCAGTGTATGAGCAGTCACAGAGATTCGCGGGCGCCTGCGTGCCGGAGCCGAAATTGACCATATAGGTCACGTCGTTATCCGTCCTTCGGCTGGTACGGCCCGAGCTGCCAAGAAGCCCTCCTACGCTCTTTGCGCCCAACACGGTGCAGTTCTTCATCTGTACGTTGCGGTAGACGCCACGCGTGTTGCCGTCGTAGTTGGCCGTTGCGCCCGCCAAAAGGCCGGTGCCGATGAGGTCGTTCGATGCCGGTCCCGAGGCAATGCTACCGTTGGCGTCTTTGTACGTGAGCGATACGTTGCAGTTACTAAAGGTGAGGTCTTTGACCTGAGCGCCGTCATTCGCGGTGACGCTCTGCCCCACATTGGTTGAGGTGAACATCACGGTGCTGAATAGGCCGCCCACGCCCGAGACCTTATAGTCGTCATCGGCATATTCGACGACGCCGTAAGTGGCATCTTTGGTGCCCACCGTGATGGTGGCCCCGTTGCCGTCGATCGTTGCCACGTGCGGCGTGATGCGGTCGCGATCGGTGGACGCCTCGTTCGAGCTGCAAGCATTGGAATAGTAACGGCCGCTGAGACCCACGTATCCCGTGCCGTAGCCAGTCATATCATAGGTGGCATTTTCCTTGAACTCCAGGCTCATGCCGATCGATTTCGACGCGCACACGTAGCCCGTTTGGTAGTCGGCAGCGTAGGACGCCACCAGGTAGGGCGAATTTACATCGTCATCATGGTTGAGCGGGCCGTGCCACCCCTGTTTGCCCGGGGCCTTCTGGTCATCGTTTTTGGCGGTTTCGAAATCGCCGGAAGCGCTCGCAGGCTTGCCCACGCAGTCGTAGCTGGCATTTCGCACCTTACCATATTCCTTGTTGCCAAACAGGTAGCCGTTTATCGCCGGGTCCTGCTTATCGCTGCCCCAGTACGCCTTGGAGCCGCGGAACACGCCATAATTAGCGTAGTCAGTATGTGCCGCTCCAGCACCCGCACCCGAGCTAATGATGGCCGAGAGCACCAAAAGGCCCTGGGCGTTTTCCACCGTGGTCACGGGTGCCTCGGCATCAGTGCCGATATACTTGTTGTCGGTGCCCGTGGTAGTGACGCAGGCAGCTCCCTTGTTTGTGAGCTCGTTGATCTTGTAGTTAGCGTTACCGTTTTCGACTTTGCAGCCCTCGCTAAAGGCATAGCCATCAATCACACGACCAACGTAGGGATTGTCGTACTGCCGGAAGTTGCCCGTTCCAAGACCCTGAGACTTGTCGCTGGTTCCAGCGCGCCAAGACGTCCCTGACATATTGCGGAAGATCACACCGCCGCCCGCAATGGCACCAACGTAACCGCCGATGGGAACAAGATGTGGCTTAGTTCCGCCACCAGCAACCGTAAAGCCGGTTGTGGAGTTATCGGGCGTTGTCCCATTCACGGCCACACCGTCGATAATGTTATCGCCGCCAAGGATGCAGCCGATAACGCCACCGAAGAACGGCGTCGGAACACCGTCGGCATCCTTGGCAGAATAAGTAATAGTCGCCGACGCGTTCACATAGCGAATATTCAGATCGCGCACCACGCTGCCGTAACTATAGGGAATAAGGCCGCGAAGCGAACCCTCGTTATTCTCTATCTTGATGGTTGCCTTTTTATCACCTTTAGGGTTGCCAACGATGACGCCACGGAACGGGTTGGCTTTGTTGCCAAAACCGCCAAACGATGCGCCGTCGAGGGTGATCGTATTACCCCCGGTAGGTTCAATACTGTAGTACGCGCTTTGGATATAGCGGTGCATCATCTCGTCGGAAAGTGTGGCCGAAGGATCAGTGGTGTCGCCGGTCTTCTTTTCCCACTTCTTCCCAGTGTCTTTCGCCTGCTTATAGACGTACGTAACCTCATTGTCGGTTTTATTGTCGCTGCGGCGAGTACAGAGCGTACTCTGGTTGACGGCAATGGTGACCTCCCAACCGTCGAGCGCAGTTTGGTTGTTGATGTAGTTGGCGATGGCGTTCATCTCAGTCGCGTCCTTAACGGCATACGGATCGCCATATGTGCCGCATCCCTCTACCAGCTTTGGAATGCGCTGGTTGACTTTAATTTCATGATATTGGACGCCGCTCTCGGTGGCCTTTCCCTTATAAACATAAGGAAGATAGCCACCAAACCAAGGCCTGACGTCACCGTCCTTCTTACCATCAACCGTCACATAGCCGCTCACGGCACCATACGTCGCTTCGTCGTAATACCAAAGCTGCTTGCCCGGGTACTCCGTACTCCCATCAATCTCAGATCCGTATGTCACCTTGCCTGCATCGGCATCGGCATCGGCCTTAGTAAAGGTGTAGTCCGCAGAGCCCGTGCTCGTGCTTCCGTAGCCAAAACTCTCCAGCAGGCTCGCATGGGTGAAGATCGTTTTGTTCTTTTGGCTGGGCAAGCTGATTTGCTCAAACTTTGCCGTCACCTGATCGGCCTCACTGCCTACACCAAGCTTTCCGAACAGCGACGTAGCCGCCTTGGTGTCACTCGTGTACCCAGTAGTCTTGATATTCTTCGCGTTCAGGCTCACGTACTTCTGCATCTCGTTGATGAGCAGAGGCATATAGGCGTTAGCATCCGTGGCGCTGTTGGCGCCGTCGACAATCAGATTGTTGAGCGTAAGACCATCAATTGAGATCTTTCTAATCTTGGTGCCATTGCCGTCGCTGGACCCATACACGTAGCGGCACACGAGCGCGCCCGAAGAGCTTCCGCTTGCTCCATCAGTGTCTTCAGAGCTCTTTCCGTCATTAATAACGGGCCCAACAGTACCACGCAAAGTGACGTTTTTTACTGTGAGATCGCCGTTTGCCACCGTTCGAAAAAGACCGCAGTGCATGTTCTCGTGCTGGGTAGCATCGGAATTTAGCTTGTTGCCATTCTGCTCGGCCTTGATCTTGGAGTAACAGAAGGTAATGGTCGCATTCTCAACCGTCACCTCTCCGCTCGGCTGAGTGGGATAATAGCTGTAGCCGGCCAAATCGATTGTACCCGTTATGGTTATGGAATCATCGAGCCCTGTCGTGCCATTGGGAACGATTGTCGAACGAATACCTTCGGGAGCATAACGGTAAGCAGACCATAAGAGCAGCTTTTCCGCTGTATCGATTTGACTGCCACTAAAGCCGCCTTCACAATTCTTAGAGGCTATGTCGAGGTTGTAGAAGTAGCGGGTATTGCCGTTCGTATTCTGGCTTCGACCGAAAGACGAGCGATTATGGTAGCTGTTGTCTTTTGTGGAATCGCCGTCCATGTCCAGCTTGTTTTTCTGTGTGTGTAGCGAAACGACCGTGTTCCAGTCGGCGTCCATGAGCTTGCTGCCGTTGTTTGGTTTTACACCGCTGCCAACCCATTCATCGAAGGACGTTACGCCCGGTGCAACGATGGCCCCCTCGCCGCTGGGCACCCTATAGGCGGTATCCCAATAAGCCCTGTCCTCCAAGTACAGGCCTAGGTAGCTCTCGACGCCATATGTCGTCTTATCATCCACCTTGCAGCCGCGGCAAACTAGAACGCCGAGCGTCTGAGCGGCGCCTGCATTAATCTTTGTGCCCGAGAGATCGATGGCGTAGTTGTTGATAATCCAGTGACCGCTGGCTGCGTATACGAGGCCGCCGACCTCGGTAGAGTCGCTTGCAGCCACAGTCGTGTTGTTGGTCGTTTTGAGGGCGTAGGTGCTGCCGCTGGTGTTTGCAGCAGCATCGCCAATGGTGACGATGGCGTTGCCCCAGCTGTAGCCCAAAAGGCCACCGGCACCGTTGAGCGCATCACCGTTCCTACCGACGTTCATCTTGAATGAATTGAACGAAAGGCCCGAAATGTTCACGTACTTATCAGCTGAGTTGGCTATTGTCCCTGCATTGTAGGTACTCTGTGCGATGCAGCCGATAAGACCACCGACTTGGGCAATCTTGCCGCCGGCGCAATCGCCGGTTTTGATTTCGCCGCCGACTTCGAGGCCCGTAACATTGAATGTCGAAGCGCAATCGCTCACATAGCCGATGGCACCGCCAATACGGCTATTGCCGTTAAGCGATCCGGCTGCAGTGATAGTCGTTTGCGCCTTGCTGTTACCCTTAAACGTAACCGTGGCAGCCGCCGACACGCTGCCCGCAATACCACCAATGTTCACGTCATTGGCAAACGTATCATCGCACGCGTTATTCGTTTTGCACGTTACGCTAGACAATGACAGGTTGCCGACGATGGCACCCGCCAGCGACCCGGCATCGACAGCCGAACCGTTATCGAACTTCATGGAGCCAGCGATTGTGACGTTGGAGATGGTTGCGCCGTTGACGGCCGCGAACAAGCCTAAGCGGCCGTGGCGGTAGATTTTGCCGTTGCCGTTGCTCGTGTCATTGCCGTCAAGCACAGCTTCACCACGCTTGCCGTACGGCTCGCCGACGGCAAGGTTGATTGTGCCGTTGCCATTTGTGCCGCCGCCGTTCAACGTTCCCGAGAAAACTTGCGAGCCGTCTGCACGATCCTGCGTGAAACCCGTCAGGCCCGTGCCCTTGAGATCAATAGTGCCGTTCACCGTAATGGTCGAGGACTGCAAGATGTTCGGGTTGTTTTCAGAAACGCCCTCGACCATGGAGTAGTAGCCGTTGGTTTGCCAGGTGATTACAAGTTTGGCGAAATCCTCAACAGAGGTTAGGGTGTAGGCACCGTTAGTCAGCGCCAACGATGCCGGCAAGGTCAGCTTGTGAGTGCTGGGGTCAAGCGTAATAAATTTATCGCCCAAGCGAATAACTTCGCCATAGGTCGCGATATCATCCGTCTTCGAGGCCTTGTTGCTGCGCCTATAGGTCCAACCCGTAGCGCCTTCATCGGTTACGTTACCGTTAGAGCCATCGCCGGCAGCGAAAATCAGTGCGTTGTTGTTCTCGTAGACAAGCTGACCCGTCGTGGCGTTCTCGGCAAAGCTTGCGCCCGACAGGTTTGTGATGCCGCTGAACTTGATTACGGCATTCCGTGCGGAGCCCGCAATACCAGCCGCGCGATTGTTTGCTGCACCGCCAATGGCATTATCGCTTGTAAGCGTAAAATCGCGCACGTCGAGCACGCTGCGCGTGTCGATAACACCCACGGCGCCACCGAACTTTCCGGCGTCCGTTCGTGCCGAAGCAACTCCCTTGCACGTAACCGTCACGCCGTCGAGCACAGCGGCGACAGGCTGCGAATTGACAGGCTGCGAATTGGAATCCGCGTTATCGCCAACATAGCCAACAACACCGCCCGTATCGGACAGCTTGCCCGCAAGTTCAAACTCAATTGAGCACGTTTTCTTATCCGCATCCTTTTGGACCACAAAGGCACGCAAAGCGCCTTTGTCGTCCGTTTTCGTCGCGAACACCTTGCCGACAAGGCCGCCGTAGCTGCCGTTGACACTAACATCTTCTGGTAAGGCGAGTTTGCTCTTATACGCCCCGCCTTGCACCACGATGTCTCCATTAGAGATATCGGCCATGCCAAAAAGAGCGCCGGCGCGCTGCGACGCACCAAGTGTCACAAGGTTGCCCAGGTCGAACATATTGGGCTTAACGATAAATCCCTGCGCAAAGCTCACGTCGCCGATAACGCCACCAGAACAAGCGCTGTTCTCATCGCCAATATTTAGAGGACACCTAATCTGCTTATTATCCGCGCCCAGCGTGAGCACGGTCGCTTTGCCAATAAAACCGCCGCTGGCGGTGGTGCCCTTGACGGTGAGCGCGCGTAGGTCGAGAGCTTCCGTGACGTTGACCATGGCACCTGCGCTCGAGCCAACGAGGCCTACGACACCGCCGGCGGAGCCGTTTGTGGACTGGACGGTTGTGGTGGGAACGTTGGTCAGGGCGCCGATACTCAGGGTCGCACCGTCCTTGACTTCGCCTACGAGCAGGCCAGCGTTGCCAGAGCTCGTTTTGACGGTTCCGTCTGAGGCCAGATCGTTGGGGAACGTGACGGACTCAACCGTCAAGGTCCCGCTCTCGACCGTGTTGGCAATCAAGCCAATGTTGCCCGTCGCATTCGCGTTGAGATTCTTTCGGGAACAGGTGGGGGTGAGGCTATAGGTAACGTTCGCGGTAAGGTTGCCCGTCGTCGTACCCAGGAGAGGTGCCGTCAAGGCGGAAGTCGTGTCCTTCACATCAGCGTTCACGGGATCCGCGATGTCAACCGACGCGATGAGCGCCTTGCTCTCTTCGCTGTTTTCCGCACCGCTGACCTTCGAAGCGACCATCGGCGCGCTATAGCTAGTCGCGCCCACCCACTTTATCCTGACCCTATTTTTTTGGCCAGACAGCTTGAGGTTATTAAAGACCGTCCGATCAGTCGTAAGCTCGACGGGACTATCATCGTCCAGCGACCTATAGATCCTGCCTTCGAACGGACGCTCATCGCTGCCAAGGCCCTGGAAAGACATGCCGTTATCAGCCGACTCAGTGAGCTTCGCATCGCCCGTGATGATAACCTTGATCTGCGCATCATAGTAAAGCGAAGCGTCGGCGTTAGACAGGACGGCGAACGCTTTCGACAACGTGACATTGAGGCTTTGGATTCCGCTCCTGTCGTCTTTGCACACGATGCTTTCCGCGCCGTTCGCCTTGAGCAGGTCGACAAGCTCATCAAGATTTGTAATCGAAGCATCGGCCTGGGCCTCAGCGTCTTCCGAAACCGCGGCATCGGCATCTTGCTCGGCATCGCCAGCGGCGGCATCCCCTGCCGCATCGTCGCCTTCCGCCTGATCGCCCGTGGAATCGGAACCCGTGGCACTATCGACGGTATCGCCCGTTGCGGCGTCGCCATTCGCAGCGCCATCCTGGGCACTGTCACCCGCGGCACCAGTATCACTCGACCCAGGCCCGGTCGCGGCATCGCCGTTGGTCTCACCGCTCTCGGCAGCGTCCGATGCCTCCGCAGACGCGGCGGCAATCTCGCTCGAGATGTTCTGCCAGCCGGCCGCCACAGCGGCCACCGTGGGCGAGCATGCCTGGAGCACCATGACCACCGTCATGAACTCTGCGAGTATGCGCTTTGCCGTTCTCATCGATTCCGTACCTCTTATCCTAAAAACTCTGCTGCCAGAGTTATTGAGTCTCCGTCGTACCCGCTTGGGTGGTTCCGCTCGCGCTAATGCCCAGGTCATCCCAGCCACCAGGCGTTTTGCCGTCCGCTCGGTAGAAGTTGACGACCATCGAACCCGGCTCCATGGTGAACGTAGCCGTGCGAGCTGTAGCATCCACCGTCGCGCTATGGTTGGTCGCGAAGAACGGGTCGATCTCCACGTTCTCCCCCCACGTGAGCGTGACGTTCGCCGGTGCTCCCGTGACCGTCACGCGGTAGTTATACGCAGCGTAATCAGTAAACTTACCAGCCTCATCGACCAGCGCGCCCTCGACCGCCGCGGTCTTGACCTCGGCCCTCTTTGACGGCACGACTTTCGCCGCCAGGCAGGTAAGCTCGGTGCCGGGACTCTTCTCCGATACGACCGTGGCCTTAATCACAAAGTAGGCATGTCCCAGCTTGTCCTCAGGGAACGTCACGGTGTAGTCGTTCTTGGTAGGTTGATTCTCCGGAAGCGTGACGCTGCTACCGGGCTGGGGCGCATAGCTCCACGTGGCGCCATCGAGCCCGTGCCCCTCGACCGTCAAGGTGTATGTCACATTTTTGTCGTTGCAGAAGTTGCTGTTGCCCAGCAAGTAGTTGTAGATGCTAAAGGTAAAGTTGCACTGCCCGTTGTTGGGATACACCGTAACGGAGCGCTGGGCACGGGCGAGCTCGTCGGGGCTAGGCGCACTCATATAGCCCGTGAGCAAATCGCTTGCAAATAGGCTCTGCGCAGTGCCCGTTGCGGCGACGGACTTTAGAAATCCGTTGGCGGTGTAGGCGGAATAGGTAAAGTAGCCACCCGTCACGAGCGCCACGGCGCAAATAAGTGCGATTGCCGCCACAACCAGCTTGTTCTTGACTAGGCTCTTGCTTTTTGCCAGCTGCTCGCGCTCGGCATCCTGCTGTTTCTCTTGCTTCTCCATGTGCGCCCCCTCTCCTACTTGCCGCTCGTGTTGCGCGCGATCAGGTAAATCACGTCGGTCTCTTTGGCGCTCTCGTCCCACGAAAGCTTGATGATAAAGTTAAGCGTGTCATTGCCAGTCGAGTTGTCGAGTGTCTTAGCGTTGAGGTCGCCTTTGCCGAATTTCTTGTATCGGTAGAGCGGGCGCGCGTTGCGCTGGACGTTTTGATAGTCCTTGAATGTAGGGTCGCTTGCGCCCTCGCCCGGCACGGCTGCCAGACCGTCGTTCTCCTTGTTGATATATTCGAAGCTCGTCAGCAGGTTCTCTCCGGTTGCTTTCCAGCTATAAGATTTGCCGTCTGCGGTACCGCTCACGTCGGGCGTCTGGAGCGCAGACGTGTTCTCGGCTCTGTACAGCTCAATAGTGAGACCCGTAATGTTGGTCGTATTCGCGAGTTGCAGCTCAAAACCGTCACCGCCCGTCTGCACGCAAAACGCACGCTTGAGCGTCACCGTGTTGCCGGTCTTGGTATCGCCGTATTCGGGGTTGTAGCTCAGGTCGACCTGCTCTGTTGCCGTAGCGTTGGGGCCCAGCACTTTGAGCTCCGCCGGCTCCTTGATCTTGCCAACGGTGGAGCCGCGATTGGCATCGACGAACCATCCGAGCGTCAATCCCAGCAACACGAGAAGCACGGCCACCAGACCCACGATGGCCAGGGATTCGCGACGGTGGTCGCTCACCCAAGCCTTGATGCGCTCGATGCGGCCAGCCGGACGCGCTTCGCCGTGCGAGCCGAACCCGTTGCCGCCGGGGTTTGCCGCTCCTTCGTTGTGTTTGATATCGCCCTGCTCGCGGGCATTAAGCTGCTCGTCCATTTATTTATCCGCCTCCTTGGCGGTGAAGCGCACGCGAATGTACTTGACGTTCTTGCCGATAATCTCGTCGGCGTTGTTGTAGTAGCTGGCGCAGGTTTCCACATCCGCAGAGGACATGCCGGCTCCGACAGGCGGAACCGCGCTAGGCGCCTGACCTGGCACGCTCGTGCTATCGGCGCGGAAATAGCGCGCGTGGTTATTGTTGATGTCGCCGACGAGGGTTGTGTATCCCCCCTCGTCGCCTGTGTTAGCGAAAAGGTTGCCACCGTAGCCGGCGTTGCCCGTGCGAACATAGCTCTTGAACTGCTCCGGCCAAATCCAGTAGAGGGTTTTGGTTGCGGTTTTGGTCGTGCTATTTGAGCCCTCAGCGCAAAAGCTCCGCGCCGGGATGGTAAAGCTCTGCGTAATGACGGTGACGCTCGCTCCGTCCTGGGTCACCGTGGTTGTCGTGGGAACCAGCGGATTGGAGTAAAAGCCAGAGGTGTCTTTGCCCTGGAAAACCAGGATATGACCGCGCACCAAATCTTTAAGCGAGTTGATGATCTCTTCGTTTGTCGATGCGTCCACAACGGAGTCCGTGCCCGCAACGCTCGTCTGGACAGAAATCTCCCAGGTCATCTCCACCGTAATATCGTGCAGGTCGTTGCAGAGCGGCTTGACGTTGAGCTGAAGCTGGCCCGCCGACCCCGGAGAAAGACTGCCATCGGCACTCATGTTATTGAGGTTGAAAAGATTGTTCACGGCAAGGCTTGTACTGTCCGACGCGTAGTTGTCCTGGGCGTCGTACTTACCTGCCGTGCCGCCCTGCGTTCCCGAGAGCACAAACCGTGGGCCCTTCGCCCCGATCGTACTCCCCGTGGCGCTCACTCGATTGTTCGCGGCAAACCAGGCAAGGCATGCAAAGATGGCAACGATGGCGGCCAGCACAAACAGACCGCTCACCAGGAAATCCTTCCAGAAATCCTTGAGGGTCCGCACATGCTCGTCGGCAGCTTGGCGGTACTCGGCCGCCGTCTTGTGCTGCTGGAGCTCGCTATGTCGGTCCATGCCACTCATCGTTTGCGTTTGCCCTGCTAGCGGGCGTGCCGTCCTTTCCGCTTGGTCGCGATCAATCCGTTGCTCGTAGGCATAGAATTCAGGCAGAATACAACACCATACGATAAGGTAAAAGAATAGCATTGACCTGCGGTTTGCTCCACAGCGCAAGCCTTAATGATGTCTTAAAGATTACGAATAGCAGCTTCTTCCATATGCCAAGGACATGGTGCAAACAAACCTGACCACTTGCACCAATCCGCAGCACCGGGCAGCGGGCACACGGCGTGCCGCCCCTTAACACCCCAACGCGCGCACGGGTATCACGTAGATACCGTCCTCGACCTCGCGGGCGTACTCACCCACCCCCACAATCACGGCCATAAACTCCGGTTCGCGTGTGCGTGAACGAAGATTTCCACAGACCTTCTTGCGAACGCGCTTGAGGCTCTCAACGCCGGCGCTCGCCTTATCTTCGCTCACCTTAATCTCAAAGGCGGCCCACCGTCCATCGGCTAGCTGCACGATGGCATCGCATTCAAGGCCCGAATCGTCGCGATAATAGCGCACGGGCGTGCTATCCAGCAGGTCGAGCGAACGTGCGTAGACCGAAAGATCGCGTATGACCAAATTCTCAAACACCAGACCAAATGTCTGCCAGTCGGCAAGCAGCGCCTGCAAGGACATACCTAGCAAGGCGCAAGCAAGGCTCGGATCTGCCAGATAGCGCTTGGGCTTGACGGTAAAGCGTCGTTTGTCGCGCGCGGCGGGAACCCAACCGGGGACCTCCTCGAGAATGAACATGCCTTTGAGGGCATCCAGGTACCTGCGCACCTTGGTCTCGTCGGCAAACGCTGCGGGTTCCCCCTCGGCACCGAACATATCCATAAGAATCGTTTTATACGTGGTCGCCTGTCCCAGATTGCGCGCGATCGATGCGGAGACTCGACGAGCAATATCGGGGTCGAGACCAACCGCCGGGAAGCTGCTCGAAAACGTAGTGTTGAGATATTCGCGAGCGATGAGCTGGGCGTCAGCCGAAACCATATCGATCGCCTCGGGCCAGCCGCCGCGGCAGGCGGCTTCGACAAGCCCCGGTGTATCGCCATTGCACCGACAGGGCTCAAAACGATGCTCAAACAAGCCCGCCAGGCTCACCTTGCCGCTGGACTCACCTGTCTCGGCAAGCGTCATGGGGTACATGCGGACGCGGCCGATGCGGCCGGCTCCACTATGCGCGGGTGCCTCCGTCTTTGAGCCAAACGCAGGCGTGGCGGAACCCGTGAGGATATAGGCGCCGCGCGTGCCCCGGGTGCGGTCAACCTCGTGTCTAACGTAGTCCCAAATCTGGGGAACTCGCTGCCACTCATGGATAATATGCGGACGGTCTCCCAGCAACATCATCGCCGGGTCGGCACGCGCGAGGTCGAGATTCTCGTCGACATACGAGGCGGACGCCCCGTGCTCAAGCGCGGCCCACGTCTTGCCGCACCACTTGGTGCCCGCAATCTCGACCGCGCCAAAGACGCGAAGGTAGCGTTCGATTTGCGCATCCACGATACGCGGGATGTATCCGTCCCGATGTAGCCTTTCGCCCGCCATGAGCCACCCCCGCAGATTTCCAGTTCCTGCTTTCTGATTCCTCTATTCCACTGTAGCAAATTCGGATTTTCGGGTGGTTGCGATTCGGATTTTCATGTTCTAAGGAGTCGGATTTTCTGGTGCATGAAATTCGGATTTTCTGAACCCGCTGGTCAGGGGCGCCCTCATTGGCAAAAAAGGCGGGGAGCGCCGATACGGCACTCCCCGCCCACTCAATACGCGACAGCTTTCTTACTTAGAGCTCGTTGGCCGCGTGATACGCCGTGCGAATGGCGCTCGCAATGTCGGCGGTGCGCTCGCCCGAGCAGTCGCCCACGCAGGTCACGGGCACCGTTACGCCGTCCAGGTCAAACCCGTTGGCCTTGGAGCCCACGGCCATCACCACGTAATCGCAGGCGATCTTCACCGGCTCCTCGGCGCCGTCCTCGGTGGTTCGAACGGCCTCCACGCCCTCGTCGGTAATGGCGGTCAGGCGGGTCTTAACATGCTGCTCAACGTTGTGGGCGGCAAAGTCGTTCATAATCAGCGGCAGAATGGTCTCGGACTCGCCTGCGGCAATCTTGTCGAGCATCTCGACAATCGCCACCTCGCAGCCGTTCTGCAGCAGGTACTCGGCAGTCTCGGTGCCCACCAGGCCGCCGCCGATAACGGCGACGCAGCCCGCGAGCTCCGCCTTGCCGGCCAGCACGTCCCAGCTCGAGACGACCTTGTCCGAATCGGCGCCCGGAACGGGGATGACCACGTCGTGCGCGCCCACAGCCACAATCGCGGCGTCGGCGGCGTTGAGGTCCTCGGCCGTAGCGGCATGGTTGAGCTCAACCTTTACGCCCAGGCCGGGCAGAATCTTCTCGTAATACTCCACCGAGCGCATGATCTCGTCCTTGCGCGGAGGCGCGGCCGCCAGCACAATCTGGCCGCCCAGATGATCGCTCGCCTCATAGACGGTCACGTCGTAGCCGCGCTTGGCCGCCACGCGCGCGGCCTCCAGGCCGGCAATACCGCCGCCCACCACGGCGATCTTCTTGTCGCCCTCGCCCGGCTTAATGGCGATGGTCGCCTCGTCGCCGTTCTCGGCATTGAGCACGCACGAGATGTATTTGCGGTTTTGAATCGCGTCGACGCAGCCCTTGTTGCAGTTGAGGCACTCGCGGATGGGCTCACCCGTGGCGGCCTTCAGCGCAATGTCGGGGTCGCACATGAGCGAGCGGCCGTAGGCGATGATGTCGGCCGCGCCGTCTTCCAGAATCTTCTCACCGGCCTCGACCGAGACAACGCGGCCGACGGTTGCCACCGGCACGGAGACCAGGGCCTTGACGCGCTCGGCCACCGGCAGCGTCCAGTTGTAGGGCATGGCGCCCATGGGCGGAATGGTGTCTCCCATGTTGCCGGTGTGGTTGGCCTGCGCGACCTGGATCATGTCGATGCCCGCGCCCTCGAGCAGCTTGGCAAACTCGCAGGCCTCATCGGGCTGCAGGCCGCCCTTGCCGCGCGGCGTGCCGTCGGGGTTCTCCATGATCACGGGGAGCTTGTACTCCACCATCAGCTCCGGTGCGGCTTCCTTAATGGCGGCGACGACCTCCAGCGCGTAGCGAACGCGGTTCTCGAACGAGCCGCCGTACTCGTCGGTGCGCTTGTTGAGGATGGCCGAGCACAGCGAACCCACCAGGCGGTCGCCGTGGACCTCGATGGCGTCGATCCCGGCCTGCTGTGCGCGAGCGGCCGAGGCAGCGATGGCCTCCTTGATCTGGGTGAGTTGCTCCACGGTGGCCTCGTTCACAAAGTGCTGCATGTCGTGGTGCAGCTTGGCGTAGGCCTGCTTGCGAATCTCGTTGGACTCGGCCATCTTGGCGGCAAAGGCCTCCTCGTCGCCGGCGGCCTTGGCCTCCTGCGCAGCTTTCGCAGCGGCCATGGAACCCATGACCATGCGGCCGACACCGGGCACGTCGTACTCGGGATGGAACAGCTGCAGCGCGACCTTGGCACCGTGCTTGTGGACGGCGTCGGCCAGCGCCTTAAACGTGGGGATCTGGGCATCGGTCGCCAGCTTGGGCGTGGGGCTCGCGGTCATAACGGGAGCGACGTCGCCGATGACGATGTAGCTCACGCCGCCACGGGCCAGGCGCTCGTAAAAAGCCAGGCTGCGCTCGCCAATGGAACCGTCGCGCTCCTCGTAGCCGGTGGTGAGCGGCGGGAACATAATGCGGTTCTTGAGCTCAAGGGGGCCAACCGTAATGGGCTGGAGCAGCTTAGTGGCAGGTGCGGTCATGGACATTCCTCTCTTGTAGGCGCGGCGGCGATGTTGCCGCGTAGTTGTCTAGAGGATATGGCATGGAGGTACAGCGGCACAACGAAAATCGGCGAATATCAGGTGGCGGCAGGTGGATGGAGCGGACGGCCCGTCGGTTTGTCTCAATCTGTAACAGTTAGGCCCTATTTTGCCGAGCAACTGTTACAGATTGAGACGAACCAATCTAGCCTGCCGAAAGATCTAGATCTGTAACAGTTACTCAGTAAAAACCGTCCCTCGTGTTACAGATTTAGACAAACGAAGACCGTCCTGCCGAAACATCTCAATCTGTAACACCTAGCCGCCCAAATCGGGTCTAGATGTTACAGATCGAGATTTTGTTTGAGAGGCCGAGAATTGGACCGAAAACACGGTCCCGAAATAACAAAAAAGCTCGCCGGCTAGGCCGACGAGCTGCAAGTTCTTGGTCGCGGGGGCAGGATTTGAACCTACGACCTCCGGGTTATGAGCCCGGCGAGCTACCAGACTGCTCCACCCCGCAATGTCTGGGCGCCTCATGTGCGCAAGAAAGAATATTACGCGGGAGTTCGGTAAACGGCAAGGAAAATCTCGTAGAGCATAATTCCTTCATATTTAAACCCCTCAGCCCCTATCACCGTAAACGAATCGCAGCCGAGCGCCGTCGACGGCACGTATACAATGGTGCGCGTCCTTTTATGCCGACACCGGGAGTAGACATGCTGCTCGCTATCGATATGGGAAACACGCAGACGGCCATGGGCCTGTTTGACGGAGACGAGCTGGTGCAGTCGTGGCGCATGCCCACCGACCGCTCCTATACCGCCGACGAGATCCATGTGCGCCTGATGGGTTTCTTTAAGATGTACGGCCTTTCGCTCGATGCGGTCGACGCGATCGCCTTTGCGGGCGTGGTGCCGCAGCTCTCGCGCGAGTGGCACGCCGTGGCCGACCGCATTGCCGCGGACGCCATCGTCATCGGGCCGCAGACGGCCGCCGTAACCAAGCTGCGGGCGGCGCGCCCCCAGGCCGTTGGTGCCGACCGCATCGCCAACGCCGTCGCTGCCGAGACCTTCTATGGCGCGCCGGCGATCGTGGTGGACTTTGGCACCGCGACCAATATCGACGTCATCGATGAGGACGGTTATTACATTGGCGGAGCGATCGCGCCGGGCATTCGCATCTCCATGGACGCGCTTGCCGCCCGTGCCGCCAAGCTCGCCAGCGTGCCGCTCGAGGCGCCCGAGCACGCCATCGGCCGCGATACCGAGGAGTGCATCAAGGTCGGCGCCGTAACGGGCGCCGCCGCCATGGCTGAGGGCCTGGTCGCGCGCATGAAGCGCGAGCTGGGCCGCGAGGATGCCACCGTTATCGCCACGGGCGGTCTCGCCAGCATCGTCGCCGATTCGACCGATGCCTTCGACGTGGTCGACGGACAGCTCACCATCAAGGGTATCTGCGAAATCTACCGCCGCATGCGGGAGCTGGGGTAAGACAGGGGCCTTAGCCGAGCGCGACACAAGCGCGAGCAGCGGACCAGGCAACGCGGCAGCCCTATTCCTCAAAATCGAAAATTTTCAGTTTTGAGGAATAGGGCTTTCTGCTACGCCTCGCCGCAAAGCCACCTCGCCAGGTCCACTATCTGCACCCCATCGCGATCCGTAGTCTCGTGATGCGTGCGGGCGAGAATCATCTTGGGATACGCGTCGGCAATGCTCAAGAGCGGCGAGATTTCCCGCTCAAACGTCTTGTCCGAGCTAATGTCATCGCTCACCTGGATATAGAGCTTCTCGCTTCGCCTGATAGCTACAAAGTCAATTTCCTTTTTATAAAGCACGCCGACGTACACTTCGTATCCGCGCCGCAGCAGCTCGATTGCCACCATGTTCTCGTATACGCGTCCCCAATCCATATCGCGCGTACCAAGCAGCGCATATTTAAACGCATGGTCCGCCAGATAGTACTTCTCGCCGCTCTTGAGGTATTTCTTGCCGCGAATGTCATACCGTCGAACCTTATAGAAGGCAAATGCGTCGCACAGATACCCCATATATGTGCCCACCGTCTTGTTCGTGATCTTTAGCCCATCTGCATTCAGGCTATCCGTTATATTGCGAGCCGACGTAATGTTGGAGACGTTGTCCATCATGTAGTCAGCAATACGCAGCAGCGCCGATTCGTTTCTGACGTTATGCCGCTGCACGATATCCCTCACGATCAACGTTTTAAAAACGTTGGAGAGATATTGATAGCGTTGCTCCTGCGTTCGGTAAGGATACGAACCGGACATGCCGCCGGCATGTGCGTATTCATCAAAATCATGGTCGACCTCGCCCTTACCGTCGTAAGAGCGATACTCCTCAAACGAGAACGGGAACACCTCGATTTCGAACGTGCGCCCCGTAAAGAGCGTCGATAGGTCGCTCGATAACAAAAATGCATTTGACCCCGTAATAAAGATGTCATACCGCTCGGATGCGTGAAGGCTGTTGATTGCGCGCTCAAAGCCGCTACACATCTGAACCTCATCGATAAGCAGAAAGTTTTGCGTGCCGGACACCCGACGCTCTTTTACATAAGCAAGCAAAGCGTGATATTCGAGCAGGTCCTCGAACTCATCGAGGTTGTAGTTGATATGAATGACATTTGAATCAGGCAGGTTGGTCTCCACGTAATCGCGGAGGGACTCGAGCAGCTTGGATTTTCCGCTGCGCCGGATGCCCGTGATGACCTTGATGTCGGGCACACCGATAAGACTCGTCAGCGTATCCATATACGACGTCCTATTGATGAGCTTCATTGGCATCCTCCCTACACCCGATGTTTGCTATTCCTCAAAATCGAAAAATTTTCAGTTTTGAGGAATAGCGCTTACATCGAATATACCTTGCCAAATAACAATCTGCTTTGGTCCTATTCCTCAAAACCGAAAATTTTTCAGTTTTGAGGAATAGGGCGCTGGCAACCCATTCCCCAGATAGGCGAAACCCTCCCCGGCACAGGCCGAGGAGGGTCTTGTTGTCATCGTTATCTTTGAGCGCTGGCGCCTCTCGTTACAGCCCGCGAATTCGTACGGCCTCGGGCGGAAACTCCTGCTCGCCGGCGTCGGTCTTGATGGTCGCGCGGCCCCAGATGTCCAGGCCCGCAAACACGCCGACCGCAAGCGGCAAGCCGTTGGGCGACACCGCCGCAACCTGGCGACCCAGCAGCGGCACCATGTCGAAGTACTCGCCCAGCACCGGGGCCAGCGGGCCGGCGGCGCCCTGCGGCGTGTTGGCAACAACCGCCCAAGCGTCCACGCGGGTCAGCACAGCGGCGGCCAATGCCTCGATCAGCGCCTCATCTGCCATATCCACGCCAAGCTCACCCAGCGCCGCACGCTCAATATCAACCGTCACCGCGGCAAACATGCCCGCGGCACCGGCACCGCCGTTGACGGCGACGCGCGCGAGCGACGTCTCAAACGCAGGCGCGCCGCACACGATGCCACTCGGCCACTGGATGCCCACCTTGCCGGCAAGCCCCAGGCCCGGCGTTGCGGCCGTGCCCGCGAGCGCGTCCATCATGCCCATTGCGGCCACAAACGGCAGACCGTGGAAGGCGTGCATGTTCACATCGGGGCGCACGACCAGCGAAAACGTCAGCGATGCATCGCCCGCGCTCCACGCGCACCGGCCCGCGGACGCACCCTCGCGGCCCGCGTCGCGCGCCGCGTCGAGCTCGGTGCCAGCGGCAACAGCATTCATCTCGATCATCTACATACGCCCCAATTCGCCCACGATATGGCCCACGCGATCCTCGGGCTCCTTGACCTCGACGCCGTTGTAGCGGAAGAACCGCGCCGGGTCGTGCATCAGATCCTCGAGCGGCACCAGCACAAAGTCACGCTCGCCGATCAGCGGATGCGGCAGGCGCAGCTTTTTGCCGCCGTGGGTCTCGCCGTCCATCCACAGCAGGTCCAAGTCGATGGTGCGCGGGCCGTTGACCTTGGCCTTCTTAGAACGGTCGCGGCCCAGCTCGGCCTCGATCTTCATGAGCTCGTCGAGCAGCACCAGCGGCGCCAACTCGGTCTTGATCTCGATGACGGCGTTGGCAAACGCGTCCTGGCGCGTCTCGTAGGCCGGCTCGCTCTCGTAGATCTTGGAGGAGTTGGACACGCAGGTAAGTGGAATCTCGGCGATCATGTCGCGCGCGGCGCGGATGTTGTCGCAACGATGTCCCAAGTTGGATCCCACGGCCACAAACGCGCGGCGCGGCTGCGGCTTGGCAACCGCCCAGTAGCCGTTCAAGAACTGCGCAAAACCCGCGGCGTCGTGCACGCGCACGATGTTGGCACCGGCCTGGATGGCGCCCAGGCACACGCCAAACGTAGCGGCATCGCGCTCGGCGGCCTCGGTCACGCCCGAGACGGCGCCCACAAAGCGCTTGCGCGACACGGCGCACATGAGCGGATAGCCCAGTGACGCCATCTTGGCAGTCTCGCGCTGGATGACGATGTCCTCGTTAGCCGACTTACCAAAGCCCGGGCCAGGATCGATGCAGATGCGGTCGCGCGACACGCCGGCATGGATGAGCGTGCGGGCTTGGTCAGACAGAAAGCCCATGACGCGGCGCATGATGGGCGCCGAATCGGGCAGGGTGAAGCGGCGGAGCTGCGAGGTGGGCACGTAGGCTTCCTCGCGGCGGGCGCTGCGGCGCATCATGGCGGCCAGGCGGTCATTGGACTCCGATGCGGCCTCGGTGGCTGCGGGCGTGGCCTCGGGCGCGGGCGCGACGGTCTCGGCGGCAGCAGCCTGCTCGGCGGCCGGCGTCTCCTGCTCGCTTGAAGGCTCGGACGTGGCCTCCGGTTCGCCAAACGGCAACGAGGGCTGCACCACGCCGCCCGGAAGCTTGGCCTCCGGCTTAGGCTCGCCCAGCAACTTGCCGCGACGGCGGCGAGCCGGCTTCTCGGCCTCACGCGCGGCCTCGGCAGCCGCCTCGCGCGCCTTCTCGGCAACAAACGCCGCTGCCGAGGTATCGAGCTGCACCGTTGCGTGCGTGCGGGTGGGCGCGGCGACCTCGCCGGCATGCATCACGATGACGCCGCAGGTGCTCGTCTTAACAAACTCGACCATCTTGAGATCGGTGAAGCCGGTCACGTCGTTGACGATCGAGGCGCCGCAGCGCACGGCCGCCTTGGCAACCGCCACGTGACGCGTGTCGATCGAGACGATGGCGCCCTCTTTGGCCAGCGCGCGCACCACGGGCAGCACGCGGCGAGCCTCCTCGTCGGGATTAACCGGGGTAAAGCCGGGGCGCGTGGACTCGCCGCCTACGTCGATGATGTCGGCGCCGGCGTCGAGCATCGCCAGGCCGTACTCGATGGCGGCATCCGGGTCGAAGTGCTCCCCGCCATCGCTAAACGAATCGGGCGTCACGTTGAGGACGCCCATGATGCGCGGACGGTCAAAGCTGAGCTCATACTTTCCGCACCGCCATGTCTTGCTGTCGTTCGCCATGAACATCCTCCTAAAATGCCCACGCCGCCGAGCTTGGGGAGCTGGCGGCGGGGTCGCTTTGCACTCAGTCTTTCTATTGTATCCGCGCACACGGGCTAGAACGCAAACGCGGCCGCGATGTCGCAAGAAAGCACCACATCGGGCTTGATGCGACCACCGCACGCGGGGCACACGGGCACGCCCGCGGCGTCCTCGTGCTCGCGCGAGCAAATCCACTCGGCGCTATAGACCGCGCCGCACGACTGGCAAATGTTGCGATGGACCGATCCGTGCAGCTCGAACACGCGCTGCGAGCCCGCCATCTGATGCAAGCCGTCGATGTTTTGCGTCACCACGGCATCAAGCTTGCCGGCGCGCTCCAGCTCGGCCAGCTTGGTGTGACAGCGGTTGGGCTTAGCGTTAAGCGCGATCATCTTGGTGCGGTAAAAGTCGAAGAACTCGGCCGGATGTGTCTCATAAAAGCTATGCGAGAGCATAGTCTCGGGCGGGTAGGCAAACTGCTGGTGATACAGGCCGTCCACGCTGCGGAAATCGGGGATGCCACTTGCCGTGGAAACACCAGCGCCGCCAAAGAAGACCACGCGCTTGTGGGTGTCAAACAGATCCGCCAGCGCGGCGGACGCCTGCCTGGGGTCCGATATTGCCTGCGTCATATGAGCCCTCCGTCCTTGTTGATCGGGCGGCGTCGGGCGATGTCCCAGCATGCGACCTTTAAGTCAGCATGCGCGGAGCCCACCCCGCCCCTGTTGCGCTAATCTTAAGCCTGCCAACCCCGTCGAAAGGACACCATGCCTCAGACTTACACTTTCGCCTCGTGGAACGTCAACGGCCTGCGCGCCGTGCTCAAAAAGGACCCGAGCTTTATCCAGATCGCGCAAGAACTCGACGTCGATATCCTGGCGCTGCAAGAGACCAAGTTGCAAGAAGGCCAGGTCGATATTGACCTGCCCGGCTATCACCAAACCTGGAGCTACGCCGAGCGTAAAGGCTATTCGGGCACTGCGGTCTTTAGCCGCCAGGAACCGCTGCGCGTGCTGCACGCCGACGCACTGCTACCCTACGCCGGCGAGAACGAGGCGGCCGTACTCGTCGCCCAAGCCGCAACCGAGGGCCGCGTCTGCGCGCTGGAGTTCGACAAGTTCTGGTTTGTGGATGTCTACACTCCCAACGCGCAAAACGAACTCGCCCGCATCGACGTGCGCATGGCCTGGGACGATGCTTACCGCGGCTTTTTGAACGCGCTCGAGCGCGAGACCGGCAAACCCGTCGTGACCTGCGGCGACTTTAACGTGGCGCACGAGGAGATCGACCTTAAGAACCCCAAGTCCAACCGCGGCAACGCCGGCTTTTCGGACGAGGAGCGCGGCAAGTTTACCGAGCTGCTCAACGCCGGCTTTACCGATACCTGGCGCGCGGCAAACCCCGACGTCGAGGGCGTCTACAGCTGGTGGAGCTATCGCTTTAATGCCCGCAAGAACAACGCCGGCTGGCGCATCGACTACTTCCTGGTAAGCGACGCAATCGCCGACAACGTACGCGACACCGGCATCCGCGGCGACATCTTCGGCAGCGACCACTGCCCCGTCACCCTCACGCTAGAGCTCTAGCCCCAGCTGATCCCCTGGGGACGGAGGAAAACGAATCATTTTGGGCCTCGTGGTGGTATCCACGTGACCCATCCGCCACGAAACACGCCCATCTGCTACGTTTAAGCCACCACCCTCAACCACAGCGAACAACGCAAAAAGAAAACCGCAGGTAGAAAGCCTGCGGTTTTTCATAAAACGCGGTTGTGTTTGGGGGTGTCGGGTCAAACGTAGTAGATAGGCTGATTTCGTGGCGGGCGAGTTCAGCTGATTCCCCGGGGACGTCTGGAGACGGAAGAAAACGGATCAATTTGGCTCTTGAGGGTCACGACGCCCGTCATATCAGCCGGCCATTCCAAAACTATGCCAGTTTACGGGGCTAAATCGCGAACCCCCAACCATACGCAATTCCGAAATAATAAAACCGCAGGTAAACGGCTTGCTCTATTTCAAAAATAGCCGGCATGGTCTGCTTGTGCCAATCTGGCCCCGTAAACCGGCATAGTTTTAAAATGGCACTTCGGCAGTATTGATTCCCGCCACGGCGCAACCAGCCCTACAGTCCGTACTTCACGACGACTCGGTTGATGCGGCGACACCAAGGCTTGTACAGGGCGACCAAAAACACGCAGGTCGCAAGGCCGTGCGTGATATCGAACGGTACGGCGGTGGCAAGACGCGCCATGGCACCCGCCCACGTGAGCGGTTGAACAAAACCGATAATGTCGTAGGCGTTGATCACAACGCCGTACAGCAAACCCGAAGCAAAGCCGTAGGTCAGCAGCGCCGGCATACGCACGGTGCCATCGGCGCGATCAAAAGCGCCGGCATGCGCCAGCGCACCGCCAACGTATCCCACGAGCCCCCAAGCATACATCTGCCACGGCGTCCACATGCCCTGTCCAAAAGAGAAATTGCTGGTCAGCGCCGCCAGCGCGCCAACCATAAAACCATTGCGGCGGCCAAGCGTCGCCCCCGCGATAATGGCGATGGCACTCACGGGTTTAAAGTCGGGAATGGGGCCAAACAAGATGCGCCCCGCCGCGGCCAACGCCGCCAGAACCAGCGTTGGCATAATCTGGCGCAGGCCCGGTCGCGACGCCTCGTAGCCTGCAAAGAACAGCGCAAGCACCAGCGCCACCACGACAAGCATGGCGAGCGCCGCCTGCTCGACGCCCGCCAGCAACGCCGCAGCCATCACGGCTGGCACCGCCAGCAGCAGCGGTATCTCCTGTTTTGCGAGTAGGCGCACGATGCGATAATCCGCCATCCCATCACGCCCTATAAAACACGTTGTCGGCAAAGAAGTCGGCCGGGGGCTCCACGCAGGCAATCTCGCCGTCAAACATCATGGCGACGTCGTCGGCGACCTGCTCGGCAAAGTCCAAATCGTGCGTAGCCATGATGACGGTGCCGCCAGCCTTCGCATGGTCACGCAGGGCGCGGGCGATGATGCGGCGGCTCTCCAGGTCCAAGCCCTTCGTGGGCTCGTCAAGCAGCAGCAGCTCGGGGCCAATCAGCAGCAGCTTTGCCAGCGCGAGCAGCTGGCGCTGTCCGCCCGAGAGGTCGTAGGGGTGACGCGTCTCCAGGCCGTCCAATCCCAGTTGCGCCGCACGCTCCCGCGCCAAGTTCTCGTCATATCCGCAGGTCAAGGCCCATTCCATCAGCTCATCGTGAACCGTCTCGGCAACCAGCAATGCTTTGGGGTTCTGAGGCAGCAGCGCCGCCGAGGCCGCTCCGCGCACCATGCGGCCGCGCTGCAGCTTGGCGGTCTTCGCCAGCACCGAGAGCATCGTCGACTTACCGCATCCGTTGCCGCCCACGATCGCATGCACCGCACCGGCCGAAAACGCCACGTCGAGCCCGCGCAGCACCCAACCGCCCGCGCGATCGTAGCGAAACCAGCTCCCTGCCAGGGTGGTAGCCGACCCGCCGTGCATTTTTTGGAGTATTCTGCTCCCATCCGTGCGCGGGAAGGCTTCCGAGCCGTTCTCGAGCGACGTTTGCGCCACAAATTCGGACGATTTGTCCAATTCCGAACTTTTTTTCGCGCTCGATACGTCCCCGGGCGGCTCCAGAGAGCCCAAATTGTCCTCACGCCTGCTGAATACTCCGTTTTTTGCACATCGGACGGCACCCCACCCCAACATGTCATCGGAAAACAGCGATTCTCGGCGTCCCAAAGAAGCCATATCTGCCACCTCGCGCACGCGACCGTCCTCAATCCGGTACGCACACGTCGCGTATTCGAGCATTGGGCGCGGCTGATGCGTCGCCACAACAACCGTGCAGCCCAGCTCGCGATTCACGCGAAACAGCGCGTGCAGGAAATTCTTCTCGGCAACGGAATCGAGCTGAGACGTGGGCTCGTCGAGCAGCAGCACGCGCGGGCGCAGCGCCAGAACGGCCGCCAACGACAGCAACTGTTTGCGACCACCCGAAAGCGTGTCAGTATCGCGGTGAAGCCAATCTTCCAGCCCAAAGAAATAGCTGGTCTCAGCTACGCGACGGCGCATCTCATCACGTGCTAGCCCCAAGTTTTCCAGGCCAAACGCCATCTCGTGCCACACGGTTTCGCACACGATCTGGTTCTCGGGATCCTGAAACACGTAGCCCACGCGCTCCGCCGATGCCTGCACGTCCATGTCGGCAACGTTCTCGCCCAGCACGCTCAGTTCGCCAGTGCGCTCGCCCGCCGGAGCGATCTCGGGCTTGAGCAGCGACAGCAGCGTCGACTTACCCGATCCGGTACCGCCAACAAGCAGCGCAAATGCACCTTGGGGAACACGCCAATCAAGCCCCTCGAGCACCGGTGCCTCGGCCCCGGGATAGGCAAAACTAAGGCCCTGCACCTCAATCGCCGGAATATCCGGGCCGCACGCCGCGCCCGACACCGGGCCCCTATCCAACCGAGCCATCAGCCAAACCTCTTCTCATCGATCGCATGCAGCACGCAGGGCAGCACCATCCAGGCAGCGTACACGACATAGCCCAGCCACGGCGCGGGCACCGAAAGCTGCGGGTAAAACGAATACTGCGTCGTCGCGGTCCATGCCACCGCCACCGCGGCGGCACCAAACACTGCAAGTCCAACCAGCGCGGCAACATCGCCGCGCCTCAGCCGATACCGCGCATACGTCGTACGGCGCGACGCAGCACCCCACCCGCGAGAGCGCATCGCGTCCGCGCGCTCAAGCGAATCTTCCATGCCCCAGCCCATCAGCACGCTCGATGCCCGCAGGCACGAGCGCACGGGGTCAGCCGGCGCGCGTCCCGGTACATCAATCGCGTCCTGCACCGCCAGCACCGTGCGGCCGCGGCGCAAAAACTGTGGGATAAGCCGCATGCACATCGAGATCATGAGCGCGATCACCGGCGCGGCGTTGCCCAAAAGCGCAAGCACCTTGTCGTAGCCAAGCATCGACGCCGCGGCCTCAAACCACAGCACGCTCGCCACAAACAGCCCACCCACGCACAGGCCGTACATCATGCTCTCCAGATACACCGCGCGCATGCCAATATGGAAAAGCTCGGTCGAGCCCGATGCGCTAAACAGCGGGTTGACCAGTGCAATGATCAAAATCACCGGCAGCTGCCAGCGAAGCGCGCCCAACGTGCGGGCAGCCCCGCGCGTCGCAAATCCATACGCCAACCCGCCCGCGAGCGACAGCGCGATCAGCACCGGTTGCATCGAGAACATGGTGAGCCCCAACGTCAGCACCATGTAGAGTGCCGGCACCGCCGGATGCGACATCGAGAATGCCGCGACGGGCTCGTTGCCCGATTCCTCTCGCATGATATCCACGGGCACCCCCGTCCCCTCGCTCAAACGACAACGCCGCAGCGCCTCCGCCATACACAACCAGCGCAAACGCCGCACCGCCGGCCCAAGCATCAGCTGCCGCAAACCAATCGTTACGCGCTCATCATATGCCTGCGGTATCATATTGCGCCGTGTATCGTTTCCAAACACACGTCTCTAATAACGTAACAGGAGATCACATGGACGCAACCGCAATTATCCTCGCCGCCGGCGAGGGCACCCGCATGAAGTCGAACCACTGCAAGGTTTCGCACAAGATCCTGGGCAAGCCCATGGTTCAGTGGATCGTCGACGCCACCATCAAGGCCGGCTGCAGCCGCGTCGTGGTCGTCATCGGCAGCCACGCCGACGAGATGCGCGCCCTCATCGATGGCGCCTACGCCAACAGCGCCACCAAGGTCGAGTGCGTCGAGCAGACCGAGCGCCTGGGCACCGGCCATGCCGTCAAGGTCGCGCTCGAGGCCTGCGGCATCACGCAAGGCCCCGTCGTCGTGCTCAACGGCGACCTGCCGCTCATCACCGCCGACACCGTCGCCAAGTTCGCACAGACCGTCGCCACCGGCGAGCTCGCCTGCACCGTCATGACCATGACCCCGCCCGATCCTTTTGGCTACGGCCGCATCAAGCTGGGTGCCGATGGTCAGATCGAGCGCATCATCGAGCAGAAGGACTGCACGCCCGAGCAGGCCGCCACGCTGCTGGAGTGCAACGCCGGCTGCTACGCCTTCGACGGCGCGCAGCTCGCCGCCCACATCAACGAGATCGGCAACGACAACGCGCAGTCCGAGTACTATCTGCCCGACATGCTCGAAATCCTCAAGGGTCACGGCCAGGCAGCCTCCATCTTCCACTGCGACGACTACCGCGACGGCCTGGGCGTCAACAGCCGCATCCAGCTCGCACAGCTCACCGCCATCGCGCGCGACCGCATCAACGAGCACTGGATGGCCGAGGGCGTTACCTTCATCGACCCCACGCAGGCTTGGATCGGCCCCGATGCCGTTATCGGCCGCGATACCGTCGTGTGGCCGCAGACGCACCTGATCGGCCACGTCACCGTGGGCGAGGAGTGCCAGCTCGGCCCCAACAGCCGCCTCACCGACACCACCGTCGGCAGCGGCTGCGTCATCGACGAGACCATCGCCATCGAGGCCGTCATCGAGAACGGCGTCGACTGCGGCCCGCGCGCCTACCTGCGCCCGGGCACCCACATGCTCGACGGATCCAAGGCCGGCACGCACGTGGAGATCAAGAAGTCCACGATCGGCGAGGGCTCAAAGGTGCCGCACCTGTCCTACATCGGCGACACCACCATGGGCTCCGGCGTCAACGTGGGCGCGGGCTCCATCACCTGCAACTACGATGGCGTGCACAAGCACAAGACCGTCATCGGCAAGGACGCCTTCATTGGCTCCGACACCATGATGGTCGCGCCCGCCCAGATCGGCGACGGCGCGCTCGTGGCCGCTGGCTCCGTCATCACCGAGCCGGTCCCGGCAGACGCGCTCGGTCTGGGCCGCGCCCGTCAGGTAAATATTGAGGGCTGGGCCGCCGATTACCGCCGCCGCCTGCACGAGGACGACGAGGTATAACGTTTTACCAAGCACAAAAGGAGCTGCTCCATGGGGGCGGCTCCTTTTTCTATCGTGACCTGCGCAACCGGATGAGTGGTCGGTTCGTGTCCGTTGGCGGTAAAGACGTTATCAGGACCCGATAAACCCCGCCGCGCGGTTACAATGCAACAAGGCATCTATATGGCATTCGATGTATAAAGGAGAAGGGTAATGCCGATTAATGATCCCGAGAAGTCGGAGAATATGCGCAAGTCCATCCGCGTGTATTCCGGTTCCTCCAACCGTCCCCTCGCTCAGAAGATTGCTGAGTACCTTGGGGTCGAGCTTTCGGGCCTTACGCTAAAGCAGTTCGCCAATGGTGAGATTTACGCCCGCTACGACGAGACCGTCCGCGGCGCCGACGTCTTCCTGATTCAGTCCGTGGCCGGCGGCAACGTCAACGACATGCTCATGGAGCTGCTCATCGCCACCGACGCTGCCAAGCGCGCATCCGCCCGCTCCATCACCGCCGTCATCACCCACTACGGCTATGCCCGCCAGGACCGCAAGGCCGGCCCGCGCGAGCCCATCACCGCCCGCCTCGTCGCCAACCTGCTCGAGCGCGCCGGCGTCAACCGCATTATCACCCTCGACCTGCACCAGGGCCAGATCCAGGGCTTCTTCGATATCCCGGTTAACCACCTGTCCGCACTGCCGCTGTTTGGCCAGTACTACAACGACATGCACTTCGACACCGACAACCTGGTTGTCGTCTCCCCCGACGTGGGTCGCGCCAAGGCCGCCAAGAAGCTGTCCGACATGCTCGGCTGCGACCTGGCCATCGCCCACAAGGGCCGTCCGCGCCACAACGCCGCCGAGGTCATGGGCATCATCGGTGACATCAAGGGCAAGACCTGCATCATCAACGACGACATGATCGACACCGCTGGCACCCTGTGCGCCAACGTCAAGGAGCTCAAGGCTATGGGCGCCGGTGACATCTACGTCTGCGCCACCCACGGCATCTTCTCCGGTCCGGCCATCGAGCGCCTGAACGATGCCCCCATCGTCGAGTGCGTCGTCACCGACGCCATCCCCGTCGAGGTCGGCGGCAAGATCAAGACTATCTCGGTCGCCGAGGAGTTCGCTCAGGCCATCTCCGCCGTTTACCACGAGGAGCCCGTCTCCACGCTCGTCGGCGGCGACTTCGCGCTGTAGTCGCATCGTCCTTGCAACCCGGCGCATCGCCGTCGGAACAGAAGAAACCCCCGCGCTCCCCCTTGCTTCGCAAAGGTCGCGCGGGGGTTTCTTCTGTTCCGACGGCTCGCTCTGCCGCGGCCACGCTTTTGTCTGGTGGGATTTCGCTGAAACGAAGTCTCGCCTTCGGCGGGCGTGGTAGCCTTTGTCGTTGATTGAACTATTTACGTAACGGAGGACAAACATGGCAGCTGCACAGCCGCTTAAGATTCGCATGGTTGCCGGGCTTGGCAACCCGGGCGAGGAATATGCCGAGACCCGCCACAACGCCGGCTTTAAGGCGATTGACGAGCTGGCCCGTCAGGCCGGCGTCACGTACTGGAAAAACCAGGCCGGCGCCGAGGTCGCACTCATCAACATCAACGATCCCGAGGAAGAGGGTGGCAAGCGCCAGATCGTGCTGGTCAAGCCGCAGTCGTATATGAATACCTCGGGCGGACCCATCTCCAAGCTCTGCCGCGAGTACAAGATCAAGGCCGAGGAGCTGCTCGTCATCCACGACGAGCTTGACATTCCCGCCGGTGACGTGCGCGTCAAGGTGGGCGGTGGCCACGCCGGCCACAACGGCCTGCGCTCCATCATCGACAAGATGGGCAGCCGCGACTTTAGCCGTATCCGCACCGGCATCGGCAACCCTCCCGGCAAGATGGCCGTGGCAGACTATGTGCTCAAGCAGCTGCGCGCCCGCGAGGCCGAGGACTTCCAGGACACCTGCGCCCGCGCCGCAGATGCCGCCGGTTTGGCCATCGTCCACGGCGTAATCTACGCCCGCGATCACGTAAACGGCGCCGCTTCCGCCAACGGCAAACACTAAAACCTACCATTTAGGGATGTTAATTTTGGCAGGTTTATCTGCGGAAACGCCGCGGTGGCCGCATCGCAATAAACACGCTGCCACCATACATGCATAACGCTCCAAAGGGGGCCGGCCTCAACGAAGCGCGAGGCCGGCCCCCTTTGTCGTTTTGCCTGATAAAACCGACCAAAATAAACCTGTCCCTTTTTGGTAGGTCGGGATAAACCCTTTTCCCAACCGCCGAAGACACACGTAAACAGCATGTCCATGAGGGTATAATTTGCACCGTATGTCTGCACAACGCCTGTGCGCGTACGGTTTTACTCGGGCTACCGTCCATTTCCGTGGAGGCACGGTTCGGCGGCCCTAACAAGAGAGGGGTTCTATGTATAAGATCCTGGAGAAGACGCAGTTCTCGGAGAAGGTGTTCAAGTTCCGCATCGAGGCGCCCGCAATCGCCAAACATGCGCACGCTGGACAGTTCCTCATGGTTCGCGCCAACGAGACGGGCGAGCGCGTCCCGTTTACCCTGGCTGGCTGGAACGGTGACGAGGGCTGGGTCGAGTTCATCTTCATGGTGATCGGCAAGACCACCGAGATGCTTTCCACCTATGAGGCCGGCGAGTCGCTGCGCGACGTCGTGGGCCCGCTGGGCGTTCCCACCGAGATGGCCGAGGGCCCCTGCGCCGTCATTGGCGGCGGCGTCGGCCTGGCAATTGCCTTCCCGGTCGCCAAGCACCTGGTCGAGACCGGCCACGAGGTGCACGCCATCATGGGCGCCCGCACCAAGGACCTCCTGCTCATGGAGGACCAGTTCCGCGAGCTCCTCGACGAGGACCACATCCACATCACCACCGATGACGGCTCCTACGGCGAGCAGGGCGTTGTCACCGCTCCGCTGGAGCGCCTGCTGCAGGACAAGGCCGTGAGCCAGGTCTTCTGCGTCGGCCCCGTTCCGATGATGAAGTTCTCGACCCTCACCGCCCAGAAGTACAACACCCCCATCACCGCGTCGCTCAACCCCATCATGGTTGACGGCACCGGTATGTGCGGCTGCTGCCGCGTCGAGGTGGGCGGCGTGACCAAGTTTGCTTGCGTCGACGGCCCCGACTTCGATGCCACCCTGGTCGACTGGGATGACCTTCGTGCCCGCCAGGCCGCTTACCGTTCCGAAGAGGGCGAGTCCCTCAAGGCCTATGAGGAAAAGAGCTGCGCATGCCACTAGTTAACGGTCGTTTCGTTGCCGATATGAAGTCGCCCCGCACCCCCGATAACGAGGAGCCGGCTGCCGAGCGCGCCTGCGACTTCCGCCCCGTCGACAAGGGCTTCACCGAGGAGATGGCGCTGGCCGAGGCTGAGCGCTGCCTCAACTGCAAGAAGCCGTTCTGTGTCGAGGGCTGCCCCGTCAACATCAACATCCCCCGCTTTATCGAGCAGATCCGCGCGAAGGACTTCGGCGGCGCTCTCGATACCATCCGCGAGGACTCCATGCTTCCCGCCATCTGCGGCCGCGTCTGCCCGCAGGAGAACCAGTGCGAGGGCAAGTGCATCCGTGGTAAGAAGTCCGAGCCCGTGGCCATCGGCCAGCTCGAGCGCTTCCTGGGTGACCGCCCCGAGCTCGCCTCCACCCCCAAGATGGCTCCCAAGAACGGCAAGAAGGTCGCCGTCGTCGGCTCCGGCCCGTCCGGCATCACCTGCGCCGGCGAGCTCGCCCGCAACGGCTTTGACGTCACCGTCTTCGAGGCCTTCTTCACCGGCGGCGGCGTGCTGGTCTACGGCATCCCCGAGTTCCGTCTGCCCAAGGCAGTCGTCAAGCGCGAGATTGACGGCCTGGAGGACATGGGCGTCAAGTTTGAGTACAACTCCGTCGTGGGCAACATGGCCACGGCCGAGGAGCTGTTCGATCAGGGCTTCGACGCCATCTACGTGGCAACCGGCGCTGGCCTGCCCAAGTTCCTCAACGTCCCCGGCGAGAACCTGCCCAACGTCTTCTTCGCGAACGAGTACCTCACCCGCGTGAACCTGATGAAGGCCAACAAGTTCCCCGAGTACGACACCCCCACCAAGCACGGCAAGAACGTCGTCGTCTTTGGTGGCGGCAACGTGGCTATGGACGCCGTCCGTACCGCCAAGCGTCTGGGCGCCGAGCACGCCATCATCGCCTACCGTCGTACCGAGGACGAGATGCCCTGCCGTCGCGCCGAGCTGCACCACGCCAAGGCCGAGGGCGTCGAGGTTCTGCCGCTCGTTTCCCCGCTCGAGTTTGTCGCTGGCGAGGATGGCTCCGTGTGCGCCGTCAAGGTCCAGAAGATGGAGCTCGGCGAGCCTGACGAGTCCGGCCGTCGTCGCCCGGTGCCCATCGAGGGTGCCATCGAGGAGATTCCCTGCGACGTCGCGATCTCGGCCATCGGCACCAACGCCAACCCCTTCGCAAAGAAGATCGGCGGCAAGATGGAGCTCAACAAGTGGGGCTACATCGTTGCCGACGAGGAGACCGGCCAGACCACCGATCCCCGCATCTGGGCTGGCGGCGACATCGTCACCGGTGCCGCTACGGTCATTCTGGCGATGGGCGCCGGCAAGAAGGCCGCTGCTTCCATCACCAAGAGCCTGCTGGGCGAGTAATCACCCACAGCGCTAGCCATCAAACGGCAAAGTCCCCGTCGAGCACACGCCCGGCGGGGACTTTTTCTATGCCGACCGCCCAAACCACCACGATGGGGACAGGCACCTTTGTGGTGGTTGGGGACTTGGCCGGCGAACCAATTCCGACGTTTGTCTCAATCTGTAACAGCCAGACCCTGTTGAGCCTCGTAGTTGTTGCAGATCAAGATATTGTGCGAACGTCCGCCCGTTCATCTCGATCTGTAACAGTTAGAGGCCAAATATCCCGCTTGGTGTTACAAATCGAGACATTAGGCTGACGGCCGGACCGTTCATCTAAATCTGTAACACCTAGAGCCATTTTTACTGGCCTGGTGTTACAGATTTAGATTTTGACGAAGCCGAGGATAGGTGCTGCCACCAAAACCTAGCGCTTGCGACGCTTGGTTGCAGCAATGCCGGCCACGGCTACGGTTGCGCCGGCGATGCCCAGAGCGGCGACCGTCATCGCGGCGGAGTCACCCGTGCTGGCGAGCTCCGTGCCGCCGGACTTCTTACCGTTCTTGCCCTTACCCTTGGACTTGTCCGTCGTCACTGTGGTCGTCGTCGAAGTCGAACCACCCGCAGGAGCCCCGGTACCGCCAGAGCCATCCGCACCGCCACCCTGCTCACCGCCGCCAAGCGTCGGCTTGGGTTCCGGCTTGGGTTCGGGCTCCGGCTCGGGATCGGGCGTCGCCTCATCGGTCACCGTAATCGTAATGTTCAAGCGCTCCGAATACTCGCTATACGACATGCCGGGACGCTGCGCCGCAATGCGCACATACATATTGCTATCGAGCGCAATAGGCTCGGTGTACTTTACGCGGCCTTCGTCACGGCAGGGGCAGGTGTCGTTGGTGGTGTACCAAATCGTCGTGCCGTCCTCGGCTGAAAGCTCCAGCTTCGTGCCCTTGGGCACCGTAATGTAGTTCTCCTTGGGCGACCATGCACCAAACGTCGTCGCACCAATCGTCGCCACCGGTCGCGCCGGTCGCACTGCCTCGGCAGACACGCGCACGTCGACCTGCTTGGACAGCGCCGTGCCGTCCACCGCCGCCGTCAACGTCGTCAAACCGGGCAGAGCACCATGCAGCACAAACGTCGCCGCGCCGTCCTCGCCCGTCACGGCTTGGGTGGCATCGACAGAGCAGATAGCCGAGGACTCCAGCCCAACACTAACCTTGGCGCCCGCAAACGGCTTGCCCGCCTTATCGGTCACGTGTGCCACCAGCTCAAAGTCGCCGCCCTCAAGCATGGTCACAGCTTGTTCCACGTTGAGCTTGAGCTTGTCGGCACGAACGCCCACGACAAGCTCGCCACTTGCCCAGCGCGCCATGGCCTTGCCGGCGTAGTTGCGAGCACCGTCGAGCTCAAACGACACCGTCGAGCCCGCCTCACGCGCATCGGCATAGCGAATGCGCAGCACGCGCGACAACGGCTTGCCATTGGGATCGTCCTGCTTGTCGAGCCACGTATACGTCACGTCGCCCAAGCCCTGCGCGCACAATGCGACCAGGGCATCGTCGCTCGCATCCATATACTGCGTAAACTCAACCTCGACGCAATCGGTATAGGCATGGGCCGAAGCCACCTCGGGCGCCGCCGTCGACACCAAGCCAATGTTCACCTCGGTCTGAATCGGCGGCACGCGCAGCCAAGCCGAACGCGCCTCCTCATACCCGTCCTTGGTCACGCGCACCTGATACCATCCGGTCGGCGTATTCCAGTTGTATGCACCGTCCGCACCCGTTGCAAGCGGATTGTCCTGCTCATACTCCTCGGCATCCCAACGCACTGCATTGGTACCGGCGGCATCGTCGGCGCTCCACAGCTCAACCGTTGCGCCCTCGACCGTATTGGACAACAGGCCCTCGTACACCACGCCCGCAGGGTCGGGTGCAGCCTTGGCAGCCACATTGCGATAACGCGCCTCGAAGATCGACTGCATCTTCTCGTCCGAGATCAAGCCGTCCTTGTTGGCCTTGTAGACCTCGGCATCGGTCAGCTCACCCCAGTTGACCGTAATACGATTCTGGCACGCGCGCTCCACCTGCTCACAGGCGACATCGTAGGCGCACTCGGCATTGGTCAGCTTAATCGCGCGCTCCGAGCCCACACTCGTCGAAGCCGCGTCATAGGCAGCGCCCACCACGGTACCCGCCGAACCGGCCGTCAGCACGCCGGCGATTGTCATAATGGAGCCCACCGCCACATCGGTGCTATCGTGGCAGAGCTGGCGATACAGCAGATCCTCAAACGCACGCGCCTTCTCCATGGCGTCGCGCAGCGCGTAAATGCACTTCCAGTCGTCCTCGGTCTTCTCGGGCTTGGCAAGCAAGCGCGTATGCTGAAGCTCATAGCCCTCGCGCTCGCCCTTCACCTTCTGCATACGGACGTTCACGTTCTCCCAGTTCTTGCTGGCATCGTTCACGCCGTAAATGCCGGTAAAGATGCCGATGCCCTGGGTCGCCGCGGGAAACGCCTGGCCGGCCGCCTTCCACGCATCGGTCTTAAAGACCTGGCCGAACATCTCACACTCGATCTTGTAGCTTTTGAGCGAACGGATCGTGCGGATGAGCTTCATGTGGGCGCTGACGTCACCGTTGCGCTTCCAAGCCATAAGCCAACCGCGAATCGTAGAGTTATTGAGGCTGTGGACTACGTTCCAGTTATCGTACAGATTGTCCAAAATGTCGCATTGCATGGCGATTGAGTTAAACAGCAGCGCCTGGTTCTTGTTGTTATTGGAGTTCTCGATAAACTACGACTCAATGTAAGCGGTCTCGTCGCCATCGGGCGCGGCGACCTTAAAGCCCTTGACGGTATCGTCGTCAGCCGCCTTGTAGCTCAGCGAGCTGCCGAGCGCCTGGCCCAAATCGTTAAACCCGCTCGTCGACTGGCCGTTGTACTCGCTGGCCTTAATGCCCGCACACTTGTTGAGCGCCGCAGCGGTTGCGTCATTCCAGCTTCCGTATTGGTTGAGCTGGCCGATACCCATCGACTGGCCCACCAGATCCTCGGCCTGCTGGGCAATAAACTCCGCTCGCGACGCATGGTCGACAAGTTCCTTGATGGCCGCCGCATCCGCAGCGCTTGCACCCTGAGCCGACGCGAGTTCCTGGTACCAATCCTCACCGGTGCCGTACGCGTCCTCAAAGATCATCTTGTCCACGTTGACGCCATAGCTGTCGCCCTGCTTGGTCAGCAGCGCCGACGAGCCGCCAACCGCAACCTTAAGCTCGGCGGCAAACTGCGCGGCCTCGTCGTTGCCAGCATCATCACCCTCGCCGTCGCTGGCGGCGGGGGCGCGACGAGCCTTGCGGGCAGCTCCACCTTGGGCTTCGTCCTCTTTACCGCCCTTCTCTTCCTCGGCAAGCGCATCGGCGACCATCTGGTCAATCGCATCGTTAAAGGCCTCGTCGACATCGTTAAAAGAGTTATCCATCATATACTCGTGCCACTGCTGCACGGCATTCGAGAACTCCTGCTGGCGCTCCTCGGCCGCGGCGGAATGCTTTTTGGCCGAAGCGTTGGCGTCAAAACTCAGCATGGTCATAAGCTGAGCATTGGAGATGCGGTAGGTCTGCGGCATAAAGATCTGCTCAAAGTTTCCGCAGTTCACATAGGTCGAGTCATTCGCCTTGTTAAACTCGTCGAGCAGCTTAAGGTAACCCTCGTCCACATACTCCGCCACATAGCGCACACGGGTGCCCTCGCGCGACTTTTGAGTCAGAGGAATCGTCACCGTCTTGCCATCCACGCAGTCCACGTACAGGTCGAGCGTGTCGGCGGCCTCTTCGTTTCCCACCTCAAGCGTGATGTCAAAGGTCCAGTAGGCGTTCTTCTTTTGTGGCAGATGATGGAAGGTCCACAGGCTCTTGCCGGTGTCCTTGCCGTCCTTGACCAGGTTTTGCGTACCGCCACGATACGTCACATCAAAGTTCCAGACCGAAGCACCCGGAACATAGCGCACATAATTGCGAGCCGTTACCTCGGCAGCAGCGGCGGCAACATCGGTCGAGCCCACGCGCGCCTCGAGCGTCACGCGCTCGGCGGCAAGCGTATCCTGCGGCAGCTCGTATTCAATCTTGGCACGGCCGAGTTTATTGGTCTTGCCGGTGTACTTTGCAGCCGACGAGCCCGTCCCCACGGTGAGCTGCACGCTCTTGCCCGGCGCCGCATAAACGTAGGCCACATTGCCCAGCAGGCTGTGAACGTCGGTGTTGTCGACCTCGATGCGCGATCCGCTAACCTCGAGTGTGGTGCTTCCCAGCGGCAATGTCACCTCGCCCAGCGTAATAAGCGGCGAGATGGCATAGATGCCTGCGGCCTTAGGCTTAAAGCGCACAAACACATCGGCGCCCATGCCCTTCTTCATATTGAGAACGAGGTTATCGCCCTTCCACGTCGCGTCAGTCCACCATGTATGGGAGCTATCGCCGGGGTCGCGAGAGCCAGCGGACACATCCTCGACGGCATCCTTGGCCAGCGGAATCTCAATCTTGGCAGCCTGGCTGTCCTTGAGCTCGTAATGAATGCGCAGCTCGGTCTCCACGCCAACGACCGCGGACGAATCAGCGATAACCGAGCCCGCCGTCAGCCCACGCTCGGCACGATACGTCTCCACGTCAAACGTGGGGACGTCGAGCGTCACGTCGAGCTGTTTGCCGTCCTCAATCTTCACCTGCTTTTGCGCGATATGCTTACCCACGGTCAGCCCTAGGCGGCTAAACGTGGAATAGCTCGTCGCTTGGATGTCGTAGCTCGTCTTGTTAAAGGCAACGATGGTGTAAGAACCGGCCTTAAGGCGCGGCGTCTCGGCCTTCATGATAGGCGTGGTGCCATCGTCTTCGTAACCCATCAGACAGGTGACACCGTCGGCAACTAGCTTGCCGTCGGACGTACGGAACACCAGCACGCGGTTGGCGCCCTGGTAGTCGCCCTTGGTCGTGACTGTCGCCGTACCCCAGGGCTTCAAGTCGATATCGACCTTGCCGGCCGAAGGCTTCACCGTCGCCGTCGCCCCACCCAGCCTGAGGCTGTCTTTGGGCTCGAGCGTTATCTCCAGATCCTGGTCCGCGTCGGCAATGGCCTGCGACACCACAAGTGCTGTGCCCTGGATACGGAAGTCGTTTTCTTTGTCACCCTTGGCAGGCTTAAGCGTCTTGCCGCCGCTCTTCACCGTCAGATCGATCTTATCGAGACTATCGAGCTCAATGCGTTCGGTCTTATCCTGGCCCACAATCGGTTCAAGATAGCCCACGTTGAGCTCAATCGCGCGCGAGGCCGGAATCTTGGTAAAGTCCTCCGCCTTAATCTCTCCGATATTCCATGTGCCCGTCATCTGGTCGCCCGGGCGCGCCAGCACCATGTCATAGTAACCGCTGAGCGAAATGCGCAGGGTGGCTGCTGTCTTGGAGAGAGCGTCCGCTGTAAAGCTGCCGTCATCGCCAACCGCCAGCGGCGTGGACTGCCCCGCCTGCACGAGTGTAGCCGTCGCGCTCTGGGGAAGTTTGCTCGTCACCTGGGCCGCCTCGCCCATCCACTCAAACGTGTAAGCAGGCTTCGAGGAATCGACGGAGTCCTTGCGATCGGCCACGGCATCGGCAAGCTTTTTGACCATCGAGGGGTTGCCAGCCGAATCGGTCGCATAGGCATAGATGGTCTGGCCTTCACTAAAGGGAATCGCATACGTTACGCCATCGATTGTCACGCGCTCATTATAGTCGCCCGGATAGCCCGCCTCACCAAACCGAAGATCGGGGTTCATCACGCGCAGGGCAACGGCATTATGGTTCGTCTCGTTTCCGTATCTCGTGTTCTCAAAAGCTCCCCACTCTATCATTTCCACGCTTTTGGGTAGCACAATCTCTTTGCCGGCAATCGCAGGATCAAGAGAGGCGAACGCGTGCGCTCCGATATATTTAACGCCGTCGCCGATCGTCACCGACGACACAAAGGAGCACCCGTCAAAGGCATTGCGCTCAATCCGCTCCACCGTGCCCGGCACATTGATCTGCGTAAAGGTGAGCACTGTTGTGTCCGAGACATAGAACTGTGGCACGCCGCAATAGGCGAATGCAAGATAGTCGATAGTTTTGACCGAAGGCGGCAGCGTTGCCACCACCTTGTCGTCAAGTTGTTCACATTCCTTAAAGGCCTGCTCGGGAATCGTGGTAAAGGCCGCGTTGTTGGGCCAGGTTACCGTTTGGAGCGTCTTGCTTTTGTAGAATGCATAGCTCTTGAGCTCCTCGACCGAATCGGGCAGTGCGATCTCTTTGATGCTGCTGCCGCCCAAGCCTCCAACCGAGCGGACATGCGAATTAGGGGCGAAGGTAATCGATGTGAGCGCAGCGCTTCCCATACCCGTAAGGCTTACGACATTTTTGTCGTCGATGGTCGAGGGCACCTCCAACGTGGTAATGCCCGCGTCGCCATACTCGATAGAAATTTCGTTGGTGAGGCTATCAATCGAGAAGTAGTACTGCGCGGGGGTCTGCTCGCCGGCCACGTAGCCATCGTCGTATTCGTCCTTTACGCCCGTGGCGCCCTTCGAGGTTGCCCAGAGTTCAAGTTCCTCGTTCCAGGTCGCCTCGGTGCCGGAAGCCTCCTCTTGCTTTTGCTGCTCGGCGAGCTCCTTGCCCTCGACAAGATCGGTGGCAAGCGTACCCGCAGGTGTGCTCTCGGTCTGTCCGGCGCCCGTCAGGCCCGCCGCCGATGCAATCTCGGAGTCCGGGGGCGCAGGGGCGTCACCGGTATCGAGCACTGTGGGGTCGGCAGCGCCGGCATCGGGCGCGGGGTCGGCGGAAGCAGAGTCTGACATTTGGGCGTCAGCCGAATCGGCGGGAGCAGCGTTGGCTGCTTGGCCGTTATCCGTCTGCACAAAAGTGCCGTCGGTGGTGAGGGTCTCGGCAAACGCGCCCGCGGGCAACGAACCCGTCACCATGGTGAGGGTCACAGCGGCAACGGTCAGGCAGCGGCAAAGCGCTCGAACAGTGGTCCACCTCATGGTCGTTCCTTTCCTGCAAACCAAAAGTTATCCAGCGTAATCGTCGTCCAAAAACAAAGCGAACGGTAGGTTCATATATACGAACCTACCGTTCTACCTGCGCAAACCACCACAAAATGGACAGGCGCCTTTGTGGCGGTTCTGGACTTGGCCGGCCAGTTTGTCTCGATCTGCAACAGTTAGAGGTCAAATTCCCCGCTTGGTGTTACAGATCGAGACATTAGATTGGCGGCCATTCGGTTCATCTCAATCTGTAACATCTAGATCCGTTTTGGGCAGTTTGGTGTTACAGATTGAGATTTTGCTGAGGCCGAGAACGAGAGCCGTCACCCAGCTCTAGCGCTTGCGACGCTTGGTCGCAGCGATGCCTGCGGCGGCAACGGTTGCGCCAGCGATGCCCAGGGCGGTGACCGTCATTGCGGTGGTATCTCCCGTGGCAGCCAGGACGGCGTCGCCCTTCTTGGTCGGCGTGGCCTTCTCAACCGTCTTGGTCGTGGTAGCTGTCGCGACCGGCTTTGTCGCGGGCTTGGTCTCGGGCTTCACCTCAGGCTGCGGCGTCGGCTTGGGTTCCGGCGTAGGCTGCGGATCGGGAGTCGGCGTGGCTTCAGGCGTAAAGGTCAGATCAGTGTTGAGCCACAGGGTGTAGATCCAGCCGCTGTCCTCATCGGATACGCTATCCGCGACCTGGTAGCCGCATTCCACGCCGTTGATCACCAGCTTGGTGTCGGGCGTGAAGTAGAAGCCGCGCGCGGACTTGAGGTAGATGCCGTAGCGATAGGTCACGCCAGGCTTAAAAGCATCGATGTGGTTTGTAATGTTCTGATCCCAGAACTTCTGGGAGTTCACTTCGCTGCCGTCGCTACCCGTCCAGAACTCACACTGAGGAAGGGAGTTGGAACCCATCGGAACACTCGCCGTAAAGACCGGCTTATCGCCCGCCTTGAAGGTGGTCGTGGCACCGTCGATCTCGATAACGTCGATGGCACGCCATTCGTCGATCGGCTGCTCGCACAGCATATTGTCAGCGTTTGGCGCGAAGACGCCGTTGACGGTCTTGATGTGGTGCGTCCAATGGCCGTTGACGTACATCATGCAGTCATCGGCCACGGTATTGTCGTCCTTGAGCCTCAGCTCAACGGAATACATGTAGAACTTGCCCTCTTCAAAGTGCTCGATCTTCCTCGCGCCCGTCGGATACTTGGAAGGGTCGGAATACCAGAAGGCAACGGGCTTGAGCTCCGCAGGGTCGCTGCCATCCATCTCCTCCCAGCACTCATAGGCGATCTCATACTTATCGGCATCGGCGGCAGGAATCGTCGCGGTCGCACGCGGCGCCTCGCCGGGCGCGTAGTCGGTTTTCACATCGTTGACGTTTAGATTCTCAAGAGCTTCGTTTTCCGACGAAGCAGGCATCGTAATTGTTTTAATAGCAGGGACATACAGGAATTCTCCGCTTAGACTCGACTTTACGGTTTCCCCGTTTACGGTAACAACGGTTTCATCGCTGAAGGAATATCCGTCTTTTGGCTTCAGCATAAGAGAATACACGTACTCTTTCCCGCTTTTAAACTTTGTAATAGTCGGCAGGGAACCATGTGAGCCGTTATCGGAATACCAGGCAGCAACGGGTTCGTTGTTTTCAAATTCCTGCCAGCATTCATAAGCGATTTCGTATTTATCTGCATCGTAGTTAGGGACACCTGCCGTCGCCTGCGGACCAGTATCCAGCTGCCAATTGAAGTTCGTATTCTGAACATGGGCAAAGGAGATGGATTCCGATTCTGATTCCGCTGCCGAGATCACAAGGCACGCCCTCTCGTAGACATGGGTGCGGGTGTAGTAGTCATCCCGGATCTCGTTAATAGTGGGTTTCCCGGTCGCCTCGGTGTCTCCTTTAAAGGCGTCGTCCGGATCACCGATGATGATATTCCCGGGCTCTGTACCCGTATACGTAAGCTTGGATCCATCATAGGTGGTCGTCATCTTGGACTTATTCTCCTTGTACTCCGTAAAGTACTTCTTCTCCTCCTTCTGTCTCTGAATCTTGCTGATATCCAGGGTAAGCGTTGTTTTATTGCTCGCACTGTCATACGCCGCATGGACGATCAAGTCCCCCAGGCCGATAAAAGTCAAAGCGCTACCATCGAGAGCAGACTGGTCTCCATCTACAAGGGCAATCCCCTTCACATACTCAATCGTTTCTTCTTTCTTGATGTCGGTGTAATTGTTCCGCACCGTAATATTGACCCTAACGCCGCTGCCGCCAACAACATCGGTCACACCGCAGGGCATGATGGCGTCATTCGCCGGCGTGGCGGCGTTGTCGCTGGGAGTATTTTGTTCAGCGGGTGCCGCATCGTTGGATTCATCGGTGGCGCCAGTCGGGGCCGCCTGCTGAGGCTCAGCGGTGGCTTGCGCCGCCGGAGCAGCATCGGTTGCAGGCGCGGTCGAAGCAGCTGGTGCGGTCGTTGCAGCCGTATCCTCCGCAACCGTCGGCGTCACCGGAGCCGCGGCAACCTCATCCGTCCCAGCGGCGGGATCGGCGCATTCCGTCGCCAGCGCCACGCTCGGCAGCAGCAGCTGGCCAACCATAAGCGCGCACGCGCCGGCGCAAGCTATTTTGGCACCCACACAACGCCAGGTACCGTGAACCAGCGAGCAGGTGGACTCACGTTGAGCTTGCTTGTCAAAGTGGCTTCCGTTCATAACGGCCTCCTTGGTCGTAGGGACATACCACCACAAAGGTGCCTGTCCCCTTTGTGATGGTCCTGTACCACCAAGATGTGCCAAATGACTCCGCACGCCTAGGTTCGTAGATGCGAACCTAGGCCTCTACCTGCGGAAATACAAAGAGCCGCCGCAAGAGCATTTATGCCTGCGCGGCGGCTGAAAATGGCTATGAAAGATTACGCTAGCGGTTGCGGCGCTTGGACGCAACGAAACCGGCGCCGATGACGGACGCACCGGCGATGCCGAGGGCGGCCGCCGCCGTCGCGGCGTTGTCGCCTGTGGCAGCCAGAACACCGGAAGCGTTTTTGGCGCCGGCGGCAGTCTTGGTCGTAACGGTCTTGGTAACCGCCGTGGTGGTCTTTGCGTCCTTATCTACGGGCTTGGGGTCAGGCTTCTGCTCGGGATTGGGCATAGGATCGGGATCGGGCTCCGGTGTCGGCTCGGGCTCCGGTGTCGGCTCCGGCTCCTGCCCGTCTCCAAAATCAATCACTACATCATGGGCGACCTCGGCAGAACCGACGATATCCGTAATAGCAGACGAACCGGCAACACCGACGACCTGCCCGTTCTGGGAGCTCGGCCATTTCCCCGTATCAACAACCTTTTTCACATCGCGCACGGCACCATCCGTCGGAGTCGTAATCATCGCGCGCCCGTGTAAATTGTTCACGCTCAAATCAATCCTCGCGGCACGGAACAGCGTCGCAGTCGCGTCGTTACAGTTGATCGCATAGATTCCCGCAGTCGCGCCCGAAGCCTCAATCTTCGATTTGCGAATCTTGATACGAGGCGTTTCCGACCCGGTGTTTGCCTCTGCCATGATTCCAAAACTTTGATTGCGGACGGCATCGATGCCGTTTGCAGCAGACAGGCTTCGAGACGTAAGATTCGACTCCTCGACAAGCATCCACACCGCACCGCTTTGCGAACGCGCGCTGATGCCCGCCGAGAGCGAAGCCGCACTGCCGGCGGAAAGCACGACATCGGCTCCGTTGACGATTTTCATGAGGGTATTCTTTTTGATACCGACCGTATTGATGCACACGGAAACCTGCCAGGCATCGGCTGTCTTGATCGACAGGTTGGCGGCATCGATCGTGACGTCGCCCCCGTGCACAGAGACATAATCCGGTTCTTCCTGCTCGCCTTCCTGAGCAGCGTGTCTACTGGGAAGGTTATCGGCAAAGATACCGTAGGTGCCCACCGTTGGACGCCAAGATCCTTCCGCCGATTTTGCCTCGATTTTGACATCGGCGCCCTTATCGATCGTCACGCTGCCGGCCGTCGCGCGAATGCCCGTCGCACTGTTCACTGCGCCCGAAGCCGTCACATTGACGTTGGCGCCGCTGATGGTCACATCGCCACCCGCATTGCCGTCGCCTTCCGCCGCAATCACATCGGTCTGGGCCGTCGCATTAAGGGTGCCGTCGCCGGTAATGGCAAGGTTGCCGTTCTTGACAGCAATAGCGCTCTGACCGGCATCGGCCGTGACGGTGTTGGTGCCCGTCACGCCGATATTGAGGTTGCCCTTGGCGCCGATGGAGCCGCCGTCGTAGCCGTTGAGCTTCATGTCGTTAGCGCCATCCCAGGACCAGGTTCCTGCCTCGTCGCCGGCGGCCTTGTTGTACTGCGTGCCGCCGACGCTGACCCACTCGGCGGCGAGCGCCACGCTCGGCAGCAGCAGCTGGCCGGCCATGAGCGCGCAGGCCCCCGCGCAGGCAAGCTTGGCGCCCACGCGACGCCATGTTCCGTGGGAGAGCGCGCACGAGTGGCCGTGGTCGATTGGGTTGTCATGGATTTGCTTTCGCATGTGAGCCTCCTTGTCGTAAGGGGTGCTTCTGTAACACCATGTTACGGCAAGATAGCCGGATCCCAGGGCACGAATTCTCAAGTGGCGCATCTGCCAGCGCAAAAGGCAACGAGCATGCGATTGCCAAGCGCGCCCCCCGAAAGGCTTACCCCCTACCGACCTGGTCTACAATCGAGGGCACGATTGTTCCGTCCACCCAAAGGACCATCCTTGAATCTGAGCAAGTCTAAAATCAACGCGCTTTTGGCACTCGCGCTCTTCACCTTCGCCTTCCTTGCCGCCGAGTTTCGCTTCGATATCAATGTCGGGCTGCTCTCCGGTGCCGAACGTGTTGTGCTCGCACAGGGCTTTATCCTAGGCGCCAGCGTGATCGGCCTTATCGGATACGCTCCGCTGCTTGGGCACGCGCAGCGCAAAGGCCAGCCTCAGGCAGTTGTCAGTGCCGCCGTCCCCATCGCCATCTTGGGGTTGACTCAGATTCAGTCCCCCACGAGTCCGCTTGCGCTCGAGATTCTGGGATGCCTCGCATTCCTCGGACTCGGCCTACTGGGCGGCGCGGCACACCATGCCTTTTCGTTGGCATTCCAGGATGACCCCAAACTCGCCACCGACGCAGGAGCAGCCTATGCCGCGGGCATCCTGATGCAGTTCGTCACCAACCTGATTGATTGCGGTGGCATCGTCGAGCTCATCATTCTTGGCGCGGCAACGATCGCCATCTCTGCCCTCAGCGTCGTTCCCCAAAAAGCTGCCGAGAGCTCCAGCCCCGCCATCAATCCCTTTGTTGAGCCATCGCACGCCCTTGCCAAGCAGGCGTGTTGGAGCATCGCGCTCGTCATGATTCTCGCCTGCTTGTTCTCCACCCTCGACAACGTGGTCACGCTCTCCAACGCCCACGGCACCATTGCCGTGCAAACATGGCCGCGCCTCTTTTTGGCGGCGAGCGGCCTTGCCGCCGGCATCATCTTTGATCTTGCCGAGCGCCGATACATGGGACTTGTCATGCTCGGCATCGCCGTGCTCTCGACCATTTCCATCCTGGCCGTGGAGGCCGGCGCCGATCCCAACCTGGGCCTCATTGTCTTTTACCTGAGCTCGGGCTTTTTCGTCACGTTCTTTACCGCCACGTTTACTCAGCTGGCACCGCGCATGCACGTGCCCGCCTTCTGGGCCGGCATGGGCCGTGCGGCCAATAACGTGTGCGCGTTCACCACGTCGGGCGTCTCGCTTGCGCTTGTGACCTCTGGCAACGTCGCCCTCATCATGATTGGCGCGGTCGTGCTTCTCGTCGCCGCCTGCGTGGCATTCGTTGCCGCGGGCCTATTCCGCCTGCCCCAAACCGAGCAGGAGCGCGAACATCAACAGCTTGCCGAGGAGGCGCTGGCAGCACCGAGTATCGAGGAGCAGCGTCAAGTCTTCATCACCGATCACGCTCTCACCTCGCGCGAGGTCGACGTGCTCATGGCCGTAACCCAGGACGAACGCCCGCTCAAGCAGGTCGCCGATGAGCTCGGTATCTCGATGCGCATGGTCCAGCGCCACCTGAGCTCCATCTACCAAAAGACCGACACGCAGACGCGCGCCGGTCTCACCAAGGCCTTCCCCTCGGCCTAAAACAAAAACCACCACAAAGGTGCCTGTCCCCTTTGTGGTGGTTTTGATCGGTTAGGCTTCGAGTTGCGCCAGCTTGTAGCGGTAGGCAGCGGCGATGACGTCTTTACAGCCCTCGCGGCCCAACTTGGCGCGGTTGACGACGATATCCTTGCCGCTCGTCATCTTCCACTTTCCGGCGCTATAGCGCTTATAGAACGCCTCGCGCGCCTTCTGCTGCTGCTTGACCAGCTTGGCGCCCTTCTTTTTGTTAAGGCCGCGCTTCTTGCGCACGATCTCGACGCGGTCCTCAAAGGGTGCGGTCACCAGCACGGCAATGTGATTGGGGTTGTTGCGCAGCAGATAATCGGACAGGCGGCCTTCGATAATGCAGCTCTCGGTCTCGCCCAGATCCAAAATCACCTGGCTCATCTTTTGGAACAACTTATCCGAGTACGAACGCGCATCGTAGCGGTCGGGCAGAAACGCCACGTTCTCCACGGCCAGGCGCTCGTCGTAGGCAGCCATCTTGTCGAGCGACTCGCCCGCGCGCAGCGACGCACGTACCAGCAGCTCGTTGTCATACAGCGGAATCCCCAACTCGTCGGCAAGCATGCGACCAATCTCGTGGCCCTCGGCGCCAAAGTCGCGCGCGATGGTAATGACCACAGGATTCTTCTTGTTCTCCAGATCGCTCATCGCGATTCCTTTCTCTATGTGACAAAGGGGCTGTCCCTTTGCCACGTTCTACGCTGCCACCATTCGCCTCTGATACGCTCTCACCAGCAGCGAGATACCAAAGTTGAGCACAAAGTACATCGCAAACACCAGACCGTAGAGCATAAGCACCTGCGACAGGTCGATCGCGTGGGCCATCACGACATTTGCCGTGTACATGAGCTCGGCCACGTTAATGCCCGAAAGATACGAGCTGTCCTTGATGACCGTCGTGCATTGGCTAAACAGCGCCGGAATGATCGTCTTAAACGTCTGCGGCAGAATGATGTAGCGCATGGTGGCAAAAAAGCCGAAGCCCTGGCTCTGCGCTGCCTCAAACTGGCCGCGCGGAATCGAGTTGAGACCGCCGCGCACAATCTCGGCCATAACGGCGCTGGTAAACAGCGTAAAGGCGATGGTCGAAATCACAATGTCCAAACCCTGCACCGTAAAGTAGATAAACAGGATCCACAGCAGGTTTGGCGTACAACGGAACAGCTCGATATAGGCGCTCACCAAAATACGGAACGGGCGGGGCGCATAGCTTTTAACGAGCGCCAGCACCGTGCCAAAGATGAGCGAGAAAAAGATCGACAGCGCCGAGATCTCGATGGTCTTAACAAAGCCGCCCCAAATGTAGAGCAGGTTGGTCGCGTTGAAGATTTCCATGCGCTAGGCCTCCTCTACGTTGTCGAGCCCCAGCTCGGCCAGGCTCACGCCGCGCGGACGCTCCTTGGAGCTGCGCTCGAGCCACTGCACCAGCATGGCGAGCGGAAAGCAGATGATGAAGTACATAAGGCAGCAGACGATGTATCCCTGCAGGTAACCGTACAGACTCACAAAGTTGTCGGAACGGTACATAAGGTCGCCGCCGGCCACGAGCGCCAGCACCGACGTGTTCTTGACCAGATTGAGCGCCTGGTTGCACAGCGGCGGCAGAATGATCTTGAACGTCTGGGGCAGCACGATGTACCAGTATGCCTGCGCACGTGTGAAGCCCTGGCTCTGGGCCGCCTCCATCTGACCGCGCGGAACCGCCTCGATACCAGTGCGGATGACCTCCGAAATGTAGGCCGCGTGATACAGACCCACACCCAAGAAGCCCAGCACGAACGGCGCGATGCGCACCGGCTGGTCGGCACCGGTTATGGCCTGCAAAAACTGCGGGCCGGCCATGTACATAAAGAGCACCTGCACGGGCAACGGGGTGTTCTGGTAAAACTCCACGTACACGCGGCTGATGGCGCGCAGCAAGCGCGAGCGAGTGGTAGAGAACACGCCCAGCAGCGTGCCCAGCACCAGCGACAGCAGCAGACCGGCAACGACCACCTGCAGCGTCACGCCAAAGCCCTCCCAGAAGGGCCCCATGTTTTGAAATGTCGTCGACCAACGGTCGGCGTCAAATAATCCTTCGAGCATTTGATTCCTTCCTTGGACGATGCGCCTATACAAGACCCCAGGTCTTGACCTCTTGGTCGAGCCAGCCATCGGCCAGGCGATCGCAAATCACCTGATCGACCACGGTCGAAAGGTCGCAGCCCTTCTTGGTCGCCACGCCATAGCCCTGCTCGCCAAACTTGACCTCGGGCTGCAGCAGCTCAACGGTCTCGTTCATGTAACCGGCCAGCGTGGAGCGGTCCATGGCAAAGACGTCGATATTGCCGGCGTCGAGCGAACTCTTGATGATGGGGTAGCCGCTAAAGGCCCTAAACTCAGGCTTGCAGCTAAAGCCATTGTCCTTGATCATCTGCTCGATCAGGCCCTGCGTGGTAGCACCCTGGCTCACGCCGATGACCCTGCCGTCCAGATCCTCAATCGAGGTAAAGCCCGAACGCTTCTTGACCATGAGTCCAACGTAGTCGGTGCGGTACGGCGTCGAGAAATCCCAGCTCTTTTTGCGCTCGTCGGTGATGGTGTAGGTCGCCGCGACCACGTCGAGTTGGCCGTTATCGATCAGCGGGCCGCGTGTCTTGGGCGTTACGTCGGTAAACTCGACAAGCTCCTGGGCGCGGGCCTCCTTATAGCTCACGCCAAAGACGGCAGCGGCGATCTGGTAGCACAAATCAACTTCCATGCCCTCAAAGCGACCCTTGGCGGTGTCGTAATAGCCATAGCCGGGAACGTCCTTCTTAACACCGGCATTCAGATGGCCACGCGACTTGATGGCCGCAAGCTTGGACCCCTTGTCGGAGCCCTCGCCGCTGGTAGAGTTGCCGCAACCGGTAAGCGCGGTCCCCGTCAGCGCAAGCATGCCGGCGCCAGCCAGCTGCAAAAAGTGACGGCGCGACACGGCCGCCCTCGTCATATCCGTCATGTCCATCACCGCGCCTAGTGCAGAATCTTGGACAGGAACTCGCGGCAGCGCGGGTTCTCGGGGTTATCGAAGAAGTGCTCGGGCGTGCCCTCCTCCAGGATGCGGCCGTCCTCCATAAAGATGACGCGGTCGGCCACCTGGCGCGCAAAGCCCATCTCGTGCGTCACGCAGATCATGGTGATATCCTCCTGCGCGAGCTCAATCATAACGTCCAGGACTTCCTGGACCATCTCGGGGTCGAGCGCCGAGGTCGGCTCATCAAACAGGATGATGGGCTGCTTGGTGCACAGGGCACGGGCGATGGCGATGCGCTGCTGCTGACCACCCGAAAGGTTCTGCGGATACTCGCCGGCCTTATGCGCCATGCCAACGCGCTTGAGCGCGGCGATGGCGATCTCGGTCGCCTCCTCCTTGCTCTTCTTTTGTAGCTTGATGGGCGCGAGCGTCAGGTTGCCGAGCACCGTCATGTTGGGATACAGGTTGAACTGCTGGAACACCATGGAACTATACTTGCGAGCCATCTCCAGGTGATTCTTTTTGGTGAGCGGCGTACCGTCGATGACGACCTCGCCCGATGTGGGCTCCTCCAGATAATCGACGCAACGGATGAGCGTCGACTTACCCGAACCGGAAGGCCCGATCATTACGAGCTTCTCGCCGCGCTTGACGGTGAGATTGATATCTTTGAGCACATGCAGGTCGCCAAAGTACTTGTTGAGATGCTTGATCTCGATCATGTCTGCCATGAATGTCCCTTCCCTGCGTTTACACGAGTTGAACTATTGTACGGAAAGAACCACGTTTCCGCAGCCCACACTACATTCCCGTAAAGAACCCGCAACCTTCCACCCACTCATTGGGGACAGACTTAAATGAGTACCCGCTCATTGGGTACTCATTTAAGTCTGTCCCCAATGAGCGCCGAAAATAATACAACCGCCCTTGTTGAGCATAAGTCAGCGAAAACCCGTACACGCGAGCAAGGTGACGTGAAATGAAAGGGCGCAGACCTTATGGTCGCGCCCTTGAAATTGAACGTCTGATTGCCGCGTGTACGGGTTTGCAGCGTCGAGCCGTTACGCGGTTTGGTAAAACCGCGTAACAAATTACGCAAGTTTGGCGCCGACGATCTTTGCCGCGGCAGGCTTATCGAAATTGCCACCGGTGGCCTTGCCGAGTGCTCCCATGACCTGGCCCATCTGCTTCTTGGACGTGGCGCCCAGCTCAGCGATGACCTGCTCGATCAGAGCCTCGAGCTCCTCGCCCGAAACCTGCACGGGCAGCAGGCTCTCCAGAATCTTGACCTGCTCGGTCAGGTTGTCGGTGCGCTCCTGGTCGGTACCGGCCTTAATGGACATCTCCAGCGTCTCGCTCGTCTGCTTAATCAGACGCTTGATCATGCTGTTGACGTCTTCCTCGGTCACATCGCGGCGCTCATTGACCTCGATGTTCTTCACCTCGGCCTTGACCTGGCGAATGATGGACAGGCGAACCTTGTCCTTGGCCTTCATGGCCGCGATCATTTCCTTCTGCAGCTCTTCATTGGTCATCTGCAAATCCTCTCTAATAGCGTGGGCGGCACTCGCGCGAGCACCGCCCCATGATTACTCAGTCGTCGACGAATTGTCGGTCGAACTCTTGGTGACGCCCTTCAGGCTCACGTTATAGGGTACGTCCTTGGGCATGGGGTTGACGGTGATGTCGGCGTCCTTTTTGTACTGCTCCAGCCACTCGCTGTACGCGGTGCTGGCCGCCTGCGTCTTCACCACGTTGGAGACGTACTTTTTGATGGCCTTGGGCACCTGGTTGATGTCATCAACCTGATTATCGACATGGAAGTAGTCGGTGCACTTGATGATGTGATAGCCGTACGTCGACTCGACCACGTCGCTCACATCGCCCTTGTTGAGCCCCTCGAGCGCCGTCTGGTAGCTGTCGACAAAGGTGGTGAGCTTGTCCCAGCCCACGTCACCCTTCTTCTCCTTGGAGCCGGTGTCGTCGGAATACTGCTTCACGGCGTCTTCAAAGCTCAGCTCGCCGGAGTTGATCTTGTTCAGGCACTCCTGCGCCTTAGCCTTGGCGGCAGCCTTGTCCTCATCGGACGCATCGGAATCAACCTTGATCAGGATGTTCGACGAGCGGCGGGCATCGTTGTACTTCGACAGGTTCTCGTTGATGTAATCGACGATCTCGCTGTCCTTGGGCTTGCTGGTGGGCGCCACAGCATCTTTGAGCTTTTGCTGCGCCAGGCTCTCCTTGAGCGAGCTCTTATAGGTGTCTTCGGTGTAGCCGTAGGTCTTGAGGGTCTTCTTAAAGGCCTTGGCACCGCCCGCGCTCTTGCACGCGTCCTTCCAAGCCTTCTCGACCTCCTCGTCCGACACCGTCACGCCGTTCTCCTTCTGTGCCTGTTGAAGCAGAATCTGCTGCGTGTAGGAGTCGATGAGTTGCTTGCGGTACTTCTTGGGCGTGAGGTCGTTGTCGACCAGATACTGCGCCCAGTCCTTGTCCTTGGTGTAGCCGTAAGACGTGCGCATGCTCATGATCTGCTTTGTCACGGTGTCCTCGGTGAGGTTGGTGCCGTTGATAGTGGCAGCCACACCGCCGGTAAGCTTGTAGCCCGAGGTATCCTCTGCCTGCGACATGAGACCGGAGCATGCCATGGCCGAGACGGAAAGCAGCATCGCCAGCACGCCGATGACCACCAGAACGATCTTGACGGTCTTAGACACGTACGTCTTGCGCTGCTTCTTACGAGAGCTCGACGCGGCGCGGGCCTGCTGCTCGGGCGTCGGTGCGGGCTCGGAGTTCTTTTTCTTGTTTGCCATAGTTGGCCTTTCGCATCACGAATCGAACAAACGCCATTGTGTCACAACGCAGCCCCCGCGACACACCTGGTGCATGGGGGACAGGTTAATCTGCACCATTTTGGTGCAAAGGGGGCTGTTCTGGCTGTCGGCAGTTAGGGACATTCCTTTTCTGCCGGCAGTTAGGAACAATCCCCAAGTGCCGGCCCTAAAAGTGGCGACGGATGGCGTCGACCATGCCCTGGCATATGGTCTGGCCGAGCACATCGGCTGCGGCGTCGGCATCCATAAAGATATTCATAAGCGATTGCAGGGCCTCGACCTGGCCGCCCGGCTCGGCGATGCCCAGATTGATGATGATCTGCGCCGGCACGGGGGCACCCATGCCCGCCATTGCGCTGAACACCACGGGCGCCGCGGGCTTTACCACCGCGATATAGGGCTTAGCCACAAATCCGGGATCGGTGTGCGGGATGGCGATGTTGGCCGCCGGCATGGCAAGACCCGTGGGATAGGCGTCCTCGCGCGTGCGGACGGCATCGAGCCAACCGGGCGCAATGTAGCCGCGAGGTGCAAGCTCGTCCTCGAGCCGCGCAAACACCTCATCCGGCGTCGCGCACTCCCAATCAAAAAACACCAGCTCAGGCGTAAACAATGCTTCGTTATCCGCCATGGGCCCACCTCTCTCACCTTGTCACCTGCGACGTTCTTTAACGACTAGTCATTGAAGAGCGTCGCAGGTGATTACCTAAAACAAAGGATGGCCACTTGCGCCTTGGCGCCAATGACCACCCTGACTACTCGGCTAAATTGTACTGTGCGCCACTAGCCGCGCGGCGCATCAATTGCGACCTTGCCGCTCTCCAGCACGTGGACGCGACCGTCGGCGAGCATCTGCACGACCTCGGGATACAGCACATGCTCGATCGCATGGATGTGCTCCTCGAGCATGTCGACATCCCAGCCTTCCTCGACAGCCAGCGCACGCTGGGCGATGATAGGGCCGTTGTCGTAGATCTCGTTGGCAAAGTGCACGGTCACGCCGGTCACCTTGACGCCGCGCGCAAAGGCATCGTCAATCGCATGGGCACCGGTAAAGCTCGGCAGCAGCGCCGGGTGTAGGTTGACCACGCGATTGGGGAACGCCGCCAGCAGCGGCGTGTGCACCATGCGCATGTAACCGGCCATCACCACGTACTCGCAGCCGCGCTCGAGCAGCTCATGCGCGATGATCTCGTCAGCCGCGATGGGGTCGGCATAGATATCCTTGGACAGCGTGAGTGTCTGGATACCTGCACGCTCGGCACGCTGCAGACCCTTGGCCGAAGGACGGCTCGACACCACAAGCTCAATCGAGGCATTGAGCTTGTCCGCGGCGATCAGGTCGATTAGCGCCTGCAGGTTGGTACCCGAACCGCTGATGAGCACACCTATCTTGAGCGGCTCAGCCGTATCGGTTCCGGTCGGACGGGTATAGGGCACAAAGCCCAGGCCCTCGGCGGCGGTCATCTGCTCGTTAGCGCTCATCGGAGTACACGACCTTACCGGAGCCCTCGACGCACTCGCCCACGCGGAACGGCTTCTCGCCCAGCGCGACCAGGGCCTCGGTCACCGCGGCCTCGTCCTCGGGGGCGACGATCAGACACAGGCCGACGCCCATGTTGAAGGTCTTGCATGCCTCGTTGGGCGCGAGCTCAGCCTGGCGCGACACATAAGTGATGACGGGCGGAACATCCCAGCCCATCTCGGCACCGTTACGGGTGACCACGGCGTCGACGTCGTCGGCAAGCGCGCGGTTGAGGTTCTCGGTGATGCCGCCGCCGGTGATGTGGGCGATGGCGTGCACCGGAGCGCCGCCGCGCAGCAGCTCAAGAATCGGCTTGACGTAGATGCGCGTGGGGGCCAGCAGAGCGTCGGCCAGCGATGCGCCGGCGAGCTCCTCGAGCGGGCGGCTTAACTCCTCGGCCTTAGCGGCGGCCTCGGGCGTGCCCGGCTTGATGCCGTCGACGCCGATGACCTTGCGCACGAGCGAGTAGCCGTTGGAGTGCACGCCGGTGGAGGGCAGGCCCAGAATCACGTCGCCGGGGCGGACGTTCGCGGGATCGAGCATCTTGGGACGGTCGACGACGCCCACGGTAAAGCCGGCGAGATCGTAGTCGGCCGGAGCCATGACACCGGGGTGCTCGGCCATCTCGCCGCCCACAAGCGCGCAGCCCGCGAGCTTGCAGCCATTGGCCACGCCCTTGATGATCTTTGCCATGTGCTCGGCCTCGATGTGGCCGATGGCAACATAGTCCAGGAAGAACAGCGGCTCGGCACCCGAAGCCAAAATGTCGTTGACGCACATGGCGACCAAGTCCTGGCCCACCGTCTCGTGACGGTCCATGATCTGGGCGAGCACGAGCTTGGTGCCCACGCCGTCGGTACCGCTGATCAGAATCGGGTCTTCCATATCCTTGAGCGCGGCAGCCGAGAACAGGCCACCAAAGCCACCGATACCGCCGATGACCTCGGGGCGATTGGTGTCCTTAACCATTTGCTTAATAGCGTCGACGGCGCGGCCGCCCTCGGCGGTATCGACGCCGGCATCCTCATACGTCACATGCTTGCTGTCGCTCATCTGAGCCTTCCTCTCCCACTACCGTTTGACGCACAGACGCCAACCGGTGCTCATAGTTGCCCTCAATTCGGCGCGCATCCTGACAACGCGCGCCGCTCAATCAACAAAACAGCAGGTAAAACCTACCAAAATAAACCTGTCCCTAAATGGCAGGTTTTAGGCCTCGCCGTGCTTCTCTTCCCAGCTGCGGTCGTCGTATTTCTCGACCACGGCGTCGTCGTCAAAATACAGCGGCTTATCCAGGTTGCGGGGCTTAAAGCCCTCCATAAACTTGTCGCGGCCAAAGCTCTCGGGAATCGCCACGGGATAACGGCCGGTAAAGCACGCATCGCAGTAGCCGCCCTTGGGCATGACCTTCAGCAGGCCCTCGACCGAAAGGAAGGCCAGCGAATCGGCGCCGATATACTCACAGATCTCCTCGACCGTCTTGTTGGCGCTGATGAGCTGCGACTGCACGTCGGTATCGATGCCGTAGAAGCACGGCCAGATGACCTCGGGCGAGTTGATGCGGATGTGAATCTCCTTGGCGCCGGCGTTGCGCAGCATCTTGACGAGCTGCACCATGGTGGTGCCGCGCACGATGGAGTCGTCGATGACGACCAGGCGCTTGCCCTCGATGTTGTCACGCAGCGGGTTGAGCTTCATGCGCACGCCCATGGCGCGCAGTTCCTGCGTGGGTTCAATAAACGTGCGGCCCACGTAGCGGTTCTTGATGAGGCCCTCGCCAAAGGGAATGCCGCTCTCGTGCGAATAGCCCTCCGCAGGCGGCAGACCGGAGTCGGGCACGCCGATGACCAGGTCTGCCTCGACGGGCTCCTCGTGTGCCAGCTGACGACCCATGTCGTAACGGCAGGCGTAAACGCTCTTGCCGTTCATGATGGAGTCGGGGCGGGCAAAGTAGACCTGCTCAAAGATGCAGTTGGCCGGCTCTTCAGCTGCAGGCACGCCCTGCTCGGATACCAGGCCTTCGGCGCTGATGCGCAAAATCTCGCCGGGGCGGACGTCGCGGACGTACTCGGCGCCCACGATATCGAGCGCGCACGTCTCGGAGGCAACGACCCAGCCGCCGGCGCGCGTGACATGGACGGCGGAGTCGACCGTCGAGGCTCCGTCTTGCGAGGGCAGCTGCGAAACAGAAGCGGCGTCGGCCTGGTCCAGGCCCTCGTCCACGAGCTTGCCCAGCACCAGCGGACGAATGCCGTGCGGGTCGCGGAAGGCGTAGAGCGCTTGCTCGTTAATGAGTGTCATGGCGTAGCCGCCGCGCACGAGCTCCATGGTCTTGCGAATGCCCTCGCGCAGATGGCCCGTGCGTTGGGTAAAGTAGCCGATGAGCTTGGTCGCGACCTCGGAATCCGAGTTGGAGAGGAACGGCACACCCAGCTCGATGAGCTGACGACGCAGCTCGTCGGTGTTGACGAGGGTACCGTTGTGCGCAAGTGCGATGATGACGCTGTTGATAGTGGAAAGATGCGGCTGCGAGGCTTCCCAGCTTTTGGCGCCGGCAGTGCCATAGCGCACGTGGCCCACAGCCAGCTGGCCGGAGAGCGTTGACAGGTCGGCGTTGGAGAACACGCGGTCGAGCAGGCCCAGGTCCTTGCGAACCATAACCGTGCCGCCATCGCCCACGGCGATTCCCGCCGATTCCTGGCCGCGGTGCTGCAGTGCACGCAGGCCAAAGTACGTCAGTCGAGCCACGTAGCGATCGGGCGCCCACACACCAAAAACGCCGCACTCCTCATGCAGCTGGTCGGAGTCCGGATCATACGTCGACATGGTCTTCACCTGTCCCGCGGCACGCTCGGCCGCGCGGATGGTTTCTTGAGACATGGCATCCCCTCAGAGCCTCGTATTTTGGCGTTACCCGCTTATTATACGCACGGCGCGACGCGCTCCCCCGCGCATGAGCAGCGCTTTTTAAAAGCCCACCGAGCTAATTATCCGTTTTGTAACCAAACATTTATTTGGCTACGCGACATGGACGCCAGCGCAGCGCCTCGCCCACCGTTGAGGGTTACATTGTTGCAATTGGGACGTTCGTCCTGTCTTTTGGCTGGTCGGCAGCGTATCCTTGTAACCTAGGACAAAGCGAGAAAGGTTCTGTATGGATCGAAACGAACTCGACCCTAGCGTCCCCAGCGCCACGGAGGTCAAGAAGATTCCCCTCATCATTAAGGTGTACGCCGTCCTGTGCATCCTGTCCGGCGTGGGCACACTCCCGTCGGTCGCCGCCTTTATGTGGCAGGTCATCACCGCGCTCATCAACGGCAACGCCGCCGAAAAGCTCGGCGACAATATGCTGGTCTCGGTTGGACTCATCGTCGCCGGCATCATGCTCTCTGCGGCAAGTGCCGTCATCCTGATCATCTTTGGCCTGGACCTTATCAAAAACCAGCGCCGCAACGCCGCCCGCCTGTCCTACATCCTTATTGCATTCACCGTCGTCGAGCTTTTGGTCGACGTGATGCTCCAAGGTATCGGGCTCTTCTTGCTTCGTCCCGCTATTCAGCTCGGTATCCTCATCGCGCTTTCAGCCACCGTCGATCCCACGCTTCGCCAGGAGCGCGAACTGCAGCGCCGCCTGCAGGAGATGCTCGACCGCGACGCCGCCGCCGAGGGCATGCTCGGCCGCGATGAAACCGGCGAGGGCTACATCAAGCTCAACTACTTCAACCTGTTCTGGGTATTCCTCGTCTGCTGCGTGCTCGGCCTGATCGCCGAGGACATCTGGCACATGACGGTCGACGACCCAGGCGTCTACCAGGACCGCGCCGGCATGCTGTTTGGTCCTTTCAGCCCCATCTATGGCTTTGGCGCCGTACTCATGACCATGGTGCTCAACCGCTTCTATAAAAAGAACCCCATCATCATTTTCCTGGTAAGCGCTGTGCTCGGCGCGAGCTTTGAGGTGTTCGTGGGCTGGTTTATGCAGACCTCATTTGGCGTGGTCTCGTGGAGCTACTCGCACATGAAGCTGTTCGGCATGCCCGACCCACTCGCCGTTCTTACGGGCGGTCGCACCTGCACGGGCTTTGCCTGCCTGTGGGGTCTGGGTGGCCTTATCTGGATCAAGCTGCTGCTGCCGAGGCTACTCAAGCTCATCAACATGATTCCGTGGAAGAGTCGCTACTCGGCTACCGTCATCTTTACCGTCATTATGCTGGTCGACGGCGTCATGACGCTGCAGTCGCTCGACTACTGGTACCAGCGCGTCAACGGCACGGAGCCGGATATTCCCGTCGCGCAGTTCTACGGCAAGTATTTCGATAACGACTATATGGAGAACCGCTTCCAGAGCATGACCATGAGCCCCAAGGATGCGACGCGCGTGTAGCGCCCACCGCGCCCAAAACGCAAAATGCCCGCCGGTATCACACGTACCGGCGGGCATTTTTATAAACGACCCTTCTATCGACGCAAGCCCCTACGCCTCGCGCTCGACCTCGCTCACGCACTCATTTTTGATGGTACCGACGAGCGCCTGCAGCGCATCGACAACATGCGGGCGAATGTCCCCGCCAATGAGCACGAGCATGATGTCGTCGCCTACGGCGAGCTCGCCGCTCGCCAGCCACACGCGCACATAGCCGATACCCGGCATCGCGCGCGTCGCCTCGATAGCGGCCTGCACCTTTTCGGCATCGAAGCCAAACACCATGCCGCCCACCTTGTGGCCCGGCGCCACGCCATCGGTCTCGACTCCGCGCACCTCGGCCTTGGGCGTCGCGCGCACCACGCCGTTGTGTGTCAGGTACATCCCACAATCAGCCGCCGAAACATCGGCCTTGGCTTCGCGCAGCCAAGCATCAACCGAAGGCATCGATTTGCCACTTTCAAACATCATTTCTCCCTTACCGTCCCAAATGGGCTACTCTCAACAATCTATTCCTCGACCGGCGTGAGCACCATGACTGCGCGCGTATTGCTAAATGACAGTGAACGACAGGTCACAAGCGTTACGACCTTGGTTGCCGAAGCGGCACGGTCGGTGGCATCGCTCGCCACGGCAGAGGCACCGTCGAGCATCTCGGACAGGTAATTCTTCAGTCCGTCATCGCCCTCAAAGTTGGGCGTGCGCGCCTTGGCATACGTGTCCTCGACCACCTTGGTCGCCAGCGGGCGCAACTTATACGTCGCATCGCGCGTGATGTAGTACACGTATTCCATGCTGTCGAACGTCGCCTGATCGGTCGTACCCGAAATCACGTTGAACATCGAACCGTCGTTCATGTGATGACCGTAAATCGTGGTCTGCTGATCCACCATGCCCGGCGCGGTGTCGTCGCTATCCAAGAAGATGGCGCCCGACGCATTGGCCGTACCGTCGAACAGCGTGTTGAGGTACTTGGAGTTGTTGTTGGTCTGCACCACGGGGTAGTTGATGTTGGTGCCGGGCGCATAAATCCAACCCACAACCTCGGGATTTGTCTGGGCAAGCGCATTGAAGTCGATAATTGGCACGCCACTGGCGTCCTTGTCGCTCACGTATTGCTTTTCGATTTTTTGATACGACTCGCTCGCCTGCTTGTAGCCAATCTGGGCATTAATAAAGATGGCGGCAGCGGCAACGATCAGGCCGATGCCAATGATGATGAGCAGAATGGGAATGACGGAGCGGCGCTTTTTGCGCGGCGGCTCGGTATAGCTCGATGGCGCGGTATGCGCCGAAGAGCGAGGTGACTTCTTGGCCGTACTGTATGACGAAGGGCGATATGCAGCAGGTGTATCCTGACGGCGATGCTTCGCCGGCGTCACGGGGCGCGGAGTGCGCGGCTGCTGAGGAGAGGATGTCCGACCCTGCTGCGGCGCGCGGGCTGCTCCCGACTTGGCTGGATCGGGAATCCGAGAAGCCGAAAAACGCTTTCCCTGATAGTCGGACATGGCTCTCCTTATGCTGCAAATGGACCGGCAGAGCGCTTAGGCGTCAGCCATCTCCTGCTTCATCTTCTCGATAACCTTGCGGTACTCGGGGTCGCAGGCGCCCAGAATCTGCGTGGCGTAAATGGCAGCGTTCTTGGCACCGTTGATGGCCACACAGGCAACGGGCACGCCCGAAGGCATCTGCACCATCGACAGCAGCGAGTCCATACCACCCAGATCGCTCGTCTTCATAGGCACGCCGATGACCGGCAGCGGCGTAAAGGCCGCCACGACACCGCCCAGGTGAGCAGCCTTGCCGGCAGCAGCGATAATCACCTTGATGCCGCGGTCAGCAGCAGTCGAGGCCCACTCATGGACCTTCGCCGGCGTACGGTGCGCGCTTGCAATCACGAGCTCATAGGGCACGCCTAGCGCCTCGAGCTCGGCGGTGCAACCTTCCATAACGCCCAGATCGGACTTGGAGCCCATGATGATCCCGACAACCGGCTTCTGATCTGCCATAAACAAAGACCTCCTGTTGAGAGCGGTGACGCGGCGAATCCGCGACCCTTAACTACTGAGAGTAGTATAGCTGCTCCCGTCCCTGCGGTCCCCGGGTGCCCCGCGGCGGGCCGGGTTTTTATCTTCGCTCCCCTTGCTTCGCAAAGTCGCTCCGATAATAAACCCGGCCCGCCGCGGGGCACCCGGGGACCTACCGGGGATTGCTATGACGTACGTTGGCTGATTTGGTTTGGAATGAGATGTTGACGGTGGCTGATGGGCACAATTGCCCCGGATACATTTTATGATGCACCTAAATGTCTGTCTTTATCCTTATAGATTGTCCAGGTAGTCGTCGGCATCATAGGTAAGGCTGTAAGCTTTATTCAGGATGCGCACGAGCTCCTGGGCATCGTGTTCGCCGAGCGCTGAGAGTTGTTTCGAGAGCGATGCCACACTCTCGGCATTTTTTTTCGCCGCGAAATCACGGCCTTCCTCGGTAATGCTCACCAGCACACGCCGACGATCGTTTGGATCAGTCCTGCGCTGAACGTAACCCTTACTCTCGAGTGAATCCAAGATATGCGACATGCGCGCACGGGAGAATTTCAGCTTCTTGGCAATCTCGGATGGAATGACATCACCGTCAATACCCGATAGATACTGTAAAACCGGTGCCTCGCCCACACTGGCGCCGCCGGCAGCACTCAAGGATCCCTTGGCAAGGGAACGTGAGTACACAATCAGTTTTCGAGCGACGTCATCGTAATCCACTGGGGATATTGTCCTTTGCAACTCTAGAAGGGCCATAAAACCGTCATTTGCCGTGCATTAGTTAACATTCGCAACAATTATTTATGATACCCAAACGCGGAAGTCTATTGCTCGTCCTTCTTGCGTCGCATAAGCTCCTCAACGTCGACACCAGCGGCCTCGAGCATGCGCTCGACATTCTTTTTGGCGTTGGTCGTGCCGACCTTAAGCACGATCGAAAGCGGAGTGCCCACCACCAGGCACACGATGCCCACGGGGACACCCCAGCCGGGGCCGCCCTGCATACCCCACATCCCCATCAAAAAGCCAATCGCCACGAGCGAATAGCCCAGGCGCAGCCAAACATTGAGCCGCTGAATAGCATCGGTCTGCATCTTTGCCTCGCGAATCAAGTCGTCGCGCGAAAGGTCGTGTCCATGTTTCTCGTGCATATGGTCCTCCTCGTGCAAAGTGTGCATCATGCGCAAGTGCATCGTTTGTCGAATACGTCATCTTTCAAGAGCAATATAGCGGGTGTCGTGTAGGCGATGGAGGTCGCTGGCCATATTGCCCTTGAAGGGCGGCGCAAAATCAGAAGGCCGTGCGGTTGAGGCCGCACGGCCTTACAGGGGGCCAGGGGATGATGACTAGTAGCTCAGTGCCGGGTCGAAGAAGCCAATGAGAACGCCCACAAATGCGATCACAACGAGGATCAGCATCATAACGATGGGGTTGACCTTCTTCTTGGTCATCATGTACCAGCAGAAGATGATGAAGACCATGGGCAGCAGGTGCGGATAGATTCCGTCGAGCGTGTCCTGGAACTTACCGCCGCCGGGCAGCACCAGATTGGGGCTGCAGGTGATGGAGACCCAGGTAGCACCGACTGCACCGATGACCATGGTACCGACCATCACGATGGAATCACGCAGAGCCTTGGCCTTGGGGCCGACGAGGGCCTCGACCGCCTTGCCGCCGAGCTCATAGCCCTGGTTGTAGGCAAAGCGCATGCCAAGGAACATGAGCAGGTTCCACACGACAATATAGAAGATGGCACCGAGCGGAGAGCCGCCGGTCGAGAGACCGAGGGCGATACCGAGCAGGATCGGGATCAGGGTACCGACGATCAGCGAGTCGCCAAGGCCGGCGAGCGGGCCCATGAGGCCGGCGCGGATGCCGTTGATGGCGTCGTCGTCGATGGCCTCGCCGTTTGCGCGAGCCTCCTCGAGGCCGGCGGTGACGCCGACAATCATGGTGCCGATCTGCGGCTCGGTGTTGAAGAACGCGGAGTAGGTCTGGAGGGCCTGCTTCTGCTCCTCGGGCGTGTCGTAGAGCTCCTCGACGATCGGAAGCATGGCGCACAGGTAACCGAAGGTCTGCATGTGCTCCTGCGAGAAGCAAGTCAGGTTGCCATAGGACCAGTTGCGGAACGACTTGGCAAGCGTTTTCTTAGAGAGTTTCTTCTTCTCTGCCATTAGATGTCCTCCTCTTCCTCATCATCGGAGCCCGAGGCGATAGCTGCCTTGGGAGCGTTTGCGAGGTCGATCTTGAGCGAAGCGATCTCATAGTTGATCAGGGCGAAGAAGCAGCCGATGCCGGCGGCGGCAATCAGGTTGCATCCCATGACAGCGGACAGGGTGAAGCCGAAGAAGAACGTGAGGAAGTCCGTCGGCTTGGAGATGACCTGCTTGAGCAGGATGGCGATACCGACGGTAGGCAGCAGCGAGCCGACGGTGAACAGCGTCTTCATCGCGATGCCGTCCATGGGCATGTAGGTCTTCATGAGGTCGACCATGGCGGTGCCGCCCATGGTGATGATGAACGTCGGGAGGAACGAGCAGACGATGTGACCGATCCAAGGCAGAACGTTGTTGACCAGGTAGAGCTTGTGGAGGTCGCCCTTCTCGAGCCACTTCCAGCCCATGCCCTGCCATACCAGGTTAATGGTGGCGGTGCCATAGAAGAGCACAGTGCCGAGCGTGCCGACGGCGGCACCGAGGGATGCGGCCATGCCGGCAGCCTCAGCGGAGGCGGGATCGATGCCCGAGTTCTTGATGGCGAGGATCGCCAGCGGGATGCCGATATAGGACACGGCGCGGACGTCGGCGGAGACGGTTCCGCCGGGGGTCACGAGAGCGATGTAGACAACCTGGATGGCAGCGCCGACGAGGATGCCCGTCTGCATATCGCCCATGATGATGCCGACGATGAGGCCGGCGACCAGAGGACGACCCAGAGTGTAGTTGCCGATCGTCGTGCCACCCATGCCAGGCAGTGATGCCAGGCAGGCGAACAGGCCGAACAGCGCGGCTTGGAATGCATTGATTGCCATGCTTTCCCCTTTCTTTATTCCTCAGCCCCTTTCCCCCAGGGCTGTAGGTACCAAAATGCGGCTGGCGCCTAACTAGAAGCCAAACTGACCGCGGAACTTTGGCCACTCACCAATGGATTTCTCCTTGATAAGGGCGAACTCGACCGTGTAGCCGGCGTTGGTGAGATCCTCGAGCGCCTGGGCCTCTTCCTGCGTGATCGACTGGTTGTTGCCGAGCTTGGTGGTGCCGGGACGATCGTTGCAGGGACCGACGATGATGCGGTCCATGCCGGGCTTAAAGCCAAAATCGACGAGAAGTTCCTTCATGTCGAGCGGGTTCTTGGTGATCAGGAAGTACTTGGTGTTGGACTTGAGAACCTTCTCGGAGACCTCCTTGAAGTGCTCCTTGGTCCACACGAACGTCTTCTTGCCCGAGGCACTCTTGTAGGCCTCCTTGAGCACGGGGTTGGACGCCGCGGCGTCGTTGACGGCGATAAGACCGTCGCAGGGATACTCGAGGGCCCAACGGGTAACGGTCTGTCCATGGATCATACGGTCGTCAATACGGATGAACGAAATCATACGTTCTCCCCTTTCCTTCATGAGGCCTGCGGTCGCGGCCTCTTCTTCCTAACGTTTGCAGCTAGATGAAACCTTGGTGCGGCCTAGATGTCGTCGTCCTCGTCGTCGGCGTCATCGGTCGGGACAACGAGCTCGGACATACCGTTCTTGCCCTCCTGCAGCATCATCTGCTTGAGGGAATCCAGGTCCATGGTGGCAAGCCCCATCATGGCGGTCATAGCCATGGGCAGATTCATACCGCCGAAGGCAATGGTGTGGGCGAGCAAGCCCTTCTCGGCCAGCGTGTTCATGGCATTGGTGAGCGGCGATCCGCCCAGGATGTCACCAAGCAGGACAACCTCGTCATCGGCGGTAACAGGAGCGAGCATCGCCTTGACGTTCTCGACATACTCGTCAGCGCCCATGCCGTCCACGAGACTCGTCGACAAGATGTTCGGGGCGTCATTGCCGAGCATCTTGAGGACACTGTGCAGTCCGGGAGCGAGCGTTCCGTGACTGACCATTACCAGATACCGCATGCGGTCTCCTCTCGACCTGCCGTGTGTCGCACGGCTTTGCTTTTTGCTGAGATTATTGTTGCGCCGGGGCATGTTCGGTACAAGAAAATAGTTGCGAACGGCAACTATTCATCGGTTAACGGTAGCAACTATTTTTGTGCCTAAATTATTTTTTCTTCTAATTATTTTTAAAATAGCAGGTAGATTGCCTGATAAATGTTTTATGTTCCTTATGCACCATACATACCAGCAAGAATCGGGCCTGGCATCTCCGGTTTGCTCCGCAGTGTCAGACCATGTCACGTACGCCCACGACATGGAGGTACCCCATGGATATGATCTCGTTTCTCGCCTCCGAACCCTTCGACCGCAGCGGTGATACGCCGCTCTATGTCCAACTTAAACATCGAATCGCCCTGTTTATCGCCAGCCAGGCGTTCGACACCAAGACGCCGCTGCCACGCGAGCTCGAAATCTGTGAGCGGCTAGAGTTATCGCGCGCGACCGTGCGCCGTTGCTTCCAAGATCTCGTCATCGAGGGGCGCGTGGTGCGCAAACGTGGGCAGGGCACGTTCATCAAACCCCAAACCTCAGCACCCGGCATCGACCTGGCCCTGAATTTCAGCGCGCGGATGCGCGAAGCGGGACGGGTTCCGAGCTCGCAGATTCTCGCCTTTTCAAGCATACCGGCCGTCCGCGGCATCGCCTCTGGGCTCAAAGTGCCCGAGGGGACACCCGTCTGGGAGATTCGCCGCCTGCGTCTCGCCAACGACAAACCCATGGAGCTCAACTACGTCTATATCCCCGTGTCACTTTGCCCCGAGCTCACACGCAAAGACGTGGATGGCTCGCTCTACGCCTACATCGCGGAAAAGACCGGCATCCTGCCCGCAAGCGTCGATGCCGTCTACGAGACGGTCAACCTCGACAAGCATGAGGCGCGCCTTTTGGGACAGAACACCGGTAAGGCGGCGATGCGCATCGTGCGTTCGACCTACGACAAGACGGGAACCCCGTTCGAGGTAGGCGTGCTCATCAGCTGCGACGGTCAGGCAAAGCTGCACGTGCACATCGCCGCCGACAAAACAACCTTCACCGCCACAGCCCAATAAATCCAAAACGTGGGCGCCGTCGTTCAAACAAACGACGGCGCCCACACTCACTTTCTTTTTCAGCCCTAGTCATCGCGCAAAGCCCCTTCCGCAGCACACGGTGCGGCCAAGTCACCGCAGGCCGGGGCGGGAGGCGGTCCTTTCTCTCGGATAACTTCGCGAAGCCCAGTTTCCGAGAGAAAGTGTCCGGCTGCCGCCCCGACCGACCAGGTCACATTACACCGTGTGCTGCGGCAGGTCCTGCAGGGCGATGACGTCCATGCCCATGTCGTTGGCGCTGCCGTGACCCTGCTGGTCCTCGCGCACGGCCTCGATGGCACTCACGTACGTGTTGGCCGCAGACATCGCGGTCACGCAAGTCACGCCGCGGCGCACCGCCTCGGTACGCAACAGATAGCCGTCGCCGCGCGAACCCGGGCCATACGGCGTGTTGATGATCACCGCAATCTTGCCGTCGGCGATGAGGTCACCGATGTTGGGGCGCTCGCCGTCGTGCGGGCCGCTAATCTTCTCCACGACCTCGCAGGTCACGTTGCCGCCGCGCAGCACGCGCGCCGTGCCCTCGGTGGAGCAGATATCAAAGCCCAGGTAACGCAGGATACGCGCGACCGAAAGGATGTGGCGCTTGTCGCGGTCGCACACGCTAATGAACACCTTGCCGGCGCTCGGGTCGGGCAGCTTGTAGTCAATCGCCAGCTGCGTCTTGGCGTATGCCTCGGGATAGCTCTTGGCGATACCCATGACCTCGCCCGTCGACTTCATCTCGGGTCCCAGGATAACGTCGGCTCCCGGGAAACGGCCCCAGGGCATAACGGCTTCCTTCATGCAGAACCAATCGAGCTGACGCTCGTTGCTCGGCAGGCCCAGGCTGGCGATGGAATCGCCCGCCATGATGCGCGCCGCGCACTTGGCCAGCGGCACGCCGGTGGCCTTGGAGATAAACGGCACGGTGCGGCTCGCGCGCGGGTTTGCCTCGATCACGTAGACGGTCTCGCCCTTGATGGCATACTGCACATTGACCAGGCCGCGTACGCCCAGCGCCATCGCGATGCGGCGCGTGGTCTCGCGGAGCTTTGCCTGCAGGCTCTCGCTAAAGCTGAACGGCGGGATGCAGGTCGCAGAGTCGCCGGAGTGAATACCGGCCTCCTCGATATGCTCCAGAATGCCGCCGATGTAGACCTCTTCGCCATCGCACAGGGCGTCGACATCGGACTCGATCGCACCCTCCAGGAAGCGATCCAGATACACCGGGTAGTCGGGGCTAATGCGCGCAGCCTCGGCCATGTAATCGCGCAGATGCTCGGCATCGTAGGCGATCATCATGCCGCGGCCGCCCAGCACGTAGCTCGGACGCACCAGCAGCGGGTAGCCAATATGCGCGGCCACGGCCTCGGCCTCCTCAAACGAGGTTGCCTGGCCCGCCGGCGGATACATAATGCCCAGCTTGTCGAGCAGGGCGGCAAAGCGCTCGCGGTCCTCGGCAAAGTCGATGGCATCGGGCTTGGTGCCCATGATGTTCACGCCGCTCTCCTCGAGCATGCGCGCCAGCTTAAGCGGAGTCTGGCCGCCGAGCGTCACCACGACGCCGTCGGGGCGCTCAACATCGATAACGTCCATGACGTCCTCGTAGGTGAGCGGCTCAAAGTACAGGCGGTCGGACGTGTCATAGTCGGTCGAGACGGTCTCGGGATTGCAGTTGACCATGATGGTCTCGAAGCCGCGGGCCGCCAGCGCGTAGCTCGCGTGCACGCAACAGTAATCGAACTCGATACCCTGGCCAATGCGGTTGGGACCGGCGCCCAGGATCATCGCCTTGGGCTTGTCCGCCGGCGTGGTCTCGTCGGGAGCCACGCACTTCTTGGCATCCGGGCTCGTGCGGTAGATGTTCTCGTACGTCTTGTAATGGTACTCCGTGGCGCTCGAGAACTCGGCGGCGCAGGTATCGACCGTCTTCATGCTGGGAACCACGCCCAGGCCCTTGCGATAAGCGCGAACAAAGCGCTCGTCCGAGCCGGTCAGCGCGGCGATCTCGGCGTCGCTCGTGCCGTACTGCTTGAGCAGGCGCATCGCGTCGGCGTCGATATCCTCCACACGCAGGCCGCGGATGCTCTCCTGGACCTGCACCATATCGTTGATGCGATTGAGATACCACGGATCGATACCGCAAATGGCGTGGATGCGCGCAACATCCCAGCCGCGGCGCAGGGCCTCGACCACAAAGAAGATGCGGTGCTCGGTCGGGGTACCCACGGCCTGGGCGAGTTCATCGTCGCTCAGTTTATCGGCACCCTCCTTGCCGCCAGCGCAAATGCCCTGGTGTCCATCCTCCAGCGAGCGCATAGCCTTGCCAAAGGCCTCCTCAAAGGTGCGGCCGATCGCCATAATCTCGCCCACGGCCTTCATGCGCGTGGTGAGCGTGGGGTCGGTGCCCTTGAACTTCTCAAAGGCAAAGCGCGGCACCTTGACCACGCAGTAGTCGATCGTGGGCTCAAAGCAGGCGGGCGTGGCCTTGGTGATGTCGTTGACGATCTCGTCGAGCGTGTAGCCCACGGCCAGGCGAGCGGCGGCCTTGGCGATGGGGAAACCCGTGGCCTTGGAGGCCAGCGCGGACGAACGGCTCACGCGCGGGTTCATCTCGATGACGATCAGGCGGCCGGTCTGGGGGTTCACGGCAAACTGCACGTTGGAGCCGCCGGTCTCGACGCCGATCTTCTCCAAGATGGCGAGCGAGGCGACACGCATGCGCTGATACTCCAGGTCGGAGAGGGTCTGCGCCGGCGCCACGGTGATGGAGTCGCCGGTGTGCACGCCCATGGGGTCGAGATTCTCGATGGAGCACACGATGATGCCGTTGCCGGCGTGGTCACGCATGACCTCCATCTCATACTCTTTCCAGCCCTCGATGGACTCCTCGACCAGCACCTCGTGGGCAGGCGAGAGCTCCAGGCCCTGGCTCACGATGGAGACAAGCTCCTCGTGGGTGTGAGCGATGCCGCCGCCGGCGCCGCCGAGGGTAAAGCTCGGGCGCAGTACGCAGGGATAGCCCACGCGCTCGGCGATAGTCTCGGCGTCGGCCACGCTGTAGGCATAGCCCGAGCGCGCGACCTCCAGGCCAATCTCGGCCATGGCCTCGTTAAAGAGCTTGCGGTCCTCGCCGCGCTCGATAGCGGCCAGGTCGCAGCCGATCATCTCGACGCCGTACTTGTCGAGCGTACCGTCCTTTGCCAGCTCGACGGCGGCGTTCAGACCGGTCTGGCCGCCCAGCGTGGGCAGCAGCGCGTCCGGGTGCTCTTTCTTGATCACGCGCTCGATAAACTCGGCGGTGATGGGCTCAACATAGGTGCGGTCGGCCAGACCCGGGTCGGTCATAATGGTCGCCGGGTTGGAGTTGACCAGGATGACCTCAAAGCCATCCTCCTTGAGCACCTTGCAGGCCTGGGCGCCGGAATAGTCAAATTCGCAGGCCTGGCCAATGACGATGGGGCCCGAACCGATGACGAGGATACGCTTGATGTCAGTACGTTTCGGCATGTTAGTTCTCCTCGGTCGCAGCGTTCTCGGACTCGGCGAAATTCCAGCCGGCAAGGCGGTCCTTCGCGGTGTCGATGTCCAGGTAGTTCTCCTCGCCGTCCATGAGTCGCGTAAAGGCGGTAAAGAGATAGTGGGCATCGGTGGGGCCGGGCGAGGCCTCGGGGTGGTACTGGACCGAGAAGCACGGCGCGTCGAGCAGCTGGATGCCCTCGGCGGTGCCGTCGTTGAGATTCACGTGTGTCAGGCGAATGCGGCCAAAGCGCTCGTTCATCACGACCGGCGCGATACCGCGGCGTACCCAGATGCGCAGATCGCCGTCGACCGCGTGCTCGGTCTCGCCGCCCGAAAGCTCGGGGACAAGCTTGCCCAAGCTGGGGAACAGCAGTCCGAAGCCGTGGTTTTGCGCGGTAATCTCCACGCGGCGGCTGACCAGATTCATAACCGGCTGGTTGCCGCCACGGTGACCGAATTTGAGCTTTTCCATCTGGGCGCCGCATGCCAAGCTGATCATCTGGTGACCGAGGCAAATACCAAAGACCGGCACCTTGCCGATCAGCTGCTGCACCTGCTCGTAGGTCTCCACCACGGCATCGGGGTCGCCGGGGCCGTTGGACAAAAAGACGCCGTCGGGATTCATGTCGAGCACCTGACGCGCGGGCGTATCCCACGGCACGACGGTGAGGTCGCAGCCGGCACGGACCAGGCCCTCCAGGATGCCGCGCTTGACACCGCAGTCGTACGCGACCACGCTGTGGCGGGCGGGGGCGGCAGGAGCCAGTGCAAAATTATGCTCGGCGGGCAGGTCGCTCGCAGCAAAGGCATGGGGCTCAGGGCAGCTCACGGTCTTGACCAGGTTCTCGCCCACCAGCGTAGGCGCGGCGGACAGACGCTCGGCAAGCTCGTCGACGTCAAAGATTTCCGTCGAGATAATGCCCATCTTGGAACCGTTGTCGCGCAGGTGGCGCACGAGAGCGCGGGTGTCGACGCCCTCGATCGCGACAATGCCGTGTGCACGCAGGTACTCCGGCACGCTGACAGTCGAGCGCCAGTTAGAAGGCGTGGCGCACATGTCGCGAACGATCATGCCGCGCATGGCTGGAGCACTCGCGGGGCGAGCGGTGTCACCGGGGAAGGCCGACTGGACGTCGGTCTCGTCAATGCCGTAGTTGCCGATCTGCGGATAGGTCATGGTTACGATTTGGCCGGCATAGCTCGGATCGGTCATGACCTCAAAGTAGCCCTCGAGCGACGTGTTAAAGCAGACCTCGCCGGTTGCGGTACCCTCGGCACCACATGCACGGCCATAAAAAATGGTCCCATCCTCAAGATATAGGATGCAGGGACCGCAGGCGCCCTTACTGGTTTTAGCCAGCATACGCTGGCACAGTTCACTGGGCGCGATGGTGCGGGCGGCAGCGCCCGCAATATGGTTGTTCGCCATAATTCTCCTTCCCGGTCTCACAGGACCGGCTTAAAGGTGTGCAGTTAGGCCTCGCGGTATTCTAACCGCAAGCATCGCCCATGGCATTAATTACATAGAATTGTTTACAAAATGATAGTTATGACTTCCTATGCATAATGATTTTTCTAGGACGGGGATTAAAAAATCATCCCGCGTGGGCTTGCGGCTCACGCGGGATGACATCGTTCTATGTGGCTGCGGACTACTTTTGCTTGTCCTGCTCCAGCAGATCGGACGGCGTGCGATCGGGCTTGCCGCCGCGGAAAATATCGCGGCCATGCAGACGATGCTCCAGGTCACGTTCGGCCTTTTCCTCGTCAATCTTGGTCTGGCTTACCGCCGGGTCCTCGATAAGCGACGAAACCGAGTTGACCTGTTTTTGAATGCGCTCGGCAATGGTGTCGTCCATGCTAACGATGCGCATCTTCCAGTCGATACTCGTGGCGTTGGACGAGCTCTTGGTCCAAACGAACGTCAGGATGGCGCTTTGGTGCCCCTGAGCAGGAAACATGCCAAAGAAGGAATCATGCTGGATATTGCTGTCCTCGTCGATATAGGCGTGAACGTTATACACCACGCGGTCGATCTTGTCGTTGAGCAGGGCATTGGTTGCGAGCGCCGCCGCCTGAATCTGACCGTTGGACAGCAGCTCGAGTTCATTGGCAGAAGACGTGTCCAGCACCGTCACCTCAACCGTGCCCGTGCGCTCATCTGCCTCGTCGACGGTAAAATCGAGCGGGAACTGCGTAAAGCCATTGCCCCATTCAAGTCCACCCTTGAGCGCGGTCGAAACGGTATCCACCGAAACACTTTCGGAAAGGTTCGCGGTATTCAGACGTCGCATCACGCCGTAGCCAATCTGCATGCCAACAATCAGCACCAAAATACCAATGACCACGGCCATGGCGGTCTTCGTAATGGTATGGCTCACCTGCGAGCCCGAAGGGTCGTCCTCGGACAGCGGGTCGATATGTTTTGCCTGGCTCGCGCGATCCTCGCTGCGCAGCCGCGCCAGCGTCGCCTTGTCGCCGCGCTTGACGGCGGCCTCTTTCTCGCGCATGCGCTCGGTGCGCTTTTTGGCGAGCGTAGGATCCAAGACGCCGGATGCATCGATTTCGGAGAATAACTCCGTCACTTCTTCCGGAGTCAAAGGGTTCTTATCAGCCATGATCTTCCTGTCATATCAATCAGTCGAGCTCGTGCGCACGCGCACCTTCGAACTGCATTCGATAGTAACGGGCATAGGTGCCGCCACGGGCGAGAAGCTCCTCGTGCGTGCCACGTTCCACAACGCGACCATGCTCAACGGTCGCAATCTCGTCAGCATGCTTAATAGTCGAGAGACGGTGGGCGATGATGATCGTGGTACGGCCGCGTGCCAGCTCTTCGAGCGACTCCTGCACCGCTTCCTCGCTCTCGTTATCCAGGGCACTCGTCGCCTCATCCAAAATAAGGATCTTGGGATTCTTGAGAAAAACGCGCGCGATGGCGACGCGCTGCTTTTGACCACCCGAAAGACGGCTGCCGCGCTCGCCCACCACGGTGTCGTAGCCCTGCGGAAGCGATTCGATAAAGGTATCGATATTGGCGCGGCGGGCCGCCTCGGCGATCTCTTCTGCCGTGGCGCCCGGCTTGCCGTAGGCGATGTTCTCGCCGATCGTTCCATCGAACAGGTACACATCTTGCTGCACCAGGCCGATGGCACGGCGCAGACTATGCTGCGTCACGTCGCGCACATCCTGGCCGTCGATGCTAATGGAGCCGGCGGCAACGTCGTAAAAGCGCGGCAACAGCGAACAAGTCGTCGATTTGCCGCCGCCCGAGGGACCAACCAAAGCGATGGTCTGACCGGGCCGAATGGACAGATCCATATGGTCGATAACAGGGCGTCCGTCGGCGCCGCGCTCGCCCAATTCAACATCCTCGTAGCTAAAGCACACGTCGCGGTACTCCACGGCACCAGCCGTCACCTGCAGATCCGCAGCACCCAGCTTATCCTGAATATCGGGGACAGTCGAGAGCACCTCATCCATGCGCTTAAAGCCGGCGATGGCTTTCTGATACGTCTCGGCCGAATTGACGAGCGTCTCGAGCGGCGTGCAGAACAGCGAAATGTAGAGCGCGAAGGTTGCCATATCGACCGCCTGCAGCTGACCCTGGGCAACGAGCCAACCGCCCAGCAACACCACGATCACATAGAGCACGCCCGAGAGCAGGCCATACGTCGCGGTGTAGACGCCCATGGCGTGATACATGTTCTCCTTGGACGAAAGATAGCGATCGTTCGAAGCGCGAAACTTAGAGCGCTCGGTCTGCTCATTGGCAAAGCTCTTGACCACACGCATGCCCGCCAGCGAATCCTGCAGCTGTGCATTTATGCCGCTAATCTTTTTGCGGTTATCGCTAAAGACCTCGCGCATGCGCATATTCTGCCAAAACATAATGACCGCGAACACCGCTGTCACCACAGCCATGGCGAGTGCGAGCACCGGCGCGATGGTAAACAGAATCACAAACGAGCCGATGATCTCAATGCCGCAGATAATAATCCATTCGGGCACGTGGTGCGCCGCCTCGCAGATATCGAACAGGTCGTTGACCACGCGGCTCATCATGTCGCCCGAGCTGTTGCGATCGAAGTATGCAAAGCTAAACCGTTCGTACTGATCGAACAGGTCCTCACGCATCTTGGACTCCATGCGCGCGCCCATCACGTGGCCCCAATAGCTCACAAAGTAGCGGCAGGCACAGCGAATGACATACATCAGCACCAGTCCCACCGCGATCATACCGAGCGCCTGCATAATGGCAGCATGACCCTGGGTAAACAGCCCACCGGTCAAATTGCGCAGAATAATAGGAAACGCAAGGTCAATGGCGGCAAGCACCAGAGCACAAACAGTATCGGCAACAAAAAGCCCCATCTGGGGCTCGTAATACGAGAGAAACCTTTTAAACATGCAATCCTCGAAGAGAAATAAATAGCGTGAGAAATCCGGTTGAACCGGTCAGGCTGAAAACAAAGCGTCCCAACAAGCATAACGCCGATGTTCTGGCAGCGTCAGCGAAAACGTCCCTAAGCGAGCAAGGTGCCTTGAAAGAGGAGCGACGCGTACTTCGGTACGCGAGCGACGATTGAAAGGCAGATTGCCGCTTAGGGGCGTTTGCAGCGTCGACTCGTTACGCGGTTTGGTAAAACCGCGTAACCTAGAGCTCGGCCCCACCCAAGCGGTGCGCGATGCTATCGCAGGCCAAGGCGCCCACGACGGTCTTGGCGTCTTCGATCTTGCCGTCGAGCACGGCGTCGATCAGCTCGTGCAGCGGCACCAGGTCCACGTTGACAAACTCGTCATCATCGGGGTTGGGCGCGTCGAACTCGAGCTTGGTGGCCAGGTAGACATGAATGATCTCATCGCAAAAACCGCAGGACGTGACAATCGACGTCAAAAAGCGAATGCGACCGGCCCTAAAGCCCGTCTCCTCATGCAGCTCGCGTTTGGCGCAATCGAGCGGGTCCTCGCCCGGGTCGAGCTTGCCGGCGGGAATCTCGACCGTCACGCGGTCGATGGCGGTGCGGTACTGACGCACCAGTACGATCTTGCCGCTCTCGGTCAGTGCCACAACGGCCGCCGCACCCGGATGGCGAACGATATCACGGGCGCTGCGGCGACCGTTGGGCAGCTCAACCTCAAGACGGTGGACGTCGAGGATCTTGCCCTTCCAGGCGCACTCCTCCGAAAGAATCTTCTCGTGCAGCTCGGCATCGTGCGGGTCGTCGTCGCCCAGCACCAGCGCCGGCTCGTCAGCGACCTCGCCACCAGGCTCGCCCTCGGCGTGCCCATACATGCGGCTGTCCTCCTCGACGATCTGCGCGTCCACGAGTTCTTCGTTCTTCTCGTCCATCCGTCTCATTCCTCTCGGATTTTAGGCATCCCAGGCGTCGCGGCCGCGCAGCGCGCGCAGGCCGATGTCGTGACGCAGGGTCTTGCCCTCAAAATCAATCTTCTCGCAGGCCTCGTAGGCAAGGTTGCGAGCGTTCTCGAACGTGTCGCCCAGAGCGGTCACGGCAAGTACGCGGCCACCATTGGTCACGAGCTGGCCGTCCACCACGGCAGTGCCCGCGTGGTACACGGTCACGTTCTCCATGGCCTCGGCGTCGGCGATACCGGTGATGACCTTGCCTTTCTCGTAGCTGCCGGGGTAGCCAGCACTCGTCAGTACAACGGCCACGGCCCACTCGTCGCGCCAGTCGAGTTCAATCTGATCGAGTTCGCAGTTGGCGCAGGCGAGCATGACCTCAACCAGGTCGTTCTTAAGGCGCGGCAGCACGACCTGAGTCTCGGGATCGCCAAAGCGGGCATTGAACTCCAGTACCTTGGGACCGGCAGGCGTGAGCATAAAGCCGCCGTACAGGCAGCCGCGGTAGTCGATGCCCTCGGCAGCGAGCTCGGCCACGGTCTGCTCCATGACCGCCACCATGGTGGCGTGTTCCTCGTCGGTCACGATGGGCACCGGGCTGTAGACGCCCATGCCGCCGGTGTTGGGGCCCTTGTCGCCCTCGAGCGCGCGCTTGTGGTCCTGCGAGGTGGCCATGGGGCGCACGGTCTTGCCGTCGGTAAAGGCCAGCAGCGAGCACTCGGGGCCAACGAGCATCTCCTCGATAACCACCGTGTTGCCGGCATCGCCAAAGGTGCCGCCAAAGCACTCGCGCACGGCCTCTTCGGCCTGCTCAAGTTCGGTCGCCACGATAACGCCCTTGCCCGCGGCAAGGCCGTCGGCCTTCACGACCAGCGGAGCGCCCTGCTCGCGCACGTAGGCGAGAGCCGAAGCCTCGTCGGTAAACGAGCCGTAGGCTGCCGTCGGGATACCGGCGCGCTCCATGAGCTGCTTGGAGAACAGCTTGGAGCCCTCCATCTGGGCGCCCTCGGCACCCGGGCCAAAGCAGGGAATACCCGCCGCGCGCACGGCGTCGGCCACGCCCGCCACGAGCGGAGCCTCGGGGCCAATTACCACGAGTCCGCATCCGTGGCTCTGAGCAAACGCCGCCACGGCCGCAGGATCGCAGTCGTCGAGAACAACGTTCTCGCCGCAGCTCGCGGTGCCGCCGTTACCCGGCGCAATGTAGAGCTTGCCGGCGCGCGGTGATGCTGCGAGCTTGGCCGCCAGAGCGTGCTCGCGGCCGCCGCTGCCCAACAACAGGATGTCGATGGTTTGAGTGTCCGCCTTCAAGGGTGCCTCCTCTATGGATGAACGGCCCGCTCCGCGCGAGCCCTTTGCAAGCAAATATACCCCTCGGCCGCCCACTTGGGCTGCAAAGGGGTATATCGCAATAACCGTATGAACCGATTACTTCCAGAATCGGTTGATGATCTGCTCGCGACCAGCGCCAACGCCGATAAACGTCACGCGGGTGTGTGCCAGATCCTCGATAAACGCCACGTAGTCCTGGGCCTCCTGCGGCAGCTCGTCAAAGCTGCGGCAGCCGGTGATGTCGCACTTCCAGCCGGGGAGCTCCTCGTAGATGGGCTTGGCATGCTCAAAGCGCACCTGGTGCTCGGGCACGCTGGTGTAGCGCTCGCCATCGACGTCGTAGGCCACGCACACCTTGATGGTGTCGAAGGCCGAAAGCACGTCGAGCTTGGTCAGGGCAATATCGGTGAGGCCGTTGACGCGCGAGGCGTAGTTGGCGATGGGGCCGTCGAACCAGCCGCAGCGACGACGGCGACCGGTAGTCACGCCGTACTCATAGCCCTCCTCGGTCAGCGTGTGACCGGCCTCGGACTCATAGGAAAGCTCGGTGGGCATGGGGCCCGAACCGACGCGGGTGATATAGGCCTTCATGACGCCCAGCACGCGGTCGACGTTCTTCATGCCCACGCCGGAGCCGGTGATGGCGCCGCCGGCGGTGCAGTTGGAAGACGTCACGTACGGATAGGTGCCGTGGTCGATGTCGAGCAGCGTCGCCTGGGCGCCCTCGAACAGCAGGTCCTTGCCCTCGTCGATCATGTTGTTGAGCAGCAGGCTCGTCTCGGTGATGTAGGGACGCAGGCGCTCGGCCATCGGCAGGTACTCGTCGCAAATCTGGTCCACGGTGTAGGTGGGCAGGTTGTAGATGAGCTCGAGCTCGGGGTTCACGCGGGCGAGAGCGGTCTCCAGCTTGTCGCGGAACAGTGCATCGTCCAGCATGTCCTGCATGCGCAGGCCAATGCGGGCCATCTTGTCCTGATAGCACGGACCGATGCCGCGCTTGGTGGTACCGATGTTCTTCTTGCCGAGCTTCTGCTCAAAGGCGCCATCCAGATCGATGTGGTACGGCATGATGACATGCGCGTTGCCGCTAATCTTGAGGTTCTTGGTGGTGATGCCGTCGGCCTCGAACATGTCAATCTCCTCAAGAACAACCTTGGGGTTAACGACGCAGCCGTTACCGATCACCGACACGTGGTCGGAATACATGATGCCGGAGGGCACCTGGTGCAGGCCGTACTTCTTGCCGTTGACGACGATGGTGTGGCCGGCGTTGTTGCCGCCCGAGTAGCGTACGACGGCATCGAAGTCGCCGGCGACCAGGTCGCAAATCTTACCCTTGCCCTCATCGCCCCACTGGGCACCGACCAAAACGGTTGACGGCATGTTTACTCCTTACATTCATGGACTGTCTACGCGCCACGCCGGCACGCAGAAGCACAAAACATTCCCAGTATACCCGTGCAACGGGCGCCTGTCCTACTCCTCGGCATGTGCCCCATCAAGCTCATAGAACTTGGTGGATGCCGGCAGGAACATCAGGTCGACGTCGCCGATCGGGCCCGAACGGTTCTTGGCCACGACGATACGCGTAACGCCCTCGTCGGGTCGATCGTCGCGCGAGGCCTCGGCCTCGTCGGCAGAGCGGTCCAAGAACATAACGATATCGGCGTCTTGCTCGATGGAGCCTGATTCACGAAGGTCGGAAAGCTGCGGGCGCTTGCCGGTACGGGATTCGACCTGACGCGAGAGCTGCGATAGCGCGATGAGCGGGATCTTGAGCTCCTTGGCCATAATCTTCAGACCACGCGACATCTCGGAGACCTCGACGGTACGGCTCTCGGAGCGGCGTCCCGGCGGAGGACTCACCAGCTGCAGGTAGTCCAGGATGATGATTGCCTTCTCCTTGTTGTGGAGCATGCGGCGGCTCTTGGCGCGAATCTCGGTCACTGTGGTGCCGGGCGTATCGTCAATCAGAATATCGAGTTTAGACAAGGTCTGCGTGGCCTCGTTGATATTGGCCCACTGCTCGGGGCTAATGCGGCCCATGCGAAAGTCACTGATCGAGATCATGGCGTAGGCGCAGATCAGACGCTGGGCAATTTCCTTGCCCGACATCTCCAGCGAGAAGAAGCCGACGGTATAACCAGCGGCGGCAGCGTTGAGCGCCAGATTCAGGGCGAACGACGTCTTACCTACAGCAGGACGGGCGCCGATAATGATGAGCTGACCCTCGCGAAAGCCCATGAGCATGCGGTCGAGCGACGGGAAACCCGTGGGTACGCCCGCCGCCTGACCACCGGCCTGACACACTTCCTCGGCCTCGTTATAGGCCTCGACCATAAACTCGGTCAGCGTCTTGTAGCTCGACTTGACCTCGCGTGCCGTGACCTTGAGCAACTTGCTCTCGGCCAGCTCCACAACCTCTTTGGTGTCGGTGGGGGCGTTATATGCCAGCGCGTTGATCTCGTTGGTGGCGCCGATCAACTCACGCAGCATCGAATCGCGGCGAACGATGGCGGCATGGTGCTGCCAGTTGACGAGCGACAGGGTCTGACCCATCAGCTCCAAAATGTAGGCCTCGCCGCCCACGGCATCAAGCTTGTTGATGCTTCGCAGGTAATCAATCAGCGAGATGGAGTCGATGGGAATGCGGCTGTTGTACATATCGACCATCGCGGTATAGATGGTCTTATGAATGGGCCGGTAGAAGTCATCGGGCTGCAGCTCGACCTGGGCCTCTTCGACCACCTCGGGCGATAGCAGCATAGCGGCCAGTACATTGGCCTCTGCATCTTGGTTTTGGGGAAGACCCAACTTGGAGCCGCGGTCCTCAACCGTCAGCCCGGTCTCCCTATCGTCATATGCCATGAGCATCCTCATTCATATCGCTTGCGAGCATCCATAGTATCAGCCACGGTCCCAAAACGCGCCGCGCGCCGCCAATCATCACCGAACCAAACGGATGAACGGTCCTGTATATAGGACTTCGACGCAACGTTCACCATGACACTCACTCAGCGCAAAAAACAAAAGGGCGCCCTGGTTTCCCAGAGCGCCCTTCTTAGAACAAGATTGTTGCGTTGCAGCAAATGCTACTCGGCAGCAGCCTCAGTCTCGACCTCGGCGGTCTCGGCCTCGGCGACCTCAGCGGCCTCCTCGACCTCAGCCTCGGCAGCGAGCTCCTCGGCGGTAACGCCGACGAGAACGACAACCTCGGCCTTGATCTCGCGGTACAGCGAGATGGCAACGGTGTGGGCACCGGCAACCTTGATGGGCTTACCGAGCTCGACGCGCTTGCGGTCGATGTCCATACCGAGCTGAGCCTTGATGGCGTCAGCGATCATAGCGGCGGTAACGGAGCCAAAGAGGATGCCCTCGTCGCCGACCTTGACGTCAACGGTGACCGTCTTGCCCTCGAAGGCAGCCTTGGTCTCGTTGGCGGTAGCCAGACGGACGGCCTCGCGCTTGGCGATGTTGTTGCGACGCTCGTCAAGCTGCTTGAGGTTGCCCTTGGTGGCGGCAACAGCGAGCTTCTTGGGGAACAGGAAGTTCTCAGCGTAACCCTGAGCGACCTCTACGACGTCACCCTCGCCGCCCTTGCCCTTGATCTCATCGAGAAGAATAACCTTCATGATGCGTCTCCCTTCTTAGCCGCGGTCGCGGTTGCCACGAGAGGAAACCACGGGGACGGTGTACGGCAGGAGAGCCATCTCGCGGGCGCGCTTGATGGCGTTGGCGATGTCATGCTGATGCTGCGTGCAAGCGCCAGTGACGCGACGGGGCTTAATCTTGCCACGGTCGGTCATGTACTTACGGAGAAGCTGAGTGTCCTTATAGTCGATGAACTCAGTGTTCTCCTTGCAGAACTGGCAGTACTTACGACGCGGCTGACGTGCAGAAAAATCATTAGCCATGTCAAAATACCTTTCGTTTGGCAACTTCGGCGAACCGAAGCCGCCTCTCACTCAAAAATAGGTGAACAACCCTTAGAACGGGATGTCCTCATCGTAGACGTCGACCGCGGGCGGCGTAGCCACCGGTGCGGCAGGACGTGCTGCGGGCGCGGGAGCTGCGGGGGCGTAACCGCCCTGGTCGTAGCCACCCTGGCCACCACGGGAGCTCATAAACTCGATCTCATCGACGATGACCTCAAGCTTGCTCCGGCGCTGGCCGTCGCGCTCCCAAGAGCTGTAGCGCAGCTTGCCCTCGATCGCGACCTTGTTTCCCTTTGCCAGGAAACGGCTCACGGCCTCGGCGCGGGTGCCGAACATGGTGCAGTCGACAAAGTTGGGATAGTCCTCCCACTCGCCAGTCTGCGCGTTGCGGCGACGATCGTTCACGGCGACGCCAAAGGACAGAACCTGGGTTCCGCCGGCGGTGGCGCGCAGCTCGGGATCGCGGGTGAGGTTACCGGTGATGTTCACTCGATTGATGCTCATAACTCACTACTTCCTCTTGGGGCACAAGCCCAGTCCAAAACGACAGTCTTACTCCTGGTCGTCGCGACGGACAATCATGTGGCGGACCACAGCGTCGGTGATGCGCAGGACGCGATCAAGCTCGGCGATCTGGGTAGGATCTGCGTGGAAGTTGATGAGGGTGTAGTCACCATCGGTGAGGTCGTTGATCTCGTAGGCGAGCTTGCGCTTGCCCCACTCGTCAACGGAGTCGACCTTGCCAGCGCCCTCAGCGATCGTGGTATCGATACGCTTCATAACAGCGAGACGAGTCTCGGGGTCGAGCGACGGGTCAACAAAGAACAGCAGTTCATAAGCCTTCATATTGTCACCTCCTCTGGGCAAATGTGGCTTCAGGTCGTGAAGGTGCGCCTGAAGCAGGAAAAGACTTGGTAATAATATCTTTCAACCTCCTAGGCTGCAAGAATATGCAGCTACAACCTCATGACCTCCACATATGTCCATGCTCACACGGCACTTCATGCGCATTCCAACCAAATGCTGACCAAATGCTTGACGGATCTGTGTTCAAGATACGGTGCCGTGGGGACAAGCTGAGCCAAGCCGCAGGTCAGCGGGCACAAGGCTGTGGTCGCAAAATGCATACCAGTGGCCCACAGCACCACCCAAAGATTTTTAAATTCATTGCCAAGTCGCTTATGAATACCCTTTTTTGAACAATTGAGTTGATCGACCACGCTGGTCGGAAGCCGTTTTTTGGGACCTCAAGCCCCACTGCAGCGCCAAGCACGGCCAAGCGTTTTAAAAAATGCCAACTTTTCTGTTTGCACTTTGCGGTTCCTCGTGTATACTGACTTTCGCATTTAACGGAGAGTTGTCCGAGTGGCCGAAGGAGCACGATTGGAAATCGTGTAGGCGTCAAAAGCGTCTCCAGGGTTCAAATCCCTGACTCTCCGCCAGTTAATTCCAAAGCAGGCCTTCGAGCCTGCTTTGTTTTTACCCCACGCGGAGGGGTGGCAGAGTGGTTGAATGCGGCGGTCTCGAAAACCGTTTGGCCTGTATAAGGTCACGAGGGTTCGAATCCCTCCTCCTCCGCCATTTTGGTTGAGAAAGCTCCCGAAAACGGGGGCTTTTTTGTTTAGAGTCCCTTACAAGCAAATACGGCGGAGGAGGAGGGATTCGAACCCGCCAGGGCGCAAAGCGTAAAGAAAACGCGCCAGTGGCGCGTTTTTAGCGCAGCGCGGTCGGCGTAAGCCGACCGGATAAATTTTGAGCGCTGCTCAAAATTTGGACATCCCTCCTATTCAGCCACGCCCCCATCGCGTTCAGCATCGACCCAGATCCCCAAACATGGAACCTACGCCCCCACCCAGTCCCGACCGTTTACCGAGCAATAGGATCACCACGCCCGCCAACCATGTACTATGTACGGGCATTGTCTAAACCCGCAACCAAAAGGACCCCATCTTGCCCGTCGTCGCCGCTATGACCGTTACCTCACACGCCACAGATGCCATGGTCGCCATCCCGTTTTGGCTCGAAATGTTCGCCGTCGTCGCGGCTTCAATCTCGGGCGTGTTGGTCGCGCGCGAGCACAAGCTCGATCTGGTGGGCGCGGTCGCGCTTGCCGTGGTCTGTGGCTTGGGCGGCGGTCTTTTACGCGACATGACGCTGCAGGTGGGCAACGTCTACATCCTCAACCAGCCAATGGCGCTGCCGCTTTCCATTGCCACGGCAGCCATCATCTATATTTTCCCGGCAATCGTCGACAAGCCCGAAAAACTCATTCCCCTGCTCGACATCATCTCGGTCGGCATCTACGCCGCCACTGGAGCAGACAAGGCGCTGGTCTACGGCTTTGCACCGGCGGTGTGCATCATGATGGGCTTTTTCACCGCGGTGGGCGGCGGCATGTTGCGCGACGGCTTTATGGGCGTGGTTCCGGGCATTTTCCAACGTACTAACTTTTATGCCATCGCCGCCATCGCCGGATCGACAAGCTATGTGTGTCTCGTTATGAGCGGCATTATGAGCAATGTCGCCGCGCTGGTCGTATGCGTTGTCGTGACCATGGGTCTGCGCTGGCTCTCGCTGCGCTTTGACATCAAAAGCCCCACCGAAGAAGATATCGCGCGCTTCTTGCACCGTAAAAAGTAAACAGCACGGCACGACCCTTCGAAATGCAACCGAGAGGTTCTTTTAGAGCGCCCACGCGTTGGGTACCCTGTTAGGTGTATGTCGAGCATCTGACGAAGGATTCACTATGCCCTGTAATCAATTCCCGTCGACCCAGCGCCGTAAAGCGTGGGTCCGCATCACGATCCTATTCGCGCTCGTCGCCCTAGCGGTCACCGCACTTCCCACGGCGTCGTTCGCCGGCACAGACACCGCAGGCAACGTACTTGCGACCGACAATGACGCCAATTCGTCCGGCGTCGAAGGTGACCTGTACTGGGCAGGTCAGGCCCTCAACTTGGACGATGCGTCCATCGGCCGCGACATAATTGCAGCAGGCGAGAGCCTCTCCATCCGCGACTGCACGGTGGGCGGCGCCGTCCGCTTGGCGGCGCGCACCATCGACATTGCCAAGACTACGGTTGATGGCAGCGTGACCGTTGCCGGCCAGCATGTCGTGCTCAATTCCGACAGCACCACCAACTGTTTCTATGCGATAGGCGAGACGGTTGCCCTGCGCGGCTCTACCAAGTCGGCAGCGCTTGCGGGCGATACGGTGACTATCGATGGCACCGTCGAGGGCGATGTCGAGGTTTGGGCCGATAAGCTCATCCTGGGCAAGAACGCCCACATCACCGGCACCGTGAACGCGCACGTCTCCGAGGACCCCGAGCGCGCCGCGGGAGCCGAGGTCGGCGCGCTCAAGATCGACCGCACCGAGAGCGAGGATACTTCCACCGTTAACGATGTCATCGGCGGTATCGTCGCCGCGGCACTCTCGGCCTGCTTTGTCGCCCTACTGCTCGAACTCGTCTTTCCGCGCGCAACCGCCAGCGCCGCCGGCATGCTCCACCAGCGCCCCATGCCCCTGTGGGTGAGCGGTCTTCTGGGCACGATTGCTATCGTCCCCGCCGTCCTACTGCTAATTATCTCTATCGCTGGTCTGTCGCTTGCCGGAGCCCTCATGTGCGGTGTTATTGGCATCGCGCTGGTGTCGAGTGCCTTTGCAGGGTGCGCGATCGCGCGCATGGTCGGACACAGCCAGAACCGCTACGCCATGGCGGCCGCCGGCGGCGTGATCGCAGGTGCACTTACGGCAATCCCCCTCGTAGGCGATTTCATCAGCGGCGTGGCCTTTGTCTTCACGCTCGGCTATGTTATCCAGATCATCTGGCGCAACGCTCACCTAAAGTCGCAACAGCCGGCTAATACGCCGGAACTCCCCACCGCCTAGCTGCCAACCACCACAAAGGGGACAGGCACCTTTGTGGTGGTGCAAGCGAACCTGTCCCCCTTGCACCAAAAAGGGCGCCGACCATCGCGGTCGACGCCCTTTCTTATTGGCGGTTATAAGCCCCAGCGCTTATTTGTTGACCTGACCGGCACGGACGGCGGCCTTCTTGCGGTCGGTGGCATTGAGCAGACGCTTGCGCAGGCGAATATTCTTGGGAGTGATCTCCACCAGCTCGTCATCGGCGATGTACTCCAGCGCCTCCTCCAGCGAGAAGGTGCGGGGCGGCACCAGCTGCACGGAAATATCGGAGGTCGAGGAACGCTGGTTGCCCAGGTTCTTGGTACGGGCGATGTTGACGACCATGTCGCCGGCCTTGCTGCGCTCGCCCACGATCATGCCCTCGTAACACTCGGTGCCCGGCTCAACAAACAGCTGGCCACGCTCCTGCAGCGTGCCCAGGGCATAGGCAACGGCCTTCTCGGTGGTCATGGAGATCATGGCACCGTTCTGACGGTTGCCGATCTCGCCGGCGTAGGGACCGTACTCCAGGAAGGTGTGGTAGAACACGCCCTCGCCGTGGGTGACGTTCATGATGCGGTTCTTAAGGCCCATGATGCCACGCGTCGGGATCTTAAACTCAAGGTGCGTCACGATGCCCGAGGTATCCATACTCGTCATGATGCCACCGGAGGTGCCGAAGACCTCAACGACCTTGCCCGAGTACTCGTCCGGGCACTCGACGACGGCCTGCTCGACAGGCTCCATCTTGTTGCCGTTCTCGTCCTTCTTAAACAGAACGCGCGGACGACCGACCTGGAACTCAAAGCCCTCGCGGCGCATGGACTCCATCAGAACGGACAGGTGCAGAATGCCGCGGCCCGAGACCTCGACGCCGCTCTTGTCCTCGAGCTCCTCGATCTTCATGGTCACGTTGTTCTCGGCCTCGTTGAACAGGCGCTCCTTGAGCTGACGGGCACCCACGATGTCGCCGTCACGGCCGACGAGCGGGGAGGTCGAAGCCTCAAAGACGATGGACAGGGTCGGCGGGTCGATCTCGATGGGCTCGAGCTCGACGGGGTTCTCGGGGTCGGTGTAAACATCGCCGATATCGGTGCGGTCGATGCCCACGACGGCGGCGATGTCGCCGGCGCCGACTTCCTGGCACTCGGTGCGGCCCAGGTAGTCGAAGGTAAAGAGCTGCTTGACGGTAGCGGTGGCGCTGGAGCCGTCGTTCTTGACGACCAGGATCTGGTCGCCCTGGTGGATGGTGCCGGAGTACACGCGGCCGATGCCGATACGGCCAACGAAGTTGGAGTGGTCGATGGTCACGCACTGCATGGCCAGCGGGGCGTTCTCATCAACCTCGGGCGCGGGCATATCGTCGATAATCATATCGAGCAGCGGATACATATCCATGTTGCCGTCATTGGGATCGAGGCGGGCAAAGCCGTTGACGCCGCTGGCGTAGATGACGTGCTCCATGGCAAACTCGAGCTGGTCGTCGGTGGCGCCCAGGTCGGCCATAAGGTCGAGGCAGTCGTTGTAGGCCTTCTCGGGGTTAGCACCCGGACGATCAATCTTGTTGATGACGATCATGATCTTAAGGCCGGTGTCGATAGCGTGACGCAGCACAAAGCGGGTCTGGGGCATGGGGCCCTCAAAAGCGTCGACCAGCAGCAGGGCGCCGTCGGCCATACGCAGCACACGCTCGACCTCGCCGCCAAAGTCGGCGTGGCCCGGGGTGTCGATGACGTTGATCTTAACGTCCTTGTACTCGATAGAGATGTTCTTGGCGAGAATCGTAATGCCGCGCTCACGCTCCTGGTCGTTAGAGTCCAGGACGCGGTCCTCGACCTGCTGGTTGGCACGGAAGGCGTCCGTGGCACGCAGGAGCTTGTCGACCATCGTCGTCTTGCCGTGGTCGACGTGGGCGATGATGGCGATGTTCCTCAGATTGTCTACGCGCATGTAGTTCCCCTATCTTCTATCCATATACAAACGGCACGCGTATGCGGCCCGCCCAGCGATACAACGCTCAGCGGGAATATTGAGCCTTTTACCGAAAACTCGTTTATTTTAGCGATTTTAGATAAGAGGGGTTTCCTCACCTGCAGGTTCAGGGTCGCTCCACATAAAACCATCGCCGGCACCCATGCCCTCATACAGCACGTATGCCGAAAAACCGCTCTCGAGCGTGGTTTCGAAGAAGCTCACGAGCAGGGCGTCGTGATAGCCGCCGTCAATTTCGACACAACCGGTGTAGCCGATGGCGTAACGGGCGATGCGGCCCAGCCCCTCGTCCTTAAGACCCATCTTGTGCTCGGAGATAAAGTTGGTGGCAGCCTCGAGGCACGCCTCTTCGCCATCCTCATCGAGCGCCGCCAGATAACGGTTGGAAGCAGCGTCCTCGATCGCCACAACTACGCCCGGATTCTCGCCGGCGGCAAGGTCGTCCAAGAACGCACCAATCAGGTCACACACCATGGCGTCGAGCTCGGCGGAGACGTTACCGGCGTCCTGCATATCCTGTGCCATCTTTAGACCTTCCCATCGAATCCGGCGTCGTTACAGTTCTTGTGCCTCAGCAGCGATCTTGGCGGCAGCGTCGCGGGCGTGCATCATATCCACCGCACGCTTGTCGAGCACCTTGATCTGACTGGTCAGCATTACCGCGTCGACCACGCCCCAGATCACCAGGCCCGTAGAGATCGAAAACCCAAGCGCACCAACTGTACCACGAAGGCGCGAGCAGATTGCCGCGACAAGGGCGGAGATGACAACCATCTTGATAAACGAGCCGCGGCGCTCGCGAAGCGTGCGGGCCTGTGTCACATAGGCGAGGCGGGCCGCCTCGGATGCTTCCGAGCGCATCTGGGCTTCACGCGCGATGGCGGCCGCCTCAGCCGACATGCCGCCGGCCATCAGCGAACGCTCCGCAACCTGGACGCCCCGCATTTAGAAGTCATCGGGGGAGAGCGTATGGACGAACTCGTCGAACTTCTCGAACTCCTGCTCGTCGTCGACTTCCTCGGCATGGGCAGAAACGGTGCCCAGGCGATTCATGATGTCGTCCTCCACAAACATGGGAGCATTGCTGCGCACGGCAAGGGCGATGGCATCGCTGGGGCGGGCATCGATCTTGCGCTCGTCACCATCGGCCAGTACGACAATCGTCGCGTAAAACACCGGCGGCTCGGCGCGAACGATCTCGATGCGCTCGAGCTTGGCGCCCAGGGCGTCAACGGTATCGAGCAGCAGGTCATGGGTAATCGGGCGCTCGGCGCGGCCGCTATCGATGCCGCGGCTGATGGCAGCAGCTTCAAACGAACCAGTCTGAATGGAAAGGGAACGCAGCGGCGCGGGCGAGTCCGATTTGCTGCTGCGCTCACGAAGTACGATAAGCGATGGCACGGGACCGGCGGCCATGACGATGGTCTCTATGTCGACGCGAACCATGGAACACCTCCGGTACGTAGCGGTTAACACGCGGCAGCCCGCCGCATTGAATAGCTATACTACCCAAACTTTCGCACAGCACACAAAATCAAAGTAGTTAATTTGGGACGGGGCTTTTTTGACTACTTTCAGTAGGTAAGAAAAAAGCCCCGAGGCAACGCCCCAGGGCTCTTCACGGTTTTGATGGTGGACCTGACAAGATTCGAACTTGTGACCTCCCGGTTATCAGCCGGACGCTCTAACCAACTGAGCTACAGGTCCATCATGGTGGAGGTTAGGGGGATCGAACCCCTGACCTCAGGCTTGCAAAGCCCGCGCTCTCCCAGCTGAGCTAAACCCCCACGGAGACAGTAATAAACACCCCAGCGGCGACTCGGCTCTCGCTGGGGTGTTTATTGCGAAAGAAAGTGGTGGACCTGACAAGATTCGAACTTGTGACCTCCCGGTTATCAGCCGGACGCTCTAACCAACTGAGCTACAGGTCCATCGCGCAAGGGATATATTAGACGAGTCGTTACGCGCGCGTCAACAACTTTTTTGAAAATCTTTGAGGGGTGTGTCAGACGGCTGGGCGAGATTGTTTTGGTTTGCTGCTCGGACAGTCCTGCGCAAGACGAAGGCCACATTAAGTGGCCTTCTTTGCGTGCGGAACTCGCGACAAACCAAAACCATCTCGCCAGCCCAGCGACCATGGGGTCCCAAAGTTTTCAAAAAAGCGGTCGGCGCGCAGTGCGCCGACCGCCGATATATGGGGTCTGATATTTTCTACCAGCTAGGGCCTCTTACTCGTCTAGGAGATCCTCTGGCATGTCATTGCCGTCGCCTAGGTCGACTGGGGCCTCTTCGGTGTCGGCTGCGGCCTCGGCGCCTTCGCCTTCGGGCTTCTCCTTGGCGGCCGTCATGCGGGCTACGGCGCAGATGCGGTCGTTGTCGTCGACGGTCATCATCTTGACGCCCTGGGTGGCGCGGCCGGTCTGGCTGATCTCGTCGGTCTTGACGCGAATGACCGTCGCGCCCTCCGTCACGATGAACAGCTCGTGCTGCGGGCCCACCGTCTTCATGGCCGCGAGGTTACCCTTACGCTCGGTCATTTGGATGGTGTAGACGCCCTGGCCGCCGCGATTCTGCTCCGGGTAGTCCGCGACCGGCGTGCGTTTGCCGTAGCCGCGCTCGGTGATGACGAACAGATCGCCGTTGCCGTTAGTGACTTCCATGCCCAGAACGCTCACGCCGTCCTTCATGCCGATACCGCGAACGCCGCTGGTGTCGCGGCCGGTGGCGCGCACCTGCTCCTCGGAGAACATGATTGCCTTGCCCGCGGTGGTGGCTAGGATAATCTTGTCGCCCTCGCGCACGCGGCGCACGTTCAGCAGCGCGTCGTCGTCACGCAGGTTGATAGCGATCAGGCCGTCGCGGCGGCTGCGGTCGTATGCGCTCATCACGGTCTTCTTGACCATGCCGCTCTTGGTGGCAAACATCAGATACTCGTCGGCCGGGAACTCGCGGCAGCTGATGACGCTCGCGATCTTCTCGCCCTCCTCGAAGGGCAGCAGGTTGACGATCGCGGTACCGCGCGCTTGGCGCGTACCCACCGGCAGCTCGTGCACCTTCAGGCGATAGACCTTGCCCCTGCTCGAGAAAAACAGCACGTACTCGTGCGTGGACGCGATAAACATCTCATCGATGACATCGTCCTCTTTGAGGTTGACGCCCGACACGCCCTTGCCGCCGCGCTTCTGGGCGCGGTAGGCAGCCACCGGGATACGCTTAACGTAGCCGGTGTGGGTGATGGTCACGACCATGTCCTCGTCGGCGATGAGGTCCTCGACATCCAGGTCCTTCTCAACCTGGCTGATCTCGGTGCGGCGCTTGTCGCCGAACTTCTTCGAGATCTCGCGCATCTCCTCCTTGATGACGCCCAGAATCTTCTCCTCGTGCGCCAGCAGGTCCTCGTAGTAGGCGATGGCGCGGCGCAAGCCGTCCAGCTCTTCCTGGATCTTGTCGCGCTCCAGGCCGGTCAGGCGGCGCAGCTTCATCTCGAGGATGGCCGTGGTCTGCTCGGGCGTAAAGCCAAAGCGCTCGATCAGGCGGCTGCTGGCCTCGGAGTCGGTCTGCGAGGAGCGGATGATGCTGATGACCTCGTCGATATGGTCAAGGGCCATCAGGTAGCCCTCGAGGATATGCGCGCGGGCCTGGGCCTTCTTAAGGTCGAAGCGGGTGCGGCGGGTGACGACGTCGACCTGGTGGTCGATGTAGTGCTGCAGCATCTCGCGCAGGCTCAGGCATTTGGGCACGCCGTTGACAAGCGCCAGGTTGTTGGCGCCAAAGGTCGTCTGCAGAGAGGTGTACTTATACAGGTTGTTGAGCACGACCTGCGGAATGACGCCTTTCTTGAGCTCGATGACCAGACGGATACCCTTCTGGTTGGACTCATCGCGCATATCCGAGATGCCCTCGATGCGCTTGTCGTTGACGAGCTGGGCGATCTTCTCCTGCAGGGTGCCCTTGTTGACCATGTAGGGAATCTCGGTAAAGACCAGGCGGCTGCGACCGGTCTTGGTGGACTCCACGTGTGCCTTGGCACGCACGGTAATGGAGCCGCGGCCGGTCTCGTAGCTCTGCTTAATGCCGGCGCTGCCCATGATGATGGCGCCGGTGGGGAAGTCCGGACCGGGCATGATCTGCATGAGCTCGTCGACGGTGGCGTCGGGGTTGTCGATCAGGTAGCAGGTGGCCTCGATCGCCTCGGTGAGGTTATGCGGAGCGATGTTGGTGGCCATGCCGACGGCGATGCCCTGGCTGCCGTTGACCAGCAGGTTGGGGAAGCGCGCAGGCAGTGCCACGGGCTCGGCGAGCGATTCGTCGTAGTTGGGCTGCCAGTCGACGGTATCCTTCTGCAAGTCACGCAACAGTTCCATGGCGGGCTTTGCCAGGCGGCTCTCGGTGTAACGCATGGCCGCCGCGCCGTCGCCATCGATGTTGCCGAAGTTGCCGTGACCGTCGATGAGCGGCGTGCGCATGGAGAACCACTGCGCCAGGCGAACCATGGCCTCGTAGACCGCGAAATCGCCGTGCGGGTGGTACTTACCGATAACTTCGCCGACCGTCCACGCCGACTTCTTGTGTGGGCGGTTGGGGTAGATGCCGCTCTCGTTCATCGCGTACAGGATGCGGCGGTGCACCGGCTTTAAGCCGTCGCGCACGTCCGGCAGGGCGCGCGCCGTGATGACCGACATCGAATACTCGATGAACGACTGCTTCATCTCACGGCCGAACTCCGAAATCTGGAGCTGGCCGCCGTTGATATCCTCGCCGGCAGAGGCGCCACGGTCGACTTCGCCAAAGCTCTCCTCGAGCTCGCCGTCGTCGTCTTCTTCCTCATCATCATCGGCATCGGGGTTATAGGCGTCCGGATCGCCGTCCTCGCCCTGCTCAGCACGGGCAAGCAGGCGTTTCAGATCATCGGGCATACCGGCATCGCCGGCCTCGCCCATACCCTCGTTATTGTTGATATCGTCTGCCACGTTACCTCCTCATGGTTTGCGTGGTCCATTAGTTCCCTGCCACGGAGACGAATTACCGGGAACACCGGATAACCCTCCTAGGTTTTCCAGGTGCCCCAGGTTGCCCTGAAGGATGAGGGCGCGCGCCTTGCGTGCGGCGCCCGAAATCCTGAAGGGCAAGATGGGGTGCCTGGGAAACCTAGGCGTCTAAGAAGCGCGCATCGTGCGCGTGTTTTTCAATGTACTCGCGGCGATAGCCGACCTCGGAACCCATCAGCTCGCGCACGGCGCGGTCTGCCACCACGGCATCCTCGATCGACACGCGCTGCAGGATGCGGGTCTTGGGATCCATCGTCGTCGAGGCAAGCTGCTTGGGGTCCATCTCGCCCAGGCCCTTGTAGCGCTGGACGGTATAGCCCTTGCGTTTCTTGGTGATCTTGCCGTCCTTGGCCTTGCCGTCCTCGTCGTTGTCGTCGGGGTTCAGGCCCAGACTCTGGATGGTGTCGCGCAGGATCTCGTCTTCGGGCTGGCGGCCGTTGGGATACACGTAGTGGATCTTGTTGCGCACCTTAATGCCAAAGATGGGCGGGCAGGCAACATAGACGTAGCCGGCATCGATCAGCGGACGCATGTACTTGTAGAAGAACGTCAGCAGCAGGATGCGGATATGCGCACCGTCGACGTCTGCATCGGTCATGATGATGATCTTGTGGTAGCGCGCCTTGGTGATATCGAAGTCGCCGCCGTCGCCGGCGCTCGTCGTGACGCCGCAGCCGATCGCGGTAATCAGCGACTGGATGGTGTCACTCGAGAACGCGCGATGGTCACCAACGCGTTCGACGTTCAGAATCTTGCCGCGCAGGGGCAGAATCGCCTGGATGTCTCGGCGACGGCCGTCCTTGGCCGAACCGCCTGCCGAGTCGCCCTCTACGATGAAGAGCTCGGTCAGCTCGGCATCGCGCACCGAGCAGTCAGCGAGCTTACCGGGCAGGGACGCCGTCTCGAGCAGGCTCTTGCGGCGGGTCGCCTCGCGCGCCTTGCGGGCGGCGTTGCGCGCCTTGCAGGCCTGTTGCGCCTTCTTGACGATCTCGCGGGCGGGCTTGGGATGCTCCTCCAAGTAATCGGCAAGGCCGTCGGTCACGATCTTGAGCGTCAGCGCGCGCATATAGGAGCTGCCGAGCTTGGCCTTGGTCTGGCCCTCAAACTGCGGATCGGGCAGCTTGACCGAGATAACGGCCGAAAGGCCCTCGCGTACATCGTCGCCGGTCAGATTGGCGTCTTTTTCCTTGAGCAGGTTCTGCTTGCGCGCGTAGTCGTTGATCACGCGAGTGAGCGCGGTGCGGAAGCCCTCAAGGTGCATGCCGCCCTCGGGAGTGTAGATGTCGTTGGCGAACGACATGACGTTCTCGCCGTAGCCGCTATTCCACTGCAGGGAAACCTCGACCTCGCCCATCTTGGTCACAGGCGCGTCCGGATCCGATTTGCCCTCGATGTAGATGGGCTCCTTAAAGGCCTCGGGGACGTCCTTGCCCTCGTTGAGGAACTTGACGAAGTCGATGATGCCGCCCTCGTAGCAAAACTCCTCCACGTGGGGAGTCGCCTCGCGCTCGTCGGTCAGCACAATCTTAAGGTTCTTATTGAGGAACGCCGTCTCCTGCAGACGGTTGTGCAGCGTATCGAAATCGTAGATGCAGGTCTCGAAGATCTCGTCGTCGGGCCAGAAGGTGACGGTGGTGCCCGTTGAATCCGAGGTGCCCACGACCTCCATCTTCTTGACGGTCTTGCCGCGCGAGAACTCCATCTCGTAGGTGTTGCCATCGCGACGAACCTGAACGACCACGCGCTTGGACAGTGCGTTGACGACGGAGATGCCCACGCCGTGCAGGCCGCCCGAGACCTTATAGGCCGAGTTATCGAACTTACCGCCGGCGTGCAAGATCGTCATAACGACCTCGAGCGTCGGGATCTTTTTAACAGGGTGCTCGTCGACGGGGATGCCGCGCCCGTTGTCGACGACCGTGATGGAGTTGTCGGCGTGGACCGTCACCTGGATCTCGGTGCAGAAACCGGCCATGGCCTCGTCGACGGAGTTGTCAACGATCTCCCACACCAGGTGATGCAGACCGCTGGCGCTCGTCGAGCCGATATACATGCCCGGGCGCTTACGAACGGCCTCGAGACCTTCGAGAATCTTAATCTCGCCGCCATCGTAATCGTTTTCGTTTGCCACACGTCCTCCTTCAGTCAAGAAAATGTGTACAGCCTTACTAGTTTATCGTAAATAAATACCCTCGGGAACGAGGGTATTTGGCTCTACAAGGCCACCAGATGCGATTTAAGGCTCTTTTTTGCTTTGCACGCCCTTGGCCCACTCGGCGCTGGCTCTCATGGCATTCTCGAGGGCCTCGCGCAGTTTTTGGTCTTCGATGGGCGCCACTTGGCGCTCGATCTCGGCACGCTCGGCCTCACTTAGGTCGGCGTGCGGGGCCGGCGGTCGCTCGGTCGTCGCCGGGCGCAGGCGCTCCTTGGCGGCGGGCGACGTGTGACCGGGCGCGGTGGTTTTGAACACCAGGCCGTCCACATGCGCACCGGCGCGCTCCATGCGCGCACGGATGATCTCGCGCAACAGCGTCATTTCCTGCGTCCACGAGGGCGAGTCGAGATACACCAGCAGCTCATTGGACTCGGGCAGGTAGCGCAGCCCCGTCACATGCCGTCCCTCGCGCGTGCCCGAGCACACCGCGTTCCATGCGCGATAGACCGTGCGCGACTCCTCGGCAGCCTCCATCTGCGCACGGCGCTCGGGGGTCGCGGACGCCAGGATGCGCTGGCGCTCTGCGTTCAAAAATCCACTGAAGGCGACTGTCTCGCTCTCGCGCTCGTAATTAGCACGTCTCACCCATGCTCACCACCTTGGCTCGATCAAGCAGGTCATCGGTAAAGTACCCCAGGTTGGTCGTAGTTATGACCGTCTGGATATCATCGCCGATCAGCCGCAGGAAAGCGCCGCGACGCTCGCCGTCGAGCTCGCTCATCACGTCGTCCAGAAGCAGCAGCGGGGCGGTGCCCAGGACATCGCGAGCCACGGCCACCTCGGCCACCTTCCAGGACAGCACCAGCGTGCGCTGCTGTCCTTGGCTGGCAAATGAACGGGCGGAGCGACCCGCCACGGTGAACTCGATCTCATCGCGATGCGGTCCCACCAACGTCACGCCGCGGCGAATTTCCTCGTCGGCATGCTCGTCAAGGGCGGCCAGCATGCGCTCGTACGCCCAACCCTTCAGCTCTTCGCGATCCTCGACCTGGGGCAAATCCCCCAGCGTGGACGCATAGGTCACGTTGGCGGCCTCGCCTGACGCCACTTGCCCGTAGGCAGTGTGCACATGGCCCGCCAGCCGGTCGAGCAGGGCCAACCGGTGCACGAGCAGAGCCGAGCCCGCGCGGGCAATCGAATCGTTCCACGCGCCGAGCATCTCGCGACAGCACCAGGTCTCCTTGAGCAAGGCGTTACGCTGGGTCACGCAGCGCCCATAGGTGCTCGCAAGATCGGCATAGCGTGCGCTCAGCTGCATGCCAAAGTCATCAAGGGCGGCGCGGCGCACACTGGCGCCTCGCTTAACCATGTCCAGATGGTCGGGGCAAAACAGCACGCTCGGCAGAACCCCGCGCACACCGGCGGCAGAGCATCTCTTGCCGTTGCGACTAAACGAGCGCTTACCGTCCTCCGCGCTCAATCCCATATCAAGCACGCGGCCGTCGCCCTCGAGCCTCAGCTCGATCTTGCACGAGCCCACGCCGTCATGGACGAGCTCGGCTGCGGTCGAATGCCTAAACGAGGCGCCGCTCGTCAGCAGCTGCAGCGCCTCTATGAGATTGGTCTTTCCCGCCGCGTTGGGTCCCGCGAGTATCGTCACGCCCTCGTCCAGGGCAAGGCGATAGCTATCGAAGCTGCGGTAGTGCGCGACGGAAAGATCGCGGGCGAACATGGTCATGGCGCAGCGCTAGATGCGGACCGGCATGACCAGGTACAGGTAGTTGATCTTGTCGTAGGACTTGAAGATGCCCGCCTGCGAGTAGCTCTTGAGCTCCAGCGTGATCTCCTTCTCCTTGGACAGGGCATTGAGGCAGCCGAAGATGTAATGGTAGTTGAAGGCGATGGTACCCGACTCGCCCTCGGCCTCGACATCGATCGTCTCCTGCGCAAGGTCTTGGTCATTGGAAATGGAGGACAGGCCCATCTGCCCGTTCTCGACATCGATCTCGAACTTGACGGCGGGGTTGGCGCTCGCGATAACGGCCACGCGCTTGAGGGCGGCGTTAAAGGCGGCGACGTCGATCTTGACGCTCGTCACGCACGAATCGGGGATGAGCTGCTTGTAGTTGGGATACACGCCCTCGATGCGGCGCGACACGTAGGTGGTGTTGCCGGCCTCGAAGACGACCTGGGTGTCGGTAGCCCCGATCATGATGGTCGCTTGGCTGGCCATGATGTTCAGCGCGTCGTTAAAGGCGTCAGCCGGAACGTTGAGCTCAAAGGAGCCCTCGAGGGTCGAGGTCTCGACCTGCGTATCGCACACGGCCAAGCGGAAGGAATCGGTCGCCACCAGGCGTACGGTGTTGTTCTCGACCTTCATGTGCACGCCGCCCAGGATGGGGCGAGCCTTGTCGGTCGAGGTGACGCGCCACACGCGGCCGACCATTTCGGACAAGACATCGGTCGGCAGCTCCACGGCACTCTCGATGGCATAGGCCGGAAACTCGGGGAAGTCATTGGCATCGAGCGTGTTCAGCCTAAAAGAGCTCTTCTCGCAACCAATCAGCACCTGGCGCTCGGACAGTTCAAAGGTGACCGGGGCATCGGGGAGGGTCTTGGTGATATTGGAGAGCATCTTACAGGGGATAACCATCTCGCCCTCTTCTTCGACATGCGCCGCGATGCGATGACGGATCGAGATAGTGTAGTTAGAGGTCTGGAATTCCAAGATGCCGTCTTGGGCCTTAACGAGCACGCCCGACAGGATGGGAAGGGTGGATGCCGAAGCGACACCCTTCATAACGACGCCGATGGCTTGTGTAAGCGAGCTCTGGCTGACGGTGAACTTCATCTTTTAATACCTTTCTATAGATATAAATATCTTAATAATAGTAATAGCACTGACGAAACTGTTGATTACTCCCTAAGACGCAGGTCAGACCCGGAAAGAGAATCGACAGCAACCTGTGTGCAACAGGGGTGGTTTTCCACGTTCAAAACCTGCGCAAAACTTTTCATCACCGCGGGTTGGGTTTTAGACACCTTATGCCCGTGGTTTCGACAAGTTTTCAACAGGTGTCTCTATTTCCCTACGAGCGCAGTGTAATTTTATCGCGCAGCGACTTGAGGTCTTCGGTGACGGTGCGGTCTTCCTGGATCATCTTCTGGACCTTTTTGTAACTCGTGCTGACGGTCGAGTGGTTGCGGTTGCCAAATTCGGCGCCCACCGCCGTGGTCGTCATCTCGCACATCTCGATGGCCAGGTAGATAGCGATATGGCGTGCTTTGGCGATATTGGCGTTGCGACGCGGGCCGATGAGCTCCTCGTGCGTCACGCCGTACTGCTCTTCGATGACGGACTGAACCGTCTGGACGTTGATCTTTTTGGCCGATGTGTCGAAGTACTGGCTGGCGATGGCGTCGATATCGTCAAAGGTGAGCTCCCCGCCCTCGCGCTCGCGGTCGCCCGCCTCGCCGGCGCAGCGCTCGCAAAAGCTCTCGAGCTCGCGAATGTTGGTGCCCGAGACCTCGGCCATGTGTTTAAAGTGCGCGTCGGTCAGATGTCCGCCGTCGCCCCCGTAGGCCGCCAGCAACGAGTCGTTGCCCGCCTCGGGTGCGGCGGCGATCGTGTTCTCGTAATAACGCTGCAAAATCTTGTACTTCATTTCGTAGCTGGGCTCCGCCACCAGGCACAGCAGACCGGCATTAAAGCGACTGGTCAGGCGCTCATCCATATTAAGGTCCTTGGGGGCGCGGTCGGCGGCGATCACGACTTTCTTGTTGTTACGGATAAATTCGTCCATCAACTGGAAGAAGTAATCCACACTCGCGCGCTTGCCAATGATGTTCTGGATGTCATCGATGATAAGCACGTCGACGCCGTGGTACGCCTGCATAATGGGGGCGTTGCTCTTCTTTTGGCGGTCGAATTCCGTCATCAAGTCGTCCAGATACGCCTGCGAGTTGGCGTACTTCACCTTGATCTCGGGCGATTTCTCTGCCAGCTCATTTTTGATGGCGAGCAGCAGGTGCGTCTTGCCCAGGCCCGATTTGCCGTAGATGAACAGCGACGTGCAGGTACCGGGCGTGTCTGCAAGCATGGCGAATTTGAGTGCCGATCGGTAGGCAAGGCTGTTCTCCGGTCCGAAGACGAAGTTTTCAAACGTGAATTTCGAATTCGCTGCGAGGGGCGCCCCGTCCGCGTTTTTCTCGACTGCCGCCGGGGCCGCCGCCGAAGGTGCTGCCGGCGCTGCGGACGAACTCGCGCTTTTCGCCGGTGGCCTGCCGTTCATTTGGGTCATCATGCGGCGGAAATCGTCGGCGGACAACGTGTTTTTGATTGCAATGCCCGATTCCTCGCCGGGTGTCGCCTCGTGTGCGACGGGCATATGCGTGGCGGTCGGGATGGGCGAGGGGACTGGCTCTACCGCCGGTGCGAACGAAGCAGCCGGCTGCGGCGCCATGGTTTCACGGGAAACATCGTCGCGTCGAGGCTCGGGCACCGGCGTTGCCGCTGCGGTGGCGGTCGCTACCGGGTGAGCGTCCGGGGCCGTATTTGTCGAGGCGCCTTGCGGTGCCACGATATTGAGCGCAATCGGTGCAAAGGCGATTTCTTCTAGGTACGCCTCGATGGTCGGCTGATGCTTTTTGAGCTGAGCGATGGCAAAGCGTGAAGGTGCCTCAATCGTCAGAGTGTCCTCGGTTAAACTCACGGCGCGCGATTGTCCCAGCATATTGATGAGGCGTGCATCTTGGCCGTCGCGCTGACAAAAGGCGATGGCATCTCCCAGGATGATGCTTGCTTCCTCGTCCACTGTTTCTCCCGTTCCTTAACTTTGGGCCCGCACGCGAGCGCTGCCTATTTCGGTCAGATGATATTTCTGGCCATGTTTGATTACCAAGCCGGCCTGCGCCAAGTCGTTGAGCGTTCGCGACCACGTGGGCGCTGAGTTTCCAAACGCTCGTGCCAGGTCGGTTGCGCCACACTCTTGGTTTTGAGCCAGATAGCCCAGCGCCGCTTCGCCGCGCTCGCTCACAAATACGTTTTGCTGCGGCTGTGCATATTGATTCGCCGCATTAGGATACATCATTTGAGCTGCTGGTCGTTGAGAACTCTGCATGGGCAGCAGCTGCTGTTGAAAACTTTGCGGCCACTGTTGATAAGGCTGCGGAGGCATCTGCTGGGCCCATGGGTTGTACTGCGCCTGGGGCATTTGTTGGTACGGCTGCTGGTATCCCTGAGGATACTGTTGGGGATACGGCTGGGCGTATCCCTGCTGCGGCATATATTGGGGAGGATACCCTTGCGGGTACGGTTGATAGCCCATTTGCGGGGCGTTTGACATGGCTGCCGCCTGCTGCACGGTGCCTGTGTCCAGATCTGCCGAGCCTATGCCCTCCGGCATGTTTTGCATTGCGTTGCCCAGCGGTGCCTGGGGGTCTTGCATGGGAAAACTTCCAGGCTGTTGCATCTGCTGCGCCGCGGGCTGCTGTGCAAACGTGTTGGTTAGGGGGTATGCCTGCTGTTCTGCTTCGGGTCGCACGGCTGCCCCTCGCCCGCCGGCACGCTCGATTTCCTGCACGCGCTTGGGGTTCAGACTTACCGTCACGACGGTGCCGTTGCCCATGTTGTCCTCGATGGAGACGGCGCCGCCGGCGTTTTCCAAGTACTCCTGTACCATGGGAAACCCGGCTCCGGTACCGCGGATATACCGTTTCATCTTGCTGTTTGCGCTGGTTACGCCAAAATCGAAGGCACGCTCTTTGTCGTCGATGCCCGGACCCTGATCGGCAAAGCGGATGGTATCGCCACCGTCGAGAATCGAGATGATGGGCTCTGCAAAATGCGCGTGGATAAAGTTTTCGACAATCTCGCGGATAACCATCAGCGAGATGCGTCCTCCCTGCTCTTTCATGCACTGGTAGACGGTGTTGGTTGTCTCTTCCAAGTAGGTACGGACGTCTTGCGGTTCGATGACGATGACACGCGGTGTCGACAGCATGTCATCGTAGACCGCGATGCGCGCTGCATACATGGCTTTTGGTGCTTGTGCGGTGTCCTGCTCACCCTCGTTGCGTTTTTCGCGCACGCCGGTGATGTGCTCGTTGTCGGGTGCCGGGTCACCGGAATCGACCATGGTGTAGAAGTCGTCAGACATGCCGCTCGCAATCTTTCAAAAGGTTTTGAACAAATAGTAGCTCACCGCGCAATGTTTCTCATCTTTCGACAAGTTTTCAAAACCTGTTGAAAACTTTGGAAAACGGACGAAAAGTTCTCAACATTTCCAACACGACCTGTTGAAAACTCGATGAAATTTCGTGAAAAGTTGCCTGCTGCCTCAAATGCCGGTTCTGCTTATGGGGGAACCGTGTACTCTTTGCAACCTTTTACCTTTGATTTCTTGACATTTGAACATTGATTTCCCTACAATCTTCAAGCTCACGTGTCTATATCTGCGTCCGCGCTCCCGCGGACACTCGAAATGCAGCAGGAGGAACTTAAGATGAAGCGTACGTATCAGCCTAATAAGCGTAAGCGTGCCAAGACCCATGGCTTCCGTGCCCGTATGGCCACCAAGGGTGGTCGTGCCGTGCTCGCCCGTCGCCGCGCCAAGGGCCGCAAGCGTCTCACTGTCTAGCAGCGATACACACATCTCGCATGAAGACTATTAAGTCTCGGCAAGATTTCGAGCATGTGTTCAGTCAGGGGCGTCGTTTCAATCACCCTCTGATTCGAATGACCATATGTGAATCGGTTGGCGAAGGCGACTCCGGAAGGGTCGCCTTCGTTGGTGCTAAACGGCTCGGTTGTGCAGTCGTGCGCAACCGTTCTAAGCGTGTGATGCGCGAGGCCGCCCGCAGCTGCGGATTTCCCGTTGCGGGTTATGACATCATCTTGTTCGCGACTCCCAAGACGAGGATTTCCTCGCCGCAGGAGATGGACAAGGCGTTGCGTTCGCTTATGAAACGCGCCGGCGTTGCCGGGGAGGAGCGATGAGCAATCACGTTTTGCGACGTGTTGCCATCGCTCCTATTCGCATATATCAACAGGTTATTTCGCCCTTATTACCTGACGCTTGCATTTATTACCCAACGTGCTCGCAATACGCCATTCAGGCGATTGAGCGGTACGGTGTTTTGAGAGGCTGCTGGCTTGCCGTGAGGCGCATCGCTCGCTGCAATCCCCTGCACGTCGGCGGTTATGACCCTGTGCCCTAGCGGGCACTCGCTATCGGAGGAAAACTTACATGTGGGATTGGATTGTTAACATCCTTTTCGAGCTGCTCAAGCTCATCCAGACCTTTGCGGTCGACTGGGGCCTGTCCATCATCATCCTGGTGGTCATCATCCGTCTGCTGCTGACGCCGCTCATGCTCAAGTCGACCAAGTCGACGGCCCGTATGCAGGTGCTGCAGCCCAAGATGCTCGAGATCCAGGAGCGCTACGCCGACGATCCCCAGCGTCAGGCCGAGGAGATGCAGAAGTTCTACAGCGAGAACAAGTTCAACCCCATGGCTGGTTGCCTGCCGCTGTTGATCCAGATGCCTGTCCTGTTCGCCCTATTTACGCTGCTGCGTAACCTGCCGAACTACTTTAGCGACGGCACGTTCTCGTTCTTCAACATCCTGCCCGACCTGACCACCACGCCGAGCGCTTCCTTTGCCGATGGCTTTATGGTTGCGCTGCCTGCGCTGGTTTGCCTGATTCTGTTTGCTGTCTTGACCCTGATTCCGCAGCTGTATATGTCTCGCAATCAGACCGGTCAGCAGGCCCAGAGCATGCGCATGATGGCCGTCGTCATGACCGTCATGATGCTTTGGATGGGCTGGAGCCTGCCAGTCGGCGTTCTGCTGTACTACGATGTGTCTTCTGCCTGGCAGGTTGTCCAGCAGATCTTCGTGACGCAGAAGGTTATCGACAAGGCTAAGGCCGATGAGGAGGAGCGCCTCAAGAACGCTCCGCTGCAGGTCGAGGTTACCCGTCGCGAGAAGAAGCCGCGTCCGCACAAGAAGAAGTAGTCGGGATATCAATCTTATTTAGGTACCTAACTTTTGGAGTACGTTATGTCTGAAGAGATCATCGAGGATATGCTTGAGGAGGTTGCCCCGCAGATTGCGGGCGATTATCCCGAGATTGCACAGCGCTACAAGGCCGGTGAAGAGCTGACCGATGAGGAGCTCGACACCATTGCCGATGTTGCGATTTCCATTCTGCGTTCCATCCTTTCGCACTTCGATGCCGCCAACTCTCCTATTGATGAGTACGAGGGCGACGAGGGCGAGCTGATTTTGGATGTTACGGCTCCTGATCTTGCTGTTCTCATTGGCCGTCATGGTCGTACTCTTGATGCCCTTCAGGTTATGTTCTCTTTGCTGGTGAGCCGCAAGCTTGGTTTTAGGTATCCGGTTGTGGTTGACGTTGAGGGCTACAAGAGCCGTCGTCAGGACAAGGTTGCCTCTATGGCTCAGTCTGCCGCCGAGCGTGTCATCCGTACTCATAAGAGTGTTTCGCTTCCGCCCATGAATGCCTATGAGCGTCGACTGGTTCACATTGCGCTTCGAGGCAATGATGACGTTGATACCCATTCTGAGGGTTCTGACCCTGATCGCCATGTGGTGATTGTTGCTCGATAATTTACTCGAGTTTATGCTAAGGGGGCGTGGTTTCCACGTCCCCTTTTTTGTCAAAAGTTCTCGATACACTGATTTTTGTCAGAAAGGAGCTTCTGTTGTTTGTACTCACCGATCAGCAGGCTGACGAGATACTGAGTCGTCTAACTTCCTATTGCAAAGAGTATTCCTTGAATATAAATGATGCTGATCTAAGGAAATGTATTCAGCATTTGGATTTGGTTCTTGAAACTAATAAGACAACCAATCTCACTCGTATTCTTAACGTAGAAGATGCTGCTGTACTTCATATCCTCGACTCACTTGTTTTGCTCCCTTATATCAATAAGGCTCCTGAGGGTGCTTTGCTCGATATGGGAACAGGTGCGGGCTTCCCTGGTATTCCATTAACGATAACCACGCATCGAAAAGCTACTTATATTGACTCTGTTGGCAAGAAGGTCGATGCTGTCAATACTTTTGCTTATGCTCTGGGATTGAAAAATGGTCATGCAGTCCATGATCGCCTTGAAGAATATGCTCGAAGCCATAAGAAACAGTTCTCTGTCGTAACCGCTCGTGCACTCGCCCCTCTACCGATTCTTGTTGAGTATGCGGCTCCGTACCTCAAAGATGGAGGGCTATTTGTTATCACGAAAGGCAATCCATCAGATGAGGAGCTTTCTACTGGCATGTCAGCAGCTAAGATCTGCGGCTTCACTCTGCTTCTGAATGATGCAATCGATTTGCCTGAGGGCTTGGGCCACAGGGAGTTCATTGTTCTTAAGAAGAGTCATCCAGCTTCCGTTTCATTGCCTCGTGCAAATGGCATGGCAAAGAAGAATCCGCTTGCCTAGATGTTTCACGTGAAACATAATGGGTACTAACAACTTGCGGTGTTTCACGTGAAACATGGCGGTTGATTTCGAATCGGAATGTTTCACGTGAAACATCCTCCGTTTGACAGCTTTAATACACACCAGGAGGGACCGTGGGATTTCGCGACGTTAAGCGTTCGAAGAGCGCAAAAGACACGCGTATTATTGCAATCATCAATCAAAAAGGCGGCGTCGGTAAGTCAACGACGGCTGTAAACCTTGCAGCAGCACTGGGTGAACAGGGACGCAAGACACTGATTGTCGATTTTGATCCGCAGGGAAACAGCACCAGTGGATTTGGAATTGAAAAAGAAGACCTTAATCAGTGCATCTATGATGCATTACTGAATGACGTGCCGGCAGAATCGCTTGTTCTTGATACAAATTGCAAAAAGGTATTCGTTATTCCGGCAACAATTCAACTTGCAGGCGCCGAAATTGAGCTCGTAAGCGCAATTGCTCGTGAAACCCGCCTCAAAGATTTGCTTGAGCCCATTCAAGACGAGTTCGATTTTATTTTCATTGACTGTCCTCCTTCGCTCGGCTTGCTCACCATCAACGCTTTGACCGCAGCAGACAGCGTTTTGATTCCGATTCAGTGCGAGTATTACGCACTCGAGGGCGTTACGAAGCTGCTTGAGTCAATGAAGATGGTGAAATCACGTCTGAACAAGGGCTTAGACACCTATGGCGTGCTAATGACGATGTTTGACTCGCGTACTTCTCTGTCGAATCAGGTTGTTGAGGAGGTTCAATCGTACTTTGGTGATAAGGCATTTAAGACGCTGATCCCTCGTACGGTTAAAATCTCCGAAGCTCCGTCTTTTGGAGAACCAGTAATTACCTATGCACCTCAAAATAAGGGTGCAAAAGCGTATATGAACCTTGCAAAAGAGGTGATCAAGCGTGCCTAATGCAAAGAAACGTGGAGGATTGGGACGTGGACTCAATGCTTTGGTCTCAGAGGCCGAGTATGAGACCGGTGGTTCGGCTGCATCGGCTTCAAATGCCGCATCTGAAACTAAACTGCCTATTGAGGATATTGTTCCCAATCCTAATCAGCCGCGAATTCACTTTAACGAAACCGAACTTCGAGAGTTGAGCGAGTCGATTCAAGAACATGGCGTTTTGCAGCCTCTGTTGGTTCGCAAGCATGGAAACGGCTATGAGATCATTGCTGGTGAGCGCCGTTACCAGGCGTCAAAGCTTGCTGGTCTTGAGGAACTGCCTGTCATCATTAAGGAAGTTAATGATGAGGAGATGCTCGCTCTTGCTCTTATCGAGAATCTTCAGCGTTCTGATTTGAATCCCGTCGAAGAGGCGAAGGGTTATCGTCAGCTCATTGATGCCAGCGGTATGACACAAGAGGCATTATCAAAGGCTGTCAGTAAGTCTCGTTCTGCAATTACAAATTCACTTCGTTTGCTAGATCTTCCCGAAGTCGTACAGAAGATGATTTTCGAGGGCAAGCTTACTGCGGGCCATGCGAGAGCGATTCTTGCAGTTCCATATGAAGATGCCAGGATTCGACTTGCTGAGAAGGTTGTTGCAGAAGGTCTTTCCGTTAGAGCGACAGAAAATCTTGCTCCGTTGTTTTCTGCCGGAGAGACGCCAAGGACTCCGAGGCCAGCAACACCTCAGTCATTCAAAAAGGCCGCTCGAGTCCTTCGTCAAGTTTTCAACACGAATGTTCGTGTGAAGAGCTCGCGTGGCAAGAACAAAATTGAAATCGAGTTCAAAGACGAAGAAGAGCTCTCCCGTATCCTTGGCGAGATGATTCAATTTGGGCAGGAGGATCAGGATGAAGAGTAAGGTTCTCGCGGTCATTGCGTTTGCAACCACCGTCGCCGCTGGTGCTTTTGCTGGTTATAAGATTGCGACGGATGATGAACTGCGCGGTCGACTGCTGCGCGGAGCTCAGGATATCGTCGATACATCTAAGAAAAAAATGGATGTGATGACCGAAGATGTCGCTATGCGCACTGCTCAGGTGACTAAGAATCCCAAGATTAACCAAGACTGGGTTAACCATCAGTGGGAAAATGTTGGTTATTAGGTACCTAACAATTATTTGCCAGTTTTAAAGTGGGCCCTGTCTGATTTAGGAGACAAGGACCCCTTATTTTGGCCATATAACTAACCTTATGTAAATCAAATCCAATAGCATGAATAGAAATGAAACAGCCCTGGTTGCATTATTTGCAACCAGGGCTGTCGGATGTTTCACATGAAACGTTATGGGACGCAGACTCCCCTATGCGTTCTTCTGGACCTTGAAACGTTGCTTCAGCTGACCGCAGGCGGCATCAATATCATTGCCGCGAGAATTACGGATTGTGGTCTCGATGCCACGAGACTCAAGGCGACGCTGAAGATCCTCGACCTTATGAATCGGCGACGGCTTGAGCGGGCTGCCCTCGATGTCGTTAAGCTGAATCAGGTTAACGTGGCACAGCGTTCCCTCGCAGAAGTCGCAGAGTGCCTGCATCTCGGGATTCGTATCGTTGACGCCTTCGATCATGGCATATTCATAGGTCGGGCGGCGGCCAGTCTTTTCGGTGTAGAGCTGAAGTGCCTCGTGAAGGCGGAGCAGCGTGTACTTCTTAACACCGGGCATGAGCTTATTGCGCGTCGACTGGATGGCGGAATGCAGGGAAACGGCAAGCGTGAACTGCTCGGGGATGTCGGCAAATTTGCGAATACCGGGAATAACGCCGCTGGTAGAGACGGTGAGATGACGAGCGCCGATACCGATGCCATCGGGGTCGTTGAGGATGCGCAGTGCCTTGAGAACCTCGTCGTAGTTGGCGAAAGGCTCGCCCTGGCCCATGAAAACGACGCTTGTGGCACGCTCGCCAAAATCATTCGAGACGTGCAACACCTGGTCGACGATCTCTTGAGCGGTCAGAGAGCGCTTGAGGCCGTTGAGACCGGTAGCGCAAAAGGCGCAGCCCATGCCACAGCCTGCCTGGGTGGAAACGCAGACGGAAAGCTTGTTACGACGGGGCATACCGACAGTCTCGACGGAAATGCCGTCGTGGTACTCGAGCAGATACTTGCGAGAGCCATCTTTGGAAACCTGCTTGGTGAGTTCAGTCGGCGTGTCAAAGGCAAAAGCCTCTTTAAGCTGCTCGCGGAAAGCCTTGGGAAGGTTGGTCATATCGTCAAACGAACAAACGTTCTTCTCAAAGACCCATTCGATGAGCTGCTTTGCGCGGAAGGCGGGTTGGCCAAGTTCGGCCACAAGCTCGCGAATATCGTTTTGGCTCAAGTCGCGAATGTCCTGAGATTTAGTCCTGGGATTCATGGAAGCCTTTCGATTTTGGGGAAACGTAGAGGGTATCGCTACAATATGGTATCAGCTGCAGAAATTATAGAGGAGGAGTCTGCCCATGCCGGGTAAAAGCCTAGAGAACATGCACGTAGCGGTCTTGGCGGGCGGTCATTCCGCTGAGCGCGAGATTTCGCTCAATTCGGGAAAGAACGTCGTGGCGGCCTTGAAGGAGGCCGGCTACACCTCGGTGGAGCTGCTCGACACGGCTGCCGATGATTTTATGGTAACCATGGCGACCGGTGGCTTTGACGTGGCGTTTATCGCCATGCACGGCGCCGGCGGTGAGGATGGCGCCGTGCAGGGTGCCATGGAGACCTTGGGTATCCCCTACACGGCCTCGGGCGTGCTTGCCAGCGCTTGCGGTGCCGACAAGGAGGTCTCGAAGCTCCTGTACGCCAAGGCGGGCATTCCCATTGCCCCCGGCCTCGCGCTCGAGGCGGGCGATGAAGTCGATATTGATCATATCGTCGAGGTTTGTGGCGAGCGCTGCTTTGTGAAGCCGGCCGTAAACGGTTCCAGCTATGGCATTTCCCTGGTCCATGAGCCCTCTGAGCTGCCTGCGGCAATCGCCAAGGCGTTTGAGTACGGCGACAAGGTGCTGGTCGAGAAGTGCATCGAGGGTACCGAGATCACCGTCGGCGTGTATGGCGAGGATGACGTGCGCGCCCTGCCGATCGTTGAGATCCGCAAGCCCGAGGACTGCGAGTTCTACGATCTGGACGTGAAGTATGTCGACCCCACGGATATCCATCGCATTCCGGCGCAGATTTCACCCGAGAACTACGCTCGTGCCCAGGAGCTCGCCTGTGCTGCCCATAAGGCGCTCGGTTGCCTGGGCATCTCGCGCAGCGATTTTATCGTGAGCGAGGACGGCCCCGTTATCCTCGAGACCAATACCATTCCCGGCATGACCGATACGTCGCTGTATCCGGATGAAATCCGCCACACCGATGACATGACGTTCCCGCAGGTCTGTGACAGCCTGATCCGTATGGGTCTTCGTCGAGCGGGCATTGCATGCTAATCGAGGACGCGGTTTCGTCAGGAACGCCGCAGTTTGTCATCGACTCCTATGCCACGCTTGCCGAGCGCGCCAAAACCCAATCGTTTGGCCTCATCGAGGAAGACGTTATCGTCCTCGATACCGAGACCACAGGTCTTTCGGTGCAGGACAATGAACTTATCGAGATCTCGGCGGCCCGCCTTTCTGGCCGCGAGGTTGTCGATCGCTTCGATACCTTCGTGCATCCCAAGCAGCTGATTCCCGCCGAGATAACCAAGCTCACGAGCATTACAAATGCCGATGTGGCAGATGCCCCATCGGCTGTCGAGGCCGTGGCCGCTCTCGACGATTTTGTCGGTGGATGCCCGGTGATCGCACATAACGCCACCTTCGACCGTTCGTTTATCGAGTCGGTCAAGGGCGGTGTCAACGTCAGCGACATCTGGATCGATTCGCTGGCACTGTCGCGCATCGCGCTTCCGCGCCTGGCCTCTCACAAGCTGTCTTTCATGGCCGACCTGTTTGGCTGCGACTCGGTGTCGCACCGCGCCAACGCCGATGTCGACGCCCTGTGTGGCGTGTGGCGTGTGTTGCTCGTGGCGCTCAACGACTTGCCTCAGGGCTTAATGGCGCGCCTGGCCGACATGCACCCCGACGTGCCCTGGTCCTATCGTCCCATCTTCTCGTTCTTGGCGGGACAGAACCCCGGTTCCATCTTCTCTCTCAGCGCCGCCCGCGTCGACGTGCTCAAGGCCGATCGGGCCGATGATCGCGTCGATGCGGACGAGCTGCCGGTCCTTAAGATGCCGAGCCGCGAGGAAATCGAGGCGGACTATGCGCCGGGCGGCCTGGTTAATCGCATGTATCCCACGTACGAGCCGCGCGATGAGCAAATCGCGATGGCGCTCGAGGTCCGTGACGCACTCGTTACGGGAACGCATCGCGTGATTGAGGCGGGGACGGGCGTCGGCAAATCGATGGCTTACCTAGTGCCTTTTGCCGAGGCCGCGCGCCGCAACAACATCACGGTTGGTATCGCGACTAAATCGAATAATCTTGCCGACCAGCTCATGTATCATGAGCTGCCCAAACTTGCCGAGCAGCTGGACGGAGGCCTATCGTTTTGCGCCCTCAAGGGCTATGACCACTATCCATGCTTGCGTAAGCTTGAGCGCATGAGCCGTGGCCAAGTCGAAATTACGACCAAGCGTGATCCTGCCGACACGCTTACGGCAGTCGCGGTCATCATGGCGTACGTGTGTCAGTCGGCCGATGGCGACCTCGATTCGCTCGGCATTCGCTGGCGCAGTGTCAACCGTCCCGACTTTACGACGGCGTCGCGCGAGTGCGCCCGTCGCCTCTGCCCGTTTTTCCCCGATAAATGCCTGGTCCACGGCGCCCGCCGTCGCGCGGCGCATGCCGATGTGGTGGTCACCAACCATTCCCTGCTGTTCCGCAATGTTGCGGCCGAGGGCAGAATCTTGCCTCCGATCCGTCACTGGGTGATCGATGAGGCCCACTCCATCGAGCGCGAGGCACGCCGTCAATGGGCGCGCGTGGTGTCGGCGGACGAATCACGCGTTCTGTTTGAGCGTCTGGGTGGCTCGAGCACCGGCGCGCTAAGCCAGGTTTCCCGTGATTTGGCAACCTCCGAGGGCTCTACGCTCTATCTGGGCCTTACTGCCAAGGCGACGTCGACGGTTGCGCGCGCGAGCATGGCGATCGCCGGCGTGTTCGATGGCGTTCGCGAGCTCGGTCGCCGTGCCCGTGGGGGCTATGACAATGCCAATCTATGGATTGGCCCCGAGCTGCGCGAATCTGACGACTGGCATGATTTCTTACAGTCGGCCTACGCTGCCATCGGCACATTGGAACAAGCTGACAAGAGCGTCGACGCGCTGGTACAAGCCGTCGCCGCCGACAAGCCCGAGGTTGTTGTCGACCTGGGTGATATCTCGCGCCGCCTGCACGAGCTGGCCGAGAACCTCAAGCTCATCATTGACGGCACCGATGAACACTACGTGTATTCGCTGCAGGTCAATCGCAGGCTGCGTGCCGGCGGCGAGTCGATGACCGCGGAGCGCATCGATATTGGCGAGGCCTTGGCAACCGAGTGGCTGCCCGAGGTTCACACGGCTATCTTTGCCTCGGCGACCATGACGGTGTCCAAAAGCTTTGAACACTTTAACCATGCGGTCGGCCTCGATCGCATCGGTGCTTCAACATCCTCATCGCTGCACTTGGACTCGAGCTACGACTTCGATTCGAACATGGCTGTAGTCGTTGCGGGCGATATCCCCGATCCGCGCGATCGTGAGAGCTATCTTACGGCGCTCGAGCGCGTGCTGGTCGACGCTCATCTTGCCATGGGCGGCTCGGTGCTCACGCTGTTCACCAACAGGCGTGACATGGAGGAGCTGTACGATCGCGTCGAGCCCAAGATGGCTCGTGCGGGCCTGGAACTCAACTGCCAGCAGCGCAACTCATCTCCTCGTCGCCTGCGCGACCGGTTTATCAACGAGCCAACCTCATCGCTTTTTGCGCTTAAGGCCTTCTGGGAGGGGTTTGACGCCAGCGGCGAGACGCTGCGCTGCGTCATCATTCCCAAGCTGCCGTTCTCGAGCCCCACGGACCCGCTCTCGTGCGAGCGCAACCTGCGCGAAGACCGCGCTTGGGCGCGCTATTCGCTGCCTGAGGCAGTGCTCGAGGTCAAGCAGGCGGCCGGCCGCCTTATCCGCTCGTCGACCGATTGCGGCGTGCTGATTCTGGCCGACCCGCGCCTGGTGACGAAGGGCTACGGAAAGAAGTTCTTAACGTCGCTGCCCACGAGCTCCTACCAGCGCATCGAATCGGCGCAGATCGGGCACTATCTACAGCTGTGGCGTGCACGCCACGAGCGGCGGCGCTAAAGCGGACAGACGAGGGTTTTTGCCATATCGCACAGACGCTTTGACAGGGCGGGGTCATCCAAGATGCGGATGGCTCCGCCCGCTGCGATTATCTGGCTCAGCAGCCAACGCTCGGAGCCGTAATGTACGGTTACCGTTGCCATGTCTGTCCCGCTGCGTTCGATTAGGGTGATGCCGGCCCAGTCCAGATGCTCCGCCATATCGAATGGCATCAAGAGCTTTGCGCTACGCTGCGTCCGGGCAAGGGAATCGTGGAGGGATGCAACGTCCGGTGCGTGAGGCACGACGGAGTCTTCCGTCAAGGCGAGTCCCTCGATTTTATCCATGCGATAGGTGCGCTGCTCATCGACCGCGATGTCCCAGGCAATCAGATATGTTTGGTCGCCGTTTGCTGTAATGCGCAAGGGGTCGACCAGGCGCTCGCGTGGCCGCGCATCGTCCATCGAGCGATACGAGATACGACAGCGAACACCGTCCTGAATGGCGCAGCTCAGCTGCTGCCAGTGCGACCCGTGGTTGACGGTGTCAAAGACGTGCTGGTTATAGCCGAGCTCTTCGGGTAGAAGAGCATGTCGAATTCGAGCCGCCGCCTGGGGCTCGATCCCCAACGATTCAAGTTCGTGGTTGAGCACAGCGCCCTCGGCGGCACTCAGGCGCAGCGGTAGTACACGCCCGGCGTCACCGGTGAGGACCACGCGCTCGCCGTGGCATTCGCAGATGATACGCGCACCCGATTCTCGGTCCGCGAGCGTCGAGACGATCTCGAGAATCTCGTCGAGCGACGCCCCCGTGATGTCAAAGCGACTGCAAATCTCGGTTCGTGTCATGCCGCTCTCGCCGGCGGCGTAGAGGGCCTCCATAATGTCGATGGCGCGCGAGAGCCTCTGCTCGCTGGTGAGTTTACGCACGGGCATGCTCGTGCACCGTCCTTTCAATGAGGTGGTTCCACGCCTGCTTGAGCGATTTGGGGGCCATGGGCCTCATGCCGTCCATGGCGTGGGCCATGCAAAATGAGGCGGCGGCTTCAAGATCGCGCACGTCAACGGTCCAAGTCCATCCCGAATCGGTGTGTGCGAGCTCACCTCGCCCGCGCGTGAGGCCGTTGATCATATCGATCTGCGTCTGCGGGGCGAACGAGAACGTAGCCGCAACGGGCGGGCGGTCGGCAAAATCGAATTCAAAGAACAGGTAGTCGTTGAGATTGAAGTCTGCAGGGATGGCGTAGGCCTTCGAAGGACGCCAAGCGCGAACGATACGGTCGCAGCGGAATGTCCTGATGTCGTCGGTGGCATTGTCGAGGCCGCAGAAGTACGCAACGCCCTCGCGCTCGAACATGCCGTAGACGCAGACGGTACGCTCTTTCTGCTCACCGCGTCCGTTCTGATATAAAAATCGCAGTGCGCATCGCTCGGCAAAGGCGCTCCATACCGCATCGACGGTGGGAGAGCGGCGGATCGGTGCTTCGTCCGCCGTCGTCCTGCCGGTGAGGTAGGCAATCTTGGAACGAATATCGGCAAGCGGCGCGGCAAAAGTGGATGAGCCGGCCGCTATTGTCTGGTCGATAGCGTTGAGCAGGATATCGGCGTCGTCTGCGGTGATGAGGCCGCCTGCCGCAAACGTGTGCTCGCGGTCGATTGTCCATGAGCTTTCCTCGGTCTCCTGCGCGCCGGCGGGGCGAACCTCCTTGATTAAGATGCCGCGTTCGAGCAGTTTGTCACGATCGCGCCGAAACTTGCGCTTATCCGAGTCGATATTGCCCGAGCCATATCCCAAGTCAGAATCCAAGACGATCTGCTCGGTCGTCAGCGGTTCGGGGGAGCTGTTGAGCACAAAGAAAAGATTGAGGATGCGCTGAGCCGTTTTATCGAAACTGGGCTCCGAATTCCCCTTTTTAATTGTCGCGGTCGCGTCGCTTGCCGTCATAGAGTCCTCGCATGAGAAGGTGGTTTGCTGCCATGATTTTAGTCCGATATGGAGATTAGGCTATATCCTTGTCCGCTCGGGGCGTTAAGATGGCCCGAATTCGGTCGTTTGCGCTCGCTCGGGGTATACTTTCGACTATATACGGTTCTAATGTGCATGCATTGGGCCTATTTGCCGGATTATGGATGTGGAGCGCACATGGCGAACACCCAGAACTATATTAACCACCTGCTGCAGAACACCGGCATCACGCCGGCATGCAGCGAAGAAGAGCGCTTGGCTGCCGAGGATATCGCTCAGATCTTCCGCAACCACGGCTTTGATCCCGAGGTTCAGGAGTTCAATGCCCCGGCGCCCAGCAGGTTGGCATTTGCCGTTACCGGTATTCTTGCGTTTGCCGGCGCCCTGCTGATGGGCATCGGCGGCGGCATCGGCTTGGTCGGCACCTTGCTGGCCATTGTCGGTGCCGTTCTTTACGTGCTCGAGCGCACGGGCCATCCCGTGGTTTCGCGCCTGGGCAAGACGGGCGTGAGCCAAAATGTCATCGCCTACCACAAGGCCTCGGGCCCGCTCGCGTCTCCGCGCAACCGCCCGGTGGTCGTTGTCGCACACTACGACTCTCCCCGTGCTGAGCTGCTCGCCCGCGAGCCCTATGCTTCGTATCGTGCGCTCATCGCCAAGCTGTTGCCCGTTGCCACGGTTGCCCCTGCTGCCGTTGCCATCTTGCGTATCCTGCCGCTCCCCGGCGCGCTCAAGGTTCTGCTGTGGATTGTCGCGATCCTCGCTTCCCTCGTTGCGCTCGCCAACGCGGCAAACATCATTTCTAACCGTTTTGTGCTTCCCTATACGTCCGGCGCAGTGTGCAACAAGTCTTCTGTCGCCGCTATGCTCGGCGTTATGGACAACGTTGCTCCCTTCCAGGGCGAAAACGAGTTTCCCGACGATGTTCCGTTCGATACCTATTTTGGGGAGCAGAAGCGTCGTGCCGAGGAGATGGCGCGCGCAGCAGCGGAGTATGCCGCGGCCCAACAGCAAAACGACTACGGCAACACCATCGAGTATGAAGAGCCTACCTACGCCGAGGACGAGTTCGGTCAGCCGATTGCTCCCGACGCTCAGACCGAGCCCGAACAGGGCGAGGCTTTCGACGAGCAGATCGAGGGCTTTGAGGGTGCGTCTGCCGACGAGACGCTGATTGGCGCCATCGTGCCCGAGGATCAGAATCAGGCTGTCCAGGCCGAAGAGTTCAATGACGAGGTTCCCACTGCCGAGCCGGCGGAGGAGCCTGTCGCGGCCGAGCCCGAGCCCAGGCTCTATCGCAATGCCGCCGGCAACATCCGCTTTGGTTCGGATGCCATCCGTGCGCTCGGAATGCTTCCCGAGTCCTGCACGCTCGATTACGAGGAAGGCGAGGAGCCGACGTTTGAGCCCGAGCCTGCCCCCGTCGTGACTGCATCTGCGCCCGTTGTCGCCGTGGATGATGAGTCTGCCGCGGTTACCGCTGCCGTTGCCGAGTCCGAGGCGGTGTCCGCGATCGATCCCGCGGTAGGACTGGACATTTTGGCTCCCGCCGCGCCGGCGCAAGACGCTGCGGATGAGTCTGACGACGATTACGTTGAACAGCCGAGGCGCGTGTCTTACGAGAGCGATACTGATTTCTCGGCCGAGATTCCCGCGGCAACGCCCCATGCCGATATTGCATCCGCGTTCTCTTCGATTGGCGCCAGCGCTTCCAACTTCTTTAAGGGCGCGCTTGCAAAGGGCAAGAAATTTGTCGACGATTTCGAGGAGAAGCGCGCTGCCGCACGCGAGGCTGCCGAGCAGGAGGCTATCGCTCAGCAGCAGGCAGCCGAGGCGGCACGTGAGCGCGCGGCGCAAGGGTTCGAGCAGAACGAGGCTATGCAGTCCGTGCCCGTCGACGCTGCCGAAGCTACAACGTCCTTTGAGGCTCAGCAGCACGTCGATAGCACCATGTCGTTTGATGCCGCGCAGTTCGATTCCACGATAACGTTTGAAAAGCAAGGCACCGCGATTGCCGAGCCCCTTCCTGTTTCCGATGAGCAGGGCGGCGCGGCAGACGATGACGAGCCTATTGATGCTGCCGAAATCCAAGATGTCGCCGAGGACGAGTCCGTCGAGGCCAACTCTGACGAAGAGCAATACGTGGCAGCCGAGCAAGATGATTCGACCGAGGTCGAGCAGGAGGAAGTGCCTGCGGTTTCCGAGGCTCCCGAGACAGATGAGTCGAGGCCTTACTCCACGCAGATTTTCACCATGCCGACCCAGAGTGGTTCCGGTGCCACGGTTGCCGATGTTGCTCCCACCCAGGACGAAACGGTCGATTCCCTTATGGCCCAGATTTCCTCCCAGGCATCGCCGCGTCCGCAGATGAATGTTCCCGATCCGGCGTCAGCTCCGTCGCCTGCACCTTCCTCGTCTCCGCTGGCTTCGGTCCCCGATCCGTCGCTGCCGTCGATGAAGCAGGCAAACGTTGCGTCTCGCACGTCGCTGTTCGACCTTCCCGACCCCTCCGCACAGGTCAACGACCCCTTTGCTGCCGCTCAGGGTCCCGAACCCACATCGGCACCCGTTGCGCCTCCTATACCCGTTGCGTCGGGCGCTCAGCCGATCGAGACCATTTCGGCTCCCGCCCCGGCGGCACCCAAGTCTCGCAAGCGCGGCCTGGGCGGCCTGTTCGGTCGTAAAAAGAAAAACGAACAGGACAGCATGAGTGATTGGCTGGGCGTCGAAGACGATTACGATGCCAAGAAGTCCGGTCGCGGCATCGGTTCGTGGGATAATTTCGAGGACGATAACGATGGCTGGAAGGGCGGCGCTACGTCTTCCGACGGCGCTTCTTCCGAAGATATGCTCTCGGCTGTCGCCTCTATGGGTGACGATGAGCTGCTCGGTCACGATATCTGGTTTGTGGCAACGGGCGCCTCGGATTGTGATGGCGCCGGTATGAAGGCCTTCTTGGCTTCGCATCGCGATAAGCTCCGCGGCGTATTCTTCATCAATCTTGAATCCGTCGGCGCCGGTAGGCTTTCGGTGGTGACGGTCGAGGGCGAACAGCAGCTGCTCAAGGGCGATCGCCGCATCATGAACCTGGTCAGCAAGGTGTGCAAGTCGTTCCATGTCGATTGTGGCGCGCTCGAGATGCCCTATGCCAAGACCGATGCCTATGCCGCGCTCGAGGCGAGCCGCCGAGCCCTCACCATCGCCGGCGTGGACGGCACGCGCCTGGCTTGTGCTCGTACCGAGGACGACCTGCCCCACAATGTCAACCCGACGAACATTGCCACGGTATCCGAGGTCGTGACCGAGGTTATCCGCCGTTCGTAGACGGAGCTCTAAGGAGTCAACGTGTTTTCGTATATTAAGCGCCATTGGCCTGTCTACGTGATTTTGACCTTGATTGCCATTGCGTTAGGATTTGGGGCTGCCTACATCGTGGGTGCGAAGGGCTCGACCCCTGCCTCCGCAATCAGCGAAGAGGTGGAGCAAGAACAGAGCACGGGTGCCGATGGGATTCCTGAGTCCGAGCAGGCAATCGTTGATGGTGGATCTTCGTCTGCAGAGTAGATACGGCGATTTAAATGATTGAAAGCGGGCGAGCCGGGGGACTGGCTCGCCCGCTTTTTTCATCGTGCTAGCGGTTCTTTGGGATCGACCTAAGGCGAGCGAACCATAGGGCTGCGGCACCCGAGGTCAGAAGCGCGGTGATGCAGGCGGCGATGGGAACTGATCCTGTTGCCGGTAGGTCCTGCGGTAGGGTACAGCGTTGAGTGACACGGTCCTCGTCATGTGACTCAAGTTTATCGCCGCCGCCGTTGCGGCAAAGATCGACGCGCGCGCTGTTGGTGAGTGCGGTTTGGGGCGTATAAGCCGACGTTGCCTGCATGTGCACGGCTGCGCCCCGAGCGTCTGTGCCAAGGATTGCTTTGGCATCGTCAAGGTCGTCGTGCTCATCTTTGAGATCATCACGGGTCCAAGAATCCACATCGCTTCGAGTCGTAAAGTCGGCGGCTACTGCACCGTATTCAATGCGAATGCCCGTTACGACGGTATTGGATGCAAGGTCGAGTTCTTTCGCCTCGAGTGTGGTGGATTCCGTGGTCGAGACATCCGCCTTCCAGAGGTGCCAGCCGTCGTAATCGACGAGGCGGCAATCCTCACCCAGACTCTCTTTTACTTCGTCGGACTCAAGCCAAGGATTTTCGTGCCCATTGTCAAGCGTCGCGTTTGCCGGCCCATCGACGTCTGTCGAGTCCAACGGCGTCGTGCGATACCACACGTTGCACAGACCGTTGAGGTCGCCGATGGCGACGGGGGTTTCGATTGAGACGAATCTCGCCGTGCCGTCTTTGGCACACTCAAGATCATCGGTAATCGTAAACTCATCAACCCAGGTAGCTGAATCGTTTCGAGCATCGATGGTATAGGAGAAAAGTCCGTCCGTATTGGTTTGCGTCGCGGCGCGATTTTTACCATCGCCGTTGGCCAGCAGACCCTTCCCGATAGGTTGGACAAGTTCCTGACGCTTGTCGACCTGTCCTTTGATCTCGATGGGCGCATCCTTCATCGCGACGGATTGGACTTCTCCCGTATCCTTTATTTCAAACGTTATCTCCTCGGCAAGGTCATAGGTCCGCGGAGACATCGTTTCGCGCAACGAGTAGGTGCCGGGTACAAGATGTTCGATGCGGTGTGGCTTATCGGATGAGGTCCAGGAGTCTATTTCGGTTTTATCGGGACCATATAAGGTGAGCTGTGCACCTTTCACTTCCTGCTCTCCGCTTGCATCGACCTTGGAGATATCAACCTTGGTGTAATCGTCGGATACGTTAAGCCGTGCTTCCACAACGGGTGTTTTCTGGTCGGCATAGGTAAGGTCGACGATATGGTGCGTCCGGTCGAGTAAGAAGCCTGCCGGCGCTTGAGTCTCGACAACCTCGTAGCGTGCGGTGCCAGATCCCAGCGGGAGATCGTCCGCGCGTGCCTCTCCAGTTTCATCCGTCGCGATGGTCGCGACGGTCTCACCGTCGAGCGCGGCAATGCTACCATCGGGGCGCACGATATCACCCGAGGCACGGATCTCAAAGATGGCGCCCGCGAGGCTGCTGCCGTCTACGGCATCGGTTTTAACGATCCTGATGTTTCCGGTCGCGGCGTGGTCATAATACGAGGCGATTGCAATGGGCGTTAGGTTCATGTCGGCGGGTATGTTTACCTCGATCTCTTCACCGACAAGATAGGGCTCTTTGGCCGAAGTTTCGCGTACATAATAGGTGCCCGGCACGAGCGATTCGGGCAGTGTGACGGTGCCGGTCGCGTCAGTCGTAAAGGTGTCCATTACATTATGTGCTGGATACCAGCATGTTTGTGAGACAGGTTTGTGATTGCTGTCGAGGAGTTGGAAGGTGAATCCGGCTAGCGGAACAGAAGCGCCTGTTTGGGCATCGCGTTTTACAATCTGGAGATGCGTCGACAGAGCGTGGTTGTCCACGATATATTGAAGCTCGGCGCCGTCGGAAATCTGCTTGGCCCCGACGGTCCATTCCCCTGCACGTTTAAAACCCTCGGGGACGGTTTCCGGAACCTCGCGAACGGTGTAGCCGGCGCGGTCGTATGGGATGGCTCCGTGGACACCGGCGGGTCGCTTGCCTGCGCCGAACCATGCTTCTGACTGATCTTTGGTGGAGGCAAAGCCATAGATGTTTGTGGTCAGTGTGCCAACAACCTGCTGAGAGCTGTTGCTGACAACCTCAAAGACAACACCTCCTGCCGGCTGCTCCAGGCCGGATTGATCGCTATTGCCGTAGTCCTTGAATTTGGAAATCTCAAGGTCAAACGCAATGGGGATATCGGAAACGCGCGATTCGATCTCGACCACGCCTGAATCACCGAGCTGGTCGGCTCCAACGGTATAGGACCAGCTGTCGTTGGCTGGCAGGTAGCCCTCGGGGGCTTTTGACTCATAGATGGTAAAGGTTCCTAGGGGGACATCGGTGAGGGTAGCTCGACCGCTTTCATCGGTTGTGAGGGTTTGCGCCCATCCGGGGGTGGATTGCGACACGCACGTGAACTCTGCTCCCGCAAGTGAAGCTCCAGCCTGGGGTCCGGCATTCGTCGCGGCATCGAGTTTTACGACATGCAGGGTGATGGTGCCGGGTTGTTCATCAACGGCGACCTGTCCACCGTCATTCCCCGTGGTAAAGGCGATGCGATCACGACGGGGGACATAGCCGGCCGGCGCCTTTGTTTCAACTAGGTAGTATGCCGTGTTGGGCAGAAGTGCTGCCTGCGCTCGACCGTTGCTGTCCATCTGGATGGTGCCGACACGCGCGCCGCTGGCGCTCTCAAAAACATCGAATGTTGCCCCGTCAAACTGATAAGTATTGTTTCCGCTGGTAATGGCAGCGTTTGCAGACTGCTTTTGGAAGGAAACAGAGACCGCCGGCAGTACATAGAGCATGTCTTGACGTTTGCTGCCGCCCGATACGGCTCCTAGATAGCGCCGCGCGCGGTGCGGAGCGGCTTTGATGCTTCCTGATTTTGCGCTGTCGTGGAGCCATCGCGCAGCCGCCACGACTTCATTGTCGGCGGTAAAGTGTCCACTCTTGGTTTTGCCCTGAGCGGTCGTGTAGGAGTAGGTGCCGTCGACATGGGTAGTGCCGTTGAGCATCCATACGGCAAGCTGGGTGGCGGCGCGGGCGCGATCTGGTGAAAGATGGTAACCGCCAAACGACGTGGCGGTAGGATATCCGTGACAAACGATTGCCGCGAACTCGTCGTCGAGCCACACCCAGCCTTGATCAAAGTTGAGCCATGGGCCGCCCGGCTTGGTGGGGCCGGGGCGCTCCTGGTTCATGCAGTAGACAATCGAGGCGTCTTGAGCTTCATACTTGCCGATGAAGAAGGGCCCACAATCATCGCTAATAGTGCGGAAGCCGAGCTGGTCGTAGCCATCGACGGCAAATGCGGCTCCCGGTGCCAGGCAGCCGAAAAGCAGGAAGAGGAGCAGGAGCAGCGGGCCTGTTGCGATTGCGCTGTGGACAGAGTGCGTGGGTGCGTTGGACATGGCTGCTCCTTATCCCTCGTGCGCCGCACGGGGAGGCTGCGACGCGTATGATGAGGCTACCCCCGAGGTTCATGCGGGTAAGTACCGGAGCCTGACCAAAAGCTTGCCCAATTCCTGACAAATTGAGCTCAAATACAACAATCAAGCAAAAGCGCAGGTAGAAGATAAGGAGAACAGGAGGCCAAAGGTCCTCGTCTCCACAATTGATGCGATTTTCAAACGAATCTCCACAGCTAAAACAAGCATCGCCACCCTTGTATCGAACAAGACAACCGCGTTATACTAGCCAACACACAAGCGGGCATCGCCAAGTGGTAAGGCATCAGCTTCCCAAGCTGACACTCGCGGGTTCGAGTCCCGTTGCCCGCTCCAGAAAAAGTAAAAGCACGACACCGTTCCGGTGCCGTGCTTTTTTCAATAAAGCGCCGGGACTCGAACCCGCCAGGGTGCGAGCGTAAAACAAACGCGAAGCGTTTGTAGCGAGCAGGCGAAGGCGCCGGCAGGCGCCTGAAGCCGGTGCGGATTTGCGAAGCAAATACGCGGACGTCCCGTTGCCCGCTCCATCGAGCGCGGGAGACAGCCGGGGGCGTCAGATTCAACCCATTTTGCCCGCGCATGGGTGTAGGTCCGGGTGTGTCGCCGCAGCCGGTGCGTATTTGCGAAGCAAATACGCGGATGTCCCCATGCCCGCTCCAATTCCAAAATGTTAGGTTCATGCCTGCTGTCCATACTTGCACCTGCGCACGGTACAATGGTTGGGTTACGACCAACGTGCCAATAACCAAAAAGGAGCCGCTATGATCGATCGCTATACCCGCCCGGAGATGGGACACATCTTCTCCCTCGAGAACAAGTACGCCATTTGGCAGGAGATCGAGGTTCTGGCCTGCGAGGCCCAGGCGGAGCTCGGTAAGATCGGTATTTCCAAAGACGAGGCCCAGTGGATCCGCGATCATGCCAACTTTGAGAAGGCGAAGGTCGATGAGATCGAGGAAGTCACGCGCCACGACGTCATTGCCTTCCTGACCAACATGAAGGAATACATCGATGCCGATGTTCCCGAGGGCGACCCCAAGCCCAGCCGCTGGGTTCACTATGGCATGACCAGCTCCGATCTGGGCGACACGGCTCTGTGCTACCAGCTCACCCAGGCCTGCGACTTGATCATCGAGGATGTCAAGAAGCTCGGCGAGATTTGCAAGCGTCGCGCCTTTGAGGAGCGCAATACGCTCTGTGCCGGCCGCACTCATGGCATCCATGCCGAGCCGATGACCTTCGGCATGAAGTTTGGCTCTTGGGCCTGGGAGCTCAAGCGCGATCTGGACCGTCTTGAGGATGCCCGCAAGAACGTTGCCTTTGGTGCCATCTCGGGCGCTGTCGGCACCTACAGCTCCATCGAGCCGTTTGTCGAGGAATATGTCTGCGAGCACCTGGGCCTGGTTCACGACCCACTGTCCACGCAGGTCATCAGCCGCGATCACCATGCCTACCTTGCCGGCGTTCTCGCCACCACCGCGGCCACCTGTGAGCGCATCGCTACCGAGGTTCGCAACCTGCAGAAGACCGATACGCTCGAGGCCGAGGAGCCGTTCCGCAAGGGTCAAAAGGGCAGCTCCGCCATGCCGCACAAGCGCAACCCCATCACCATGGAGAAGGTCTGCGGCCTGTCGCGCGTCGTAAAGTCCAACGCCCAGGTCGCCTTCGACAACGTCGCCCTGTGGCACGAGCGTGACATTTCGCACTCCTCTGCCGAGCGCGTCGCCCAGGCCGATAGTTTCATCGCGCTCGACCACATGTTCCAGTGCCTCATCCGCGTTATCGACGGCCTGCAGCTGTATCCGGCTCGCATGATGGCCAACCTCAACAAGACTCGCGGTCTCATCTTCTCCTCCAAGGTCCTGCTGGCCCTCGTCGATACGGGCATCACCCGCGAGGACGCGTACGCCATTGTGCAGGAGAACGCCATGGCAACCTGGCACGAGGTGCAGGATTGCGTCTCCGGCCCCACCTTTAAGGAGCGTCTCGAGGCCGACCCGCGCTGCACCGTCAGCCAGGAGAAGCTCGACGAGATCTTTGATCCGTGGGACTTCCTCACCCGTATCGACACGGTCTTCGATCGCCTGGAGCAGTTGAGCTTCGAGTAGGGTTAAACTAATTCGACCGCTTGCGGTTGCATTTGGACCATTGGCGCCTTGCCCGTCTTGGGCGAGGCGCTTTTTTATTGCCGCATCAGCCCCGGGTATAAAATGAAATCCGACTGCTGTTTCGATGAAGGGAGGCGCGTGCCCGGACGTATCAAGCGAGTCGCCATTGTCTCGTTTACGCTCATGCTCCTTGTTGCTGCCTGTGTGGCCGCCCTGACGTATACCGTTCGAAGCAGTTCTTCCTCCTCGAATGAAGCCGACAAAGATCTCCCAGTACTCAAAATCGGCGTTACGGATAACGACCCCTATGTGTATATCGATACCACGGGCGATTACGTCGGTATCGATATCGACATCGCCCGCGAGGCCTGCAAGCGTGCGGGGCTCAAGCCACAGTTTGTCGATATTGACTGGAACGATCGCGACCGGCTGCTCAAAAACGGTGATATCGATTGCCTGTGGTGTGATTATTCTCCCTGTTATCGCGAGGATAAGTATTACTGGACCGAGCCGTATCTAACCGTGACGGTCTCGGTTGCCGCCAAGAAAACGAGTGGCATCAAGTCCTTGGCGCATCTCGATGGAAGCAAGACCATCGCGGTGATTGCGGGCTCGGTGAGCGAACGCCGATTGCTCGCAGGGGATCTGGAAATCTCGCCGGACGTGCAAATCAAATCGTATGGTTCTGCCGAGCTCTGCAAAGCCGCCCTCGCCAAAGGGTATGTCGACTGTTGGATGGCGGACGTTCAGCCGCTTGATCGACTTGTCGCCCAGTATCCCGGCCTTTACCGCGTGTTCGCTGACAACGTTATGACGGTTGACCTTGGCGTCGCGTTTAAGGACGGCTATGAGGGGGAGTACGTCAAAAACCTCAATACCGTGCTGTTCGAGATGGATCGAGATGGCACGATTGAGCGCATTGTGGGCAAGTACAAGGCGGGGGCGACGACGGACGGGCAAGGAGCGGAATCATGACAAATGATGAGCGCCGCTTACGCCGAAAGGCATTAGTCACCGTGGCTATCTGCGTTGTGGCCAGCGCTGCTTTGTTGGGTCTGCTGTATGTGGTCGGCACGCATCGCTGTCTCGATAAAACGCTTGGGTTTGGCCAGGAAACCATGGTGTTTTTAAAAAACGCCTGCGAAAAATATGACCGATATGAACAGGGAAGAAAAACCGAGGCGACGCACAATTTGGATGCCGCGCTCGAGTCGTTTGCGACGTTCTTGCCACCTGATCACGTTGAAGTCAACGATGACCTCGTCGAGGAGTACGTCCATACCGAGCACCTTTCGGGAATGTTGGTCATGGACGCCGACGGTCATATGGCCGCTCATTACGATATCGACGGTCGCGATCCGCTGATGCTATGGCGAGAGGAGCTTGCCTGTTCGTCGGTCGCATCGATGTACCGAGGCTCCAAGGTGTCCTACTCGACGGTCGTTGAGCGTCGAGATGTCGACTTTGCCGTGAGTGTTGTTCCGTACGGTGATGGCGTAGCGCTGGGGTATCGATCGCTTGCGCCCGAGCCCGCCGATGATTATTCGTATACGATCGCCGACGTGCTCGTGAACAACACATTCCATCAGAGCCCAACGGTGTTCGTGATGCGCGATGCACAAATCGTTTCTTCAAACGATTCGACCGTCGATATAACTCTCGCCCGGCTTCTTGCCGATAGCGGAATTGATTGGAAAGACGAAGGCTTATCACGTGTCGAATATCGGGGAAGTACCTGGTATGCCGTGCGTGCGGCGTATAAGGACTATCGCCTGTTTGCGCTCTATCCCAAATCTGAGGTCATGTCGGGCAGGATTTCATTTATCACTGCCGGCGTACTGGCGTTCCTGGTGTTTTTGGTTGTAGTGCTGTTGGTGCGTATCGTCGCCGATCGTCGCAATTTGGCCGAAAAGGACAAGCAGCTCGGCATCATCAATGCCATCAGTTCCACGTATGAGTCGACCCTCCTGTTGCATCTCGACACGCTTGAGATCGAGGGGATTAACATGTCGCCATCGGTGGCGAAGATATTTGCCGAGCACTCCGAGGCATATGACTTTTTTGCAACGGTTTGCCGAGACATTGTGAGTCCCGAAAGTCGCGAGGCGGTCATGGAACTCTTAGATATAAAGACGCTTCGGGATCGTATGGAGGGCGTGCCGTACTTGGATGCCGAGGTACGAGACTGCCGAGGTACGTGGTATTCGCTGCAGGTTGTTCCACAGCGCCGCGATGAGCGGGGTCGACTGGAATCGGTCGTCGTGGCAACGCATAACATCTCGATGACAAAGCGCGCCGAGGAGCTTTCTTTCCAGGACAAGCTGACGGGACTTCGCAATAGAAATTACCTTGAGTCCCTTGGCGACGACCTGGTGAACGAGTCCCTGCCCGTGAGTGTGATCATGATGGACTGCAATTTCCTCAAGCGTACCAACGATCTCTACGGTCACGAAATGGGCGATGAGCTGCTACGGCGTACGGCGTCTGTATTGAGGCGGGCGGCAGGCGAGAAATATGTGCCTATGCGCATTGGTGGCGACGAGTTCTTGCTGATTTGCCCTCACACCGATCACGAATCCGCATGTGAAGTAGTGCAAGATCTTCGCCTCAGCCTTGCTGCTGCGAGCGATGAGGTGCTGACAGTCAGTGCGTCGTTTGGCGTCGCGACGGCAGAGGCACCCGGTTATACACTGACCGAGATTTACCACATCGCTGACCACAACATGTATCAAGAGAAACGAAAAGTCCACGCTCGGGAAGCAGATTGCTAGTATTGCTGTTGCCGGTTTGCGCATTGGGGAATGTTGAATCGGTGCCCGCGATACTTTATCGGTTCGGACGGGGATAATAGACGTCTGAAATTGCTTTACGAGAGGGGAACGCAATGATTAGTTTTGATTACAAGCCTCAGGGCGTATGCGCTCGCAATATCCACCTTGACCTGTCCGATGACGGCAACAAGGTGGTGGGCGTCGAGTTTACCGGTGGCTGCAACGGCAATCTCAAGGCTATCTCTAAGCTGGTCGAGGGTGCTCCTGCCGATCGTGTAATCGAGGTTCTCGCTGGTAATACCTGCGGTATGAAAAAGACCTCCTGCGCCGACCAGCTTACACGCGCTATCGAGGCCGCTCGCGCCGAGATCGCCTAATGGGTATCGCCGACCACGTCAAGAACGGAATATCGCGCCGCGGCTTTGTGCTCGGAGGGGCTGCCGCGGGCGCTGCCACAGTGCTTGCCGGATGCTCGAAAAAAACGGGCACCAGCGATGATGCCGCCGGCGAGCCGCAGGTTATCAAGGACGATTCCAAAATCATCTCGATTACGGATGAGTACGAGGCAGTCGACATCGATCTTGAGCCGGCGGCGTCGTGGACGCTGCCTCTGGGTACGCTGCTGTACTACTGCGACGGCGATTACGCCGCGGCGATGATGGCGCCTGCTTCTGCCCTGCATGCCAATACGCTTGGTGTGCTCAACCTGGGCGATGGCTCGCTTACCACATTAATCGAGGATCCTATCGAGGGCACGGGATATGCATTTTACGATGTCCGTGCCGGCGATGGCGTGTTTGCGTGGGTTGAGATGAACTTTGCCAATTCATCGTGGAAGCTCTACGCTCAAAATCTGTCGGGCGCTTCGCTCTCTGGCGACGTGGTTGAGCTCGATCGGGGTGGCAAGGACTATGATCCGCCACTGTTTACGGCGTTCGGGTCATCAGTCATCTGGTATAAAATGCCTTCGGCAGGCGGCAATAAAACGAGTAGTGATTCGTTTTGCTATCGTCGCTCGCTTGATGAATCCAAGGCAGAGACAATTTGGAAATCGACGGGCCGCTTTGCATCGGCCCCGCGTGCGAGCGACGGCATTTTGACCATCTCGCCGCGTGTCCGCAACGACGAGGGCGTCTACTACGGCATAACGGCAATCGATCTGACCGACGGCAACAACACCAAACGTGCCCAGCTAGTCCTTCCCTCGTCAGTCTCGCCTTTCGAGGCCGTATATATGGGCGATACCTTCGTGTTTTCTATCGAGGCGACCTATAGTGGCGTGGGCAGCTTGGGCAACATGGGCACGTATATCGGTAATGAGGGAGGGCCGTACCTCTTCCTGTCACGCGAGCCGCTCGCATGTGCGGCTGGCAAGAAGAATAAATACCTTGTTAAGGTGCAGGCATCGCATTTCCTGATCGACACCTCTGCCAAGACCTATGGCTCGCTGCTGTCGCCCGACCGCGCTTTGGAGTATGGCGATTATCCAGCTACGGCGGGAAAATCGGACTCATTCCTTACGTACGCCACGGTGCGCAACAGCCAGGGTATACCAGAGACGGTCACTGCACGCCTATTCTCTCTTTAAGCTTAGAGGGGTTAAAAAGGCGCCAACAGGGGAATAAACGCGTTGTAATTGTGAGTACCGCCCGCCGAGCCGCCGCGTCATAGCGGCATCCGGCGGGCTCAGGTGCGTTAAAATGGGCTTGTTCTTAGCTAATTGAGACAGGGGGGCCGTGTTATGGCTTCAGATGCAAAAAAGATTCTGCTGGTCGAGGATGAGAAGGCAATCCGTGACGCCGTCGCTGCCTATCTCGAGCGCGAAGGCTACTGGGTTGTGGGTGTCGGCGACGGCCAGTCCGCGATCGAGGAGTTCGAGAAGCATCAGTTCGACCTGGTCGTGCTCGACCTTATGCTCCCCAAGATTCCCGGCGAGCGCGTTTGCCGCACTATCCGCGATACCTCGGATGTGCCCATTATCATGCTTACCGCCAAGGGCGAGATCGAGGACCGCATTATCGGCCTCGAACTTGGTGCCGACGACTACCTGATCAAGCCGTTCTCGCCGCGCGAGCTCGTCGCCCGCGTCCGCGCGCTGTTCCGTCGTGCCCACCAGGCTGACGAGCCTGCCGTTGAGGTGCTCGACTTTGGCGATCTGGTCATCGATATCTCGGGCCACAAGATCTTGGTCGAGAACAAGGAAGTAGACCTGACCGCTTCCGAGTTTAAGCTGCTCACCACGCTTGCCCGTCATCCCGGTCGTGTCTACAACCGTATGGAGCTGGTTGAGAAGGTGCTCGGCTACGACTTTGAGGGCTATGAGCGCACCATCGATAGCCACGTGAAGAACCTTCGCGCCAAGCTGGGCGATGATCCCAAGAAGCCTAAGTGGCTCTACACCGTCCACGGCGTCGGCTATCGTTTTGAGGCCCCGGCCAAGACCGATAAGTCGGACGAGAAATAGGGAAATCACATATGACACCTGCGCGCTTTGAAATCGGACAAAAGCACAAGCAGGAGAACGAGGCGGGTTCCAAGGCAAGTTGGAACACGCCTCGTTCCGATTCACGGCCAACGATGAGCTATCCCTCGCGTATGGCCTTGGCTTTTGCCCTGACGTCGCTCATGACGGTATTGGTGCTGGTGGGCGTTGTCTCCGTTGTGTGGGGCACCGTCTTTTCGGATTACACGCGTTCCAATATCGTTGAGATCGCCAATTCCGCCGCCGAAAAGCTTGCGACGTCGTATGAGGAAAACGGCAATTGGACGGCTGGCGAGCTGCGCACGGTCGCGACATCGAGTTTGGTGTCCGACGATTTGGGCATGCAGGTCGTCAACAAAAAGGGCGTGATCGTTTATGACGACTCATGGCCTTCGGCAAGTGCGACCGCCGATGTGCGCGAGAGCGAATCGACGTCGAGCAGCGCAAGCGGTAAAAAGGCCTCGCATAGCCCGGTCTCGTCGGCTCCCACCGACTCCGATAGCGTTGCCAACGTCGAAATCATAACGTCTTCCGGCGAGCATGTCGGACAGGTAAAGCTATGGGCGATCGGGTCCGACGCACTGCTCACCAAGGCAGATTCTGCGTTTAGAGAGAAGACCTTTAACGCCATGGCCCTTGCTGCGGTTGTTGCCGTCTGCATCTCGGTCGTTATCGGATCGCTCATGTCGCGCATGCTCACCAAGCCGATTCATCGTATTACCAGCACGGCCAAGCAAATTCGCGATGGTGATCTATCAGCTCGCACGGGCTTGCGCGGCGATGACGAAATCGATCAGCTGGGTGAGACCTTTGATGAGATGGCCACCTCGCTCGAGAAGGACATGAAGCACGAAAAGCGCCTGACCTCGGATGTCGCCCACGAGCTTCGCACGCCGCTTATGGCCATGCTTGCAACGGTCGAGGCCATGCAGGACGGGGTGTATCCCACCGATGATGAACATTTGGAAACTGTTGCTTCCGAGACGCGTCGCCTGGCCCGTCTGGTGCAGCAGATGCTCGACCTGTCGCGCATGGAAAACAGCACGGCGCCGCTCAATCTTGAACCGGTGGACATGGTTCCGTTCGTGCGATCGATTGTGAACGGCCAGGAGCGTCTGTTTGCCGACCGAGACCTTCGTCTTCGCTTTGCAGATGAAACCCAGGGACACGACGATGTCGTCGAGGCCGATCCCGACATGATCACGCAATGCGTCATCAACCTCATGAGCAACGCCATGCGCTACACCCCCGAGGGCGGTTGGGTCGTGGTGTCGGTGCTCAGTGACCGCAAGCATGTCAGTATTGCCGTTTCGGATACCGGTATCGGTATTGCCAAGGACGATCTGTCGCGCATCTTCGGGCGGTTTTGGCGCGCCGATGCCAGCCGCGCCCGCGAAGCTGGCGGCCTGGGCGTTGGCCTCGCCGTGACCAAGCAGATTGTCGAGCGTCATCACGGCTACATATCCGTGGAGTCGGAGCTTGGAAAGGGTACGACTTTTACGATTCATCTGCCTCGCGAGCACACGGCGGACGCGGCATCTACTACAATGGAGCACTAGCTTTTCGCTATTCGGTGAAGGAGGGGTTTCGTCCCTGCCGCTCCGAGTTTGCGAAAACGTGCGGGAAAGAACCCGCATTTCTGTCGTATTTAGGTAAGGAGTGACTCACGTGACAACGATGGAGCGTCGTCCGGATTCCCGTGGCAAGGTTCGTGATATCTACGATGCCGGTGAAAACCTGCTGATGGTCGCCACCGACCGCATTTCTGCGTTCGACTTCATTCTTCCCGACGAGATTCCGTTTAAGGGAGAGGTGCTCAATCGCATCTCGGCATTCTGGTTCGATAAGTTTGCCGACATCGTCCCCAACCATCTCGTTTCCATCGACCCGGCGGATTTCCCCGAGGAGTTTGCTGAGTATCGTGACTACCTCGCTGGCCGCGCCATGCTGGTTAAGAAGGCCCAGACGATTCCTATCGAGTGCATCGTCCGCGGCTATCTGACCGGTTCGGGCAAGAAGACCTACGACGAGAACGGCACCGTCTGCGGCATCCAGCTGCCTGAGGGCCTGACCGAGGCTTCCAAGCTTCCCGAGCCGCTGTTCACGCCGTCCACGAAGGCCGAGATCGGTGACCACGACGAGAACATCTCGTTCGAGCGTTGCTGCGAGATCGTGGGCGAGGACATCGCCACGCAGATTCGTGACCTGTCTCTCAAGATCTACAAGGCCGCTGCTGAGTACGCCGCGACCCGTGGCATCATCATCGCCGACACCAAGTTTGAGTTTGGTGTCATCGATGGCAAGGTCACGCTGATCGACGAGTGCCTCACGCCCGACTCCAGCCGTTTCTGGCCTGCCGCCAGCTACGAGGAGGGCAAGATCCAGCCTAGCTACGACAAGCAATTCGTCCGCAATTGGCTCAAGGCCAACTGGGATATGACGGGGGAGACCCCGCATCTGCCCGCCGAGGTCATCGATGGCACGTCCGAGCGCTATCGCGAGGCCTTCCAGATCATCACGGGCTCCCAGTTCACAAGCATGAAGGAGAACGCGTAAGTGAGTACCCGCAGCGCCACGAACAAGCGCACGCAATCCCGCGAGGTCACCGGGGTTGCGCGCAAGTCCGCCGCATCCGCCAAGCCCGCTCGTCAGGCAGCAGGTTCTGTTCACGTCGTGCCGGCATCATCCAAGGCACGCCGTAAGGAGCTCGAGAAGGGTGAAAACCTGGAAGGCCTTTCCAAGGAGGAGAAACGCGCCCGCAAGGCCAAACAGCGCGCCAAGGAGGACCGCATCTACACGGTGTCGAATATCCTCCTCAAGCAGGATGGGGACTACACCAAGCGCCGTCGTATCTGGTGGGCCGTGCTCGCCATCGGCATGGTACTCGTCGTGGCAATTGGGGCTTCGCTCTACTTCGCTCCCGGCGGCACGGTGTCCAGCCCCGTCCAGATGGTCGGCATTGTTTTGTCCTACGTCGTCATTCTGGGTGACTTCATCTACGACTTCGTGCGCATCCGTCCCTTGCGTAATATGTATCGCACGCAGGCCGAGGGTATGTCCGATAACAAGCTCAACGCCATTATCGAGCGTTCGGCTGCCGAGGAGGACAAGAAGGCCTCCAAGAAGAAGTAGCGTTTGCATACATACTTATCGCTAAGATATAAGGCGCGTCGTTTTTGCGGCGCGCCTTTTTACTGTTCTATAGATAGATGGAGTGGCACATGATTCGAGCTGCCCTGACGGTCGAAGAAGCTCTGGAGGGCATGAAGGCCCTGGAGCCCAAGATTAAAAACTACGCGCGCCTGGTCGTTCGCAAGGGCGTAAACGTCAAGCCCGGCCAGGAGGTCGTCGTTCAGTCTCCGGTCGAGTGCGCGCCGTTTGCGCGCGTGGTGGTCGCGGAGGCCTATGCTGCCGGCGCCGGCCACGTGACGGTCATTTGGGCTGATGATGCCGTGACGAGGCTCACGTACGAGCATGTCGATAAAAGCTATTTTGAGCAGACGCCCGAGTGGAAGCGCCTGCAGCTGGATTCCCTGGCCCAGGACGGTGCCTGCTTTATCTTTATCGAGGGTGCGGATCCTGCAGCCCTCAAGGGCATCGATCCAGCCAAGCCGGCCGCGGCATCCAAGGCGAGGAATACGCAGTGCAAAGTTTTCCGCCGTGGACTGGATTACAACATCAATCCGTGGTGCATCGCCGGCGCTCCGGTCGTGGCTTGGGCGCACGAGGTGTTCCCGGGAGACGCCGATGAGGTTGCAATCTATAAGCTGTGGAATGCGATTCTGCACACCGCTCGCGCCGATGGCCAGGACCCGGAGAGCGACTGGGAACTCCATGACGCCGCATTCGAAAAGAACCTGCGTTTCCTAAACGATAATCAATTTGATTGCCTGCACTACACCGCTTCGAACGGAACCGATCTGACGATTGGCATGACGAAAGGTCACGAGTGGGCCGGCGGCAAGGGCAAGACGCCCGATGGACATCCCTTCTTCCCCAACATTCCCACCGAGGAGGTCTTCACTTCGCCCGATCGCATGCGTGCCGACGGTATCGTGTACTCGGCCATGCCGCTCATCCACCACGGCAATAAAGTCGACGATTTTTGGATTAAGTTCGAGGGCGGCCGTGTGGTGGACTACGATGCCCGCGTGGGCAAGGCGACGCTTGCGAGCATCATTGACACCGACGGAGGTGCCGCTCATCTGGGCGAGGTCGCGCTCATCTCCAAGAACACGCCGATCCGTGAAAGTGGCGTTCTGTTCTACGATACGCTCTATGACGAGAATGCCAGCTGCCACCTTGCGCTGGGTGTCGGCTTCCCCGAGTGCATCGAGGGCGGGTATGACATGTCCAAGGAGGAGCTTCTGGAGCATGGCGTTAACGTATCGAGCACGCACGTCGATTTTATGATCGGCACGGACGACATCGATATTACGGGAATTACGCCTGATGGACGTGAAGTTGTGATTTTCCAGAACGGCCAATGGAGTTGGGAATAGTCCCAGACCGTGGTACAATGCCACCCGCGGGCCGTTAGCTCAGCTGGCAGAGCAGGGGACTTTTAATCCCAAGGTCCAGGGTTCGAACCCCTGACGGCCCACCATAGAATAGAAAAGCGACTGGCGGATGCCGGCCGCTTTTTTGTTGCCGGTGCACGGGTTCGAACCCGTATCTATCTATATATAAGAACGCTTGGCGAACAAAACCCGCCTTTTACCGACGGGAAACAAATAGCTCATGCTTTTGGAGTAAAGTGGCGCTCCAGAGATGACCGATGCCTTAACGCCTATAAACCAGCTGGTCATCGCCAATATCAGAAGCTGCTGCTTCGAATACGGCCTCAGTGAAGCAACTGAGGGTTCTATTCATTTGTGAACAAAATATGGAGTGCGTGATTCCCGCCCCCGGGGCCCCTCCGGTCTGGCAATATATCTCCTTGCCGCGCGGCCC
>NZ_QSTE01000020.1:0-36119 GCF_003438115.1 Collinsella sp. OM08-14AT
CTGCGCACTTCGTGCGGCGAGGGCTTCTTGCGTCCTGCGGAATATTTTGGGAGGTAGCCCAAACAGCCCCGGCGGGGTCCTGTGTAGTCACCCTTTAGGCGGAACTCTCCTAATGGGTTGAGCGTTCTGGATTCTTGCTTGCTACCGTTTATCGCGTATAGCTACCGTTTGCGGAATAAGTAACACTCCTTAATAAACCGTGTAGAATCTCAGATAAGCACGGAGTTTTCCAGGGAGACGCTGTCCTTTGTTGTGTGCAAGGGGCGGCGTCTCTTTGGCGCTTGGAGGCCGTTCTGCAGCAGGACGGCGGACGTGCGTCACATATTCAAAAGCCAACGTCGAGATGGGTTGTGATGATAATGGGCAAGTACGTAATCGTGGTTGAGTCTGGTTCGGATGTGACGCCGGAGCTCTGCGAGCGCTATGGCATCGTGCGCGTGCCCATGCATGTCACGATTGGTGACGAGACCGTCGAAGACGGATCGATCGACCCGCTTGAGATTTACTCGCGCTGCAACGAGTTTGGCGTGATGCCCAAGACCAGCGGTTGCTCGCCGGCGGATTTTGCGCATGTGTACGACCGCATTCACGCCGAGCAGCCCGACGCGACCATTTTGCATCTTGCGTATTCCGAGGTTACGACCTGCTCGCATCAGTCGTCGAAGATTGCGGCAAAGGGCCGCGATTACGTCTTCTCCATGGATACGCGCTTTGTGTCGGTGGGCCAGTCGCTTGTCGCCGTTGAGACCGCCAAGTATATCGAAGCCCATCCGGATGCCACCGTCGACGAGATTTTCGCCTTTACCAATTCGGTGATGGACCGCGTGCTGCTGGGCTTTGTTCCTACGGACCTTGCCTTCCTTAAGGCGGGTGGTCGCTTGTCCAACGTCGCGTTTCTTGGCGCCCATCTGCTCAAGATTAAGCCCTGCATTGAGGTAACGGGTGGCAAATTCGTGGCGACCAAGAAGCTCCGCGGCTCTATGCTCAAATGCGCCCGTGCCTTTATTGACCACATGGTTGCCAAGGGCGATATTGATTACTCGCACATTGGCTTGGCGTATTCGGTGGGCCTTTCCCAGGAGCTGCGCGACGACATGGAAGTCTATGCGCACGACCTGGGCTTTGAGGACGTTACCTGGACGCAGGTTGGCGGCGTCATCTCGAGCCATTGCGGCCCGACCGCCTTCGGCGCGGTGCTCACGCTTAAGGCGTAAAGGCCGCAGGCGAGCGTTCTCCAGCCTGACATCTCGACGTAGCCCCCCCAGCCATGGTGATGGGGGATAGATTAAAACGTGCCGTTCTAGTCCGAGACGTTTAAACGCAAACGCATGGGCTAGAATGGCTCTGGCATTTTAATTGGTTGCATCCAAGGAGAGGCAAGGTAGCGCGAATGGCAGAAATGACGCTTGAGGGTGTGGACGCTCGTCCCGAGGACTCTGCGTATGCCCTGGGTCGCGTGCATTCGATCGAGACGATGGGAACGGTCGACGGACCCGGCATCCGCTTTGTGGTGTTTGTTCAGGGCTGTCCCATGCGCTGCGCGTATTGCCACAATCCCGATACCTGGTCTGTTAACGGCGGCACGATGGTGACTGTCGAGCATCTCATGGACGAGTTCCAGAGCAACCATGAGTTCTACCGTAGTGGCGGCATTACCGTTTCGGGTGGCGAACCGCTCCTGCAGCCCGAGTTTTTGGCCGACCTGTTCCGTGCAATGCACAACAATCCCGATGGCCGTGTGCATACCTGCCTAGATAGCTGTGGCTATGCATTTGATCCCAAGCATCCGGAGAAGTTCGATGCTGTTCTCAACGAGACCGATATGGTGCTGCTCGACATCAAGCATGCCGATCCGGTTGAGCATAAAAAGCTGACCGGTTGCGATCCTGCGCGCATCCTGGCGTTTGGCGATGAGCTTGCCCATCGCAAGATTAAGGTTGTTATTCGCCATGTGGTGGTGCCGGGTATCACCGACACGGCGGAGGAATGCGAGAAGCTCGGTCGCCTGATCGCTCCATGGCACAACGTGGTGGGCCTGGAAATGCTGCCGTATCACACGATGGGTGTCGTCAAGTACGAGCAACTGGGTATTCCCTATAAGCTCGAGGGCGTGCCCCAGATGGATACCGCGCGCATGCCCGAGCTGCGCAACGCCGTCATGGCCGGCATGAAAAAGCGCCGTGCGGAGCTCAGGTCGGCCATCGGCTAACAAGCCCGTCCCAAATTGACTACCCTTTAAGATGCGCAACAAGGCGGGCTGGATTAGCGAGGATGGTTACTATTCGACATGCGATGCCGGACTGATCGAAGTCGACGGCCATAGCTATGCCATGAGCGTCATGACATCGATGCCGTGGAGCGACCGCTCGAGCGAGGTTACGGCCGCGATTGCAAAGGCGCTGTTTGATACGCGAGCTGCACTGGCTTAGCGTGTTCGTTTGGCGAGGTCAAACAAAATGCTGGTACCATACCGTGGTTGAGAATTTCGTATAGGTTTGGGGAATGGTATGGCTACCATCGCGATTATCGGTGCGCTCGAAAAAGAGATCATGCAGATTAAGGAAGAGCTGAGCGACGTTTGCGAGGCGCGGGAGGCAGGCTTGACCGTTGTGAGCGGTGAGCTCGACGGTCTGACAGTTGTCGCCACAACGGCGGGCATGGGCACGGTGAACGCCGCTGCTGCAACACAGCACCTCATTAGCAAGTATGCTCCGCAGGCTGTTGTGTTTTCGGGCATTGCGGGCGGTTTGAACCCCAAGCTCCATATCGACGACGTGGTCATTGGCAAACGCCTACGCTATCTGGATACCGATACCGCGCTTATCGCCGAGTCCGCACCGGGGCTCGAGGAGTTTGGCTCGACGCCCGCGCTGGTCGATATTGCCGTCGACGTGCTTGCTGAGCGTGGGTTTGTTGACGCTTCGACAAATGCAGTTGCTTCGAACGAGGGCACCAAACAGTTCCTGGTCGGCACGATTGCCACGGGTAACCGCTTTGTGACGGGCGCCGCCATGCGCAACGACGCTATCGAAGCGACGCATGCCGATTGTGTCGGCATGGAGGGCGCGGCGATTGCCCATGTCGCAACCAAAAATGGTGTCGATTGCCTGGTGTTGCGCGCTATCAGCGATAATTGTGACGAGGCGTACGATGCAATTTGCGACCGAGAGTTCGATCTGTTCGAGTACGCGCGTGTCGCAAGTAACATCACGCTCGATATCGTCCGCCGCATTGCCGCCGCGCAATAGCGCGCTCTTTTGTAAGAACCTACGACCAAGGAGTGTCCATGGCCGATTCCATTAACTACCAGCTTGCCAAGTTCGTCGCCAGCTACGGCAAGGTTTCGCAGATTCCCGAGTCCACCTGCCCCGAGGTGAGCTTTGTCGGCCGCTCCAACGTGGGCAAGTCGTCGATTATGAACAAGCTCTTTGGCCGCAAGAACCTGGTCAAGGTTTCCAGTACGCCGGGCAAGACGAGCAACATCAACTTCTTTGAGGCCGACGACGTGCATTTCGTGGACCTGCCGGGTTACGGTTTCGCTCGTCGCTCCAAGGCCGAGCGCGACCGCTGGGCCGAGCTTATTGGCGACTTCTTTGACTCCGAGCGCAGCTTTAACCTGGTCGTATCGCTGGTTGACATTCGTCACGACCCCAGCAAGCTCGATCATGACATGATCGACTACCTGCAGGGCAACGAGTTCAACTTTATCGTCTGCCTCACCAAAGCCGACAAGCTCAGCCGCACCCAGCAGGCCCGCCAGGCAGCAGCCATCAAAAAGCAGCTCAACGTCCCGGCCGAAAACGTAATCATCACAAGCTCCCAGACTGGCACCGGTATCGATGAACTCAAGCGCCGCATCGCCGAGGCCTGCCTCTAATCGGGCTGCAGCCCCTCAAAAGCTCTCATCTATATCACCCCAGTGATAGTTATTGGTAAACTATCACTGGGGTGATGTCAATTGGTTCCGAGTATTATCCCAGGCGTTTCGAGTGAGAGCAGAACGCGCGGCGCAAGTACTTGGACACTGTGAATGGATTCGATTCCGAAGGTGTCGACATTAGGGATTTGATGGCAGGGAGGGTTGATTTAAATGATCCAAGAGTTAACGGATTGTGGGCCGAGTAGGACATACCCCGTCTACTACCTTGAGGATGCAATGAACAACCTCGGCGACTGCTTTGACTATGCCGTTAACGATTATGGGGCAGAAGGATCGGAAGTTGCTGAACTCTTTTGTCTGAGCGGCGTAGCCCGCGAGTTCGAACGCGGCAACGCATGGGTAGTGTCGGGAAAATCGGGCGTTGAGCTGTTCGCGCTCATTGCCGAAAGGTCCGGCTATCAATCAAGGCCGATGCCAAATCGAACCTACCGATTCGAAAAGACACCGGAATATTGGACAGGCTGGATATTGGCATACCTTCAGTGGCGCCTAGGAGAGTCTTTCGAAGATTTGCTGCATGTCGTTCCATTCGATGTGCTACGCAGTCTGTACTACCCCTGGCACGAAGCCTCGGAGGAACGCGTGGCTCGCCTCGTCTGCGATATGGCGAAAAAAGCGTCCAGGCAAACCAAACTTGCGTTAGCAAGAAAGAGGCTCAAGAAAACCCAACAAGATCTGGCATACGAATCGGGTGTGTCACTCCGCTCAATCCAAATGTACGAACAGCGCCAGAGAAACATCAATGAAGCTTCGGTAACAAGCGTAAGAACCATAGCAAAAGCCCTCCACTGCAACATCGAAGACCTCCTAGAACCAGTCTTCGAATACAAAGAAACCAGCGCCGTGTAAAGCGGGTATTGAACAACGATTGCGCAGATGAAAGCCTGTCAAAGCGCATTTCATACAGCGAAGCTAGATGGTTGATAGGGCATGTGGGTCTTGTAGGTATTCACAAGTTCGCTTATGTATAAAAATGCCCCGATAAGCAAGAGTGCTCGGCGGGGCATTTCTTAATCGATGACGCTAACGGGAGTTAAGCTTTAATAGCTTGCGACGGGAAGCACCCGTATTTGATGATCAAGGCCAATTATTCGATTCGGGCGCTCAACCAGTACTCTCCATTCGAGGCTGCGATTGCGTACGTAATTCCATTTTTGACGATTGGTTCATCTACGCAAGCAGCGCCGACTTGCTTGGCATCTGAAAACGAAAGTGTTGGATCAATCGCTTGTATGGTTGCTAATGCCGTTGCCGCGGCATAGTCTGAACTTTCGAAATACATGACTATATTCTTAAAGCAGTTTTCGGATCCAAGATAGCTAAATAGGATTTGGTTGCACGAGTCCGAAAAGAAACCTCCCACGCCTGCAAGCTTTGAGCCGTTTTTAATCTGGAGCTCGAGTCGTGTGCCGGTGTCGTCTAGTTTATAATCCGCTTTCATGCTGCTGCAATTAGGCAGATCGGAGAATTCTTCGTTAAGTCGCTCAATAAAGTCTTTAGGGGAAATAGAAAACATTCCGTCGCCAAGAAAAGACGTGATTTCTTTTTCGTTACGGGTGTCAACGACCTCTCCGCATCTCCCGCATTCTCGTATTTCCTTCGAGGTGGCGTCTACGTAGTCGATTTCGGTAGTCCACGAACCTGGCTGATGCCCAAGGGGCTTCCCTTCGGTTTTGCCACAACGTTGACAGGTTTTCGGAGCCGTGCATGTTGCTTCTTCCCATTCGTGCCCGAGCGGTTTCCCCTCGGTTTTGCCGCAACTATTACATGTTCGAGGGCTTGTACAGGTTGCATTGGTCCATAGCTTGTGCGTGCAAAACAATTGGGGAAACAGCATAGGCAAACAGAAGACGACAGCAACTACTGCAGCAGCTGCGATGGCCGCGCGTTTTTTACCACCGACTTTATGAATGGCTTTCGTTATAAGTGAGTCGTTCTCTTCTTTTTCGCAAACGACGCCATCTTCATTTGATGGTCGATCTTCAGGAGAAGGAGTGTCGTCAGCGCCATCAGCAAACTGCTTCCCTTCATTATTCGGCTTCTGTTCGTCAGATGCGCTGCGCATTTGCTCATCGTTGGGTTCTTTCATCTCGTTATCCATGTTTATCGAGTCTCCTCTCTCGCTTAAATATGCGATGCAAACAATTGCGGTAAGTGAAACAGCTGGTGACACAACTATATCCCAGTTTGGGATATATCAAAATGGAATATAGCGTAAGCGGCATGAACGTTGATGCTAATAGGACATGCGGAAAATGCCTCTCCCAAATTCGTCGGGAGCAAGGTATCACTCAGGTTGAACTCGCAAGGAAACTGAGGGTACCTCAGTCCTTCATCTCGAAAGTCGAGACCGGAGAGCGCAGTCTTAGGGTTTATGAGCAGTTCGCCTATGCGGAAGCGCTTGGAATTACCGTCGGAGTTCTTGTGCAAAGACTTGAGGAGGATTTGAGTGGCGGAGATAAATAGATTGCGCCGCGCATCGGTCGGTAATTAAATCAGTGCTAGGGGGCTAACAAAGATGTCATGGGTTAACCTCCAACAGCAAGAGTATAAATATCAGCCCGGCGCCCCTTCAAAGCGTGGGTTCCTGTAGACATCGCAAGCAACGTTGTCGTAGGGCACCCAGGGGCATCCCCTTAAAAACATTCCGCAGCACGAGGCCCGCTTATCCGCAGCTCCGAAGGAGCAGGATAAGCGGGCCTCAAGTGCGAGGACGTTTTTAAGGGGATGCCCCTGGGTGGCCCGGATAGACCGATCGGCGATGTCTACAGGTACTCGATTTGAGCGCCCTCGGTGTCGCACGTCAGAATATGCGTCTCACACTTGGGGAACTGCTCACGCAGCTTGACCTGCAGGAACTTGGCTACGATGGTGTCGTCAGTCACGGCCATGAGGGTCGAGCCGGAGCCACTGATCCAGATGGTCTTGGCGCCGCCGTTAAGGCAGGTGTCGCGCACAGCGTTGTAGTCGGGAATCAGGCGACGGCGATACGGCTCTTGGATGCGGTCGTCATTGGCGGCGGCAATCAGGTCCAGATCGCCGGTCTCGAGACCGCGCGTCATGCCGGCGATGCGGCCCATCTGCCACACGGCGGTGGAGAGCGGAATCTCCTGCGGCACGACCTTGCGCGCCTCGCTCGTATGTACCTCGTAGGGCGGAATCACGGTAATAAAACGCAAGCGATCGCTCACCTCGTAGCGCAGGCATTGGGGGAGCGAATCGGTCGGTGTAAAGGAGCAGACGGCGCCGCCAAGGATGGCGGGGGCGACGTTGTCGGGATGTCCCTCGACCTCGGTGGCGATGCGGACGAGCTCGGCGCGGTCGACGGTGTGGCCCGTCAGCGCGGCGGCTGCCATGATGCCCGCGACGACGCAGGTGGAGCTGGAACCCAGGCCGCGGGCGACGGGCACGTCGGTCTGGATGTCGATAGCGACGGGGAAGGCCGGCTCGCCCCAGGCGGCCAGAGCATCGACAAAGCTCACATAGACCAGGTTATTCTCGTTTTGGAACTCCTCGGGGCAGCCCGTGATGGTGAGCTTGTCGGCGCGCTCGAAGGTAAAGTGCGAGTAAAGGCTGACGGCCATGCCGAGGGTGTCGTAGCCGATGCCCAAGTTGGCGCTTGTTGCTGGGACGGTGATCTTGATCATGGGAATCTCCTGGGCGGTCTGCCTGTTTAGTTCGCTGCTCGGGCAGTCCTGGCTCGCTCGGAAAGCACATTAAGTGCTTTCCGGCTCGTGCGGAACTCGCGACGAACTAAACAGGCAGACCCGCATGTCAGCTCGTCATCATCCCGGTGGATTTCTGATAAAAGAAGGTGCGCCGGCTTTCGCCGGCGCTTAATAAGGGGTTTAGTTGGTGCTCATTCGTTTTGCTGCAGACTCGACGTAACTGTCCATCTCATCGACGTCGCAGACGTCTTCGAAGCGGACGGGCTTGGACTCGAGCTCGGCGAGCTGTGCCGGGGCGACCGTGTTGGTGGCCTGCTCGAGCACACGCATAGCCTCAAAGTCGTCCTCGGGCACGTCGAGGCCCAGGGCATCGCAGCAGGCGCGCGGGAACTTGTAGGGGCTGGCGGTCGAAAGCAGCACGCGGGCCTTGGCGCCCTCGGCGGGGGTGACTTTTTCAAAGACGTGATAGCCGCAGGCGGTGTGCGGGTCGATCACGTAGCCGTTTGCGTCCCAGCAGCTCTTGATGGCAGCGCGGACCTCGTCCTCGCTGGCCCAGCCGCAGCCAAAGACGCTCTGAATCTTTGCCAGCAGGTTGGCGGGAACTTCGTAGCGACCAGTCTGTGCCAGCTGCTCCATAAGGTCGGCAACAAGCTCGCAGTCGCCGTCGGACAGGAAGTAGAGCATGCGCTCCAGGTTGGAGCTGATGAGGATGTCCATCGACGGCGAGATGGTCGTGAAGAACGGACGGTTGCGGTCGTAGACGCCGGTGGTCAGGAAGTCGGCAAGCACGTTGTTCTTGTCGCTCGCGACGATGAGCTTGGCGACGGGCAGACCCATGCGCTTGGCATAGTAGCCGGCCAGGATATCGCCAAAGTTACCGGTCGGTACACAGAACTCTACGGCGTCGCCAGCCTCGATAGCGTCGGCGCGCAACAGCTGCGCATAGGCGGCAAAGTAGTAGACGACCTGCGGTACCAGACGGCCGACATTGATGGAGTTGGCGCTCGAAAGCACCGTGCCAGCGCCCTCCAGGCGCTCGGCAAGCTCCTTATCGGCAAAGATGCGCTTGACGGCGCTCTGGGCGTCGTCAAAGTTGCCGCGGATACCGCAGACGGCGACGTTGTCGCCCTCCTGCGTGGACATCTGCAGGTTCTGCACGCGGCTGACCTTGCCCTCGGGATAAAAGACGGTGATGCCCGTACCTGGAGCGTCGGCAAAACCGGCGAGTGCGGCCTTGCCGGTGTCGCCCGACGTGGCGGTGACGATCATGATGCGCTCGGCGCCGCCGTCCTTGGCGGAGGTGCGGGCCATGAGGCGGGGGAGCATCTGCAGGGCGACGTCCTTAAAGGCGCTCGTGGGGCCACCAAAGAGCTCCATCACATAGGTTTGAGGGACGTCGGTGCCCGGCGCTGTATCGAGTTTGACGAGCGGCGTAACCTCTTCGCTCGCGAACGTGCCGCGGTATGCCTCATTCACACAGGCCGAAATTTCTTCGGCTGTGTAATCATTCAGTAACATTCCCAACACATCTTGAGCGATTTCAAAGTACGATTTATCTGCAAGCGAGCTGATATCGACCTGCTGGGTGCCGAGCTCGTCCGAGACAAACAAACCCCCGTCGGGAGCGATGCCGGTACGGATTGCCACCTTACTTGAGCACGATAAAGTGCGTCCTCGTGTACTATGATAAGTTCCCATATAACACTGCTCCTCGGATGCCTTGGTCCCAATCGGTGAACCCATGGTATCAGAGCGCGCAAAACAGGTTTGCAGAGGCTTTTAGAAAGGTAACCTCCACGCCATGATAAAAATTGCCAAGTTTGGCGGCTCGTCGGTCGCCGACGCCGAACACTTTAAGAAGATCAAGGCCATCGTCGATGCCGACCCGGCCCGCCGTTTTGTGGTGGTTTCTGCCTGCGGTCGCCGCTTTAAGGGCGACACCAAGGTGACCGACCTGCTCTACCTGGTTAACGCGCACGTTAAGTACCACGTGTCGTGCGAGGAGCTGCTCGAGGACATTGGGCAGCGCTATTTTGATATCGCTGACGAGCTGGAGCTCACCTATCCCATCCGCGAGGAGTTCGCGGCCTTTGCCGAGCGTGCCCGCTCGGGTGGCTACTCCACCGAGGAGCTCGTGAGCCGTGGCGAGTGCTTCACCGCTCGCCTGATGGCCGAGTACCTGGGCCTGCCGTTCCTGGACGCCGCGACGGTCGTTGCGTTCCATCACGACGGTACGCTCAGCATGAACCGCACCTCCGAGCTGGTGCAGGAGTACGGTCAGCAGGGTGGCTTTGTCATGCCCGGTTTCTACGGCGCGACGCGTGAGGGCCAGATCAAGCTGCTCGACCGTGGTGGCGGCGATATTTCCGGCTCGATTCTGGCTAAGTGCCTGGGCGCCGACCTTTACGAGAACTGGACCGACGTCTCGGGCTTCTACTCTGCCGACCCGCGCATCGTACCCGAGGCTCAGCCCATTGCGCGCGTTACCTACGAGGAGCTGCGCGAGCTTTCGTACATGGGTGCAAGCGTCCTGCACGAGGAGGCCGTGTTCCCCGTGCGCGAGGCCGGTATTCCGCTAGTCATCAAGAACACCAACGCGCCGCAGGACCCCGGCACCATCATTAGCGAGACGGCCGACGAGGGCGAGGCGGAGCCCATCATTACCGGCGTGACCGGCAAGCGCGGCTTTGTCGCCATCAACGTGGCCCGCGACCGCACCAAGCCCCGTGTCGGCTTTATGCGCCGCGCGCTTTCGGTCTTCGAGCGCTATGACGTCTCCGTCGAGCACATGCCCACCGGTGTCGACCGCTTTGGCGCCGTGGTGCAGGAGCAGGACGTGCACGATTCGCTGTACTCGCTCGTGGGCGACATTCAGCAGGAGGTCGAGCCGCTCGAGATCGAGGTTGTCGAGGGCCTGGCGCTTATCGCTACCGTTGGCCGCAACCTGCGCGGTCGCGCCGGCATCTCTGGCCACCTGTTTGGCATGCTTGGCCAGGCGGGCGTGAGCGTGCGTATGATTTCGCAGAGCTGCGACGAGATCAACATCATCATCGGCGTGGAGGAGAAGGACTTCGATCTGGCGATCCAGACCATTTACCGTGCCTTCTCCGATGAAAACGGCATTGTGAAGGTCTCCGACCTGGAGGCTCCCGCGCCGGCCGATCCCATCCAGGCCGCGCTCAAAAAGTAGCGACTGCTCGGTGGATTTTTGGGTCATGTCTCAAAAATCTACGGCGGGGCGTTTCGTTTCGGTTTCGTTTCGACGGGGCGGATTTCGTGCCCGCCCCGTTCTTGTATACACTGGCAACAATAATCGGCCTGCTTGGCGTGCGGGCAAAAGCCATAACCTTTAAAGGGGGAAGCATGAAACAGTACACGGTTGCTATTTTGGGCGCGACGGGAGCTGTGGGCACCCAGATGCTCGAGTGCCTCAACGAGCAGGAGTTTCCGGTCGGTAAGCTCAAGCTGCTGGCGAGCGCGCGCTCTGCGGGCAAGACCGTTGAGTTCCGCGGCGAGCAGATCGTGATCGAGGAAGCTTGCCCCGAGGCCTTTGAGGGCTGCGACATCGTGCTCGGCGCTGCCGGCGACGATATCGCCAAGGAGCTGCTGCCCGAGGCCGTCAAGCGCGGCGCCGTCGTGGTCGACAACAGTCACGCCTTCCGCATGGATCCCGAAGTGCCGCTGGTTGTGCCTGAGATCAATGCCGACGACATCAAGTGGCATCACGGCCTTATCGCCAACCCCAACTGCGCGACCATCATCGGCCTGGTTCCCACCTGGCCGCTGCATCAGCTCGCCGGCGTGAAGCGCATGATCGTCTCGACGTATCAGGCTGCTTCGGGTGCCGGCGCTCCCGGCATGGCCGAGCTCGAGGCTCAGCTGGCCGCCCTGGGCCGTGGCGAGGAGATTCCCGAGCCGCGCGCATTTGCCGCCCAGCTCGCGAGCAACCTGATTCCGCAGATTGGCGGCGTCAAGGAGGAGGGCTTTACCTCCGAGGAGATGAAGCTGCAAAACGAGGGTCGCAAGATTATGCATCTGCCCGAGCTGCGCGTGAACTGCACCTGCGTGCGCGTGCCCGTGCTGCGCTCGCACTCCGAGAGCATTACGCTCGAGTTCGAGCGTGACATCACGGTTGAGGAGGCTCGTGCTGCGCTGGCTGCCGCTCCCGGCGTCAAGCTGGTTGACGACATGAGCGCCGAGGATGCGCACGATCGCTTCCCCATGCCGATGGATACGTCCGACCAGGACCTGATCTGGGTCGGTCGTGTGCGTCGCGACATCTCGAACCCCGAGGCCGCGCGTGGCATCACCTTCTGGTGCTGCGGCGACCAAATCCGTAAGGGCGCGGCAACCAACGCCGTCCAGATCGCTAAGCTGCTCTGCGAGTAGCGGTGGACCTGTCCGGCGGGGGCCGGGCTTAGTTTTCAGAACGTCCTCGACCATGTGTGGCGCCTTGTCCTGCTCCTTCGGAGCCGCGGACAAGGCGCCACACTGGTCTGCGGAGTGTTCTGAAAACTAAGCCCGGCCCCCGCCTGCGGTGACGCTGCTGCGAGTGGCCTGCGATGGGGTCGTTGTTGGTTGGGGCCGCTGGGCTGATGTGGGGGAACGTGGTTGTTGCGGGCCCTGGTCCCGGCGGCGGCCTCGGCGCTTTGCGCCTGCCGCCTTTGGGGACTGCGGAGCGCGGCCGGCAGCTGCGGCGCTGTCGCGCCTGCTGCCTTGGGTGACTTTGGGGTCGATTGAGGTTGTCTGCACAATTCGCGGTATTATGTTGCGAAGTTTTGAAAGGAGCCGCTGGTGGTCACGACGACGTTTGCCTCGCCTTTGGGCGAAATCTTGCTTGCCGCTGATGGCCGCGGTCTGACGGGGCTTTGGTTTGAGGGACAGGAGCATTTTGGCTCCACGCTTCTCCGGGAAGACTCCGAACATGTTGAAGGCGCTGACGCGGTTTCCGGTACCGGTGGGATGTCTCCGGTGAGTCCGGTAAATGGTGCGGCCTCTTCGGTGCTTGAGCGTTCCTGGGCTTGGCTGAATGCTTATTTTGCAGGGCAGGAACCTCGGTTTACGCCGCCGTTGCATATGATCGGTACGGCGTTCCAGCGCGAGGTTTGGTTTGAGCTGCTTTCTATCCCACGTGGCGAAGTCGCTACATATGGCGAGATTGCCCAGCGTATTGCGGCTCGACATCGTGTGCCGGGAAATGAGGCGCCCGTCGTGTCTCCTCGTGCGGTGGGGGCTGCGGTTGCGCGTAATCCCATTTCGATAATCGTGCCGTGCCATCGCGTGGTCGCGGCCGACGGATCGCTCAACGGATATGCCGGCGGGCTTGATCGCAAGGAGTGGCTGCTTCGGCTTGAGGGCGCGTACGAGGACTAACGTTCGGGCACTTTGCATAGCCAGGACGCCATGAAAGAATGGGACGCGCTTTCCGAATGGAGGCCCGGGCGGAAACCACGTCCCGGAATTCCGTTTTAAAGCGGGACACGCTTTCCGAATGGCGTCCCAAGCGGAAACCACGTCCCGGAATACAGCCTCAGAGTGGGACGCCGTTTCCGGTTGAGACCACCTGCTTGAGCATCTTTCTACGCTCGCTTTTGCAGTGCATAGATCGATTTGTCCATGTTGAACAGGTAAGCCACGACGCAGACAATAAAGAAAATCGGCAGATTGCCAAAGCCAAAGACCTCGCAGCCAATAAGGATGGGCGCGAGCAGCGTGTTGGTGGCGCTGCCAAAGACGGCGGCATAACCCAGCGCGGCGCAGAGCTCGACGGGCATGCCGAGAATCCCGGCGAGCATGACACCCAGACTGGCCCCGATGGAGAACAGCGGCGTCACCTCGCCACCATGATAACCTGCGGCAAGCGTGGCGATGGTGAGTGCGAATTTGAGCGCCCAGTCCCAAGGCATGATGGCGATCTTGCCTTCACCGTTGAGCGCCGCTGATATCAGGTTGGTGCCAAGTCCGCAGTATCGCCCCTGCCACAGTGCGAACAGGATCGCCGACAGCGCAAGGCCCATAACGGCAACGCGCATGTAAGGGTTGGGGAGCAGCCGCGCTGCAAGGGTCTTGGCATGGGCAAGGCACCAGGCAAAAGCTCCACCTACCATACCAAACGCGATACCCAACAGCGCCAGCCGCTCAAGACCGGGGAGGTCAAGCGCATATGAGGCGACAACGGCGACCTCAAACTTCTCGAGTCCCAAGGCGCCGGAAGTCATGCTTGCGGCGAGCGAGGCTGCGAGTGCGGGAAGCAACGCACGGTATTCCAAGCGTCCTGCGACCAGTACTTCGATGGCAAAGACCGTGGCGGCGAGAGGCGTTCGAAAGAGTCCGGCAAAGCCGGCGGCCATGCCAATAAGCAAAAACGTGTTGCCGGGGTCTCGGAAAGGCAGGCGTCGGCCGATCCAATGTGAGACGGTTGCGCCGATCTGCACGGCCACGCCCTCGCGTCCCGCACTGCCGCCAAAGAGGTGCGTCCCCCACGTGCTCAGCATAATGAGCGGCACCAAACGCGGGGAGATGGCTTTCTCGCGTCCGTGGCCCACGTCGAAGACCAGACTCATGCCGCGGTCGGTGCCCTTGCCCCAAGTGCGGTAGGCAAACACGATGGCAAGGCCCATAAGAGCGAGGAAGGGAAGGAGCAGCGTGATGTGCTCGTCGCGGAAGGCGCCGATTGCCAGGAGCACACGACCAAAAAAGGCACAGATGGCGCCAACGATAACGCCGATAGGGATTCCGACGGCGCCCATGAGCACGAGACCGCTATAGGTGTTGACCAGGCGTTTGATTCTGCTCGAAGCGCTGCTTTCTGACATTTTGCTTTCCGACACTTGCTCTCTTGATAGAAAAAGAGCTGGAGTTGCGCATCGTTGAGAGGCTTTCCAGCTTTAGCAAAACAAACTTATAAGATGCGACGGGCCGCGTCAAGATAATTACCGGACGGCCTAGGAGGCGGCTGGTTGGCTGGCTTAAAACCTAGCGCGTGAAATGACGCCCCACGCTATTCAGCGCGCTTGATAGGATGACGAACCACAGTCTTAAGTTTCTCCGGTGCACATTTGCGTGGATCGGAGAGATAGATTTCGTGATGTAAACGGGTGTCTGAGAAGTCGGGGGCATAGCCCTGTTCGGTCGCGTATTCATGCATGGCGTCTACGGTTGTCGGCTCGCTGTCATAGGGTCCGGTATGCATGCACTGAACGCAGAGACCCTCATCAACTTTAAGCAGCTCAACAGCGGTAAAGTCTAGTTTCTTTTTGGCCGTGGCTTCAGCGACTGCCCAGTCAAAATCATCTCGGCTGACGAAATCGGGCAGGCGGATGCACGAGATAAAGTTGAAATCGTCCTTGCGTACATAATCGATGTCGCCGCTCGGGGAGTCTTGCCACCAGAAACCCTCGAGCGGCGGTACCACAAAGTCGAAATAGCCCTCGATGCTCCTTGGGCCTTTCTTCGACATCTTGACGGTATAGGCGATGCCGTAAAGTAGCGGCAGGGCGTTTTGATACTCGCCACCTTCGGTATTTGGGTCGCCCTTTCCGCGAACGGCAACGTAGTTCATAGGCGGGACAGTTACGATGCTCGGCTTGCTTGCAGGTTTGTAGAGCTCCTTGCATTCCTTCTTAAAGTCGAACGCCATGTTGGCCGCCTTTCTGCGTATTGGCCTGCTTAGATAGTTGAATCATATCATAGAAACGAACAGCTGTTCGAATTATTTGGCTGACAGATTGAGATGCGTGCGTTGTGCTTGGCGGTCGGCCTGACCCCGTCGATGATTTCTCGGCCTCCCCGGCGCCTCATCTATAGCTGCCGTTTCCCCCATATAAAACCTGCCAAAATAAACCTGTCCCTTTTTGGTAGGTGGGAAATGGGTAATACTAAAGAGTTATCCGACCAGATGGGAATTAATCGATGGCCTATATCGAATTCAAAGACGTCATCAAAGCATACGGCGAAGGCGACGCCCGCATCCACGCGCTCGACGGCGCGAGTTTTACGGTCGAGCGCGGCGAGCTCGCCATCATTCTGGGTGCTTCGGGCGCCGGCAAGACCACGGCCCTCAACATTCTGGGCGGCATGGACACGGCGACCTCCGGCACTGTGACGGTGGACGGGCGCGACGTGAGCTCCGCGAACGAGGCGCAGCTCGTGGAATACCGCCGCGCCGACGTCGGCTTTGTCTTCCAGTTCTACAATTTGGTCCCCAACTTGACGGCGCTCGAAAACGTCGAGCTCGCGGCGCAAATCTGCCCCGATTCGCTCGATGCCGAACAGACGCTTCGCCAGGTCGGCCTGGGTGAGCGCCTCGCCAACTTTCCGGCGCAGCTTTCGGGCGGCGAGCAGCAGCGCGTGTCCATCGCCCGCGCACTGGCCAAGAATCCCAAGCTGCTTCTGTGCGACGAGCCCACGGGCGCGCTCGACTACAAAACCGGCAAGCAGATCTTGCAGCTGCTACAGGACACCTGTCGCAAGCAGGGCATTACGGTCATTATCATCACCCACAACTCCGCGCTGGCGCCCATGGCAGATCGCCTGATTCGCTTTAAGAGCGGGCGCGTGGAGAGCGAGACGGTCCAACAAAATCCCGTGCCGATCGAGACGATCGAGTGGTAGCGCCCATGGACCAGGACCGCCAAAACAGCCAGCGCCGCGACGCGCAGAACACGGAGCGCGAGCAGGATTTTACGACCTACCGCACCGCCCAAAGCTCAAACGACATGGTGCCGATGGTTTTTCGCCGTAGCATCTACCGCACAATCCGAGGCAGTCTTAAGCGCTTCTTATCCATCGTCGTAATCACGGCGCTCGGCGTGAGCGTGATGTGCGGCCTCAAGGCGGGTTGCGAGGATCTGTGCGATTCGGTCGATGCCTATTTTGACCAGCAGAATGTTTATGACATCAACGTGCAGTCGACCTATGGTCTGACCGATGACGATCTTGCTGCGATCCAAGAGGTCGATGGCGTCGAGACGGCCGAGGGCATCTACACCGAGACTGCCTACACCGCCGTGGGCACAACGCGCGAGCGCGTGGTTGTCCAGAGCCTTTCCAGGGAGAATATCGATCAACCGGTGCTGTTGAGCGGCGATTTGCCCGAGTGTGCCGGCGAGGTCGCGGTGACCTCACGTTTTTTGAAGGCTTCGGGCAAGAAAATCGGCGATACGGTGAGCTTTGCCGCCAACGATGCGAGCTCGTCGAACCAAAGCGCCAAGGACCAGTTTGCCGATGGGGACTACACCATCACGGCAGAGGTTCTCGATCCCACCGACGTGAGCTCCGACTCGACGGTCAACGCCTTCCGTGCTGCTTCGACTGCGGACTACAAGTTCTACGTGAGCGAGGATGCCGCGACATCTTCTTCCTACTCCGCTGTCCACGTGGTCGTCGAGGGAGCCAAGAGCCTCAACTCCTATTCGGATGCCTACTCGGCAAAGATCAATGAGGTCAAGGGCAATATCGAGAAGATCCGCGAGGAGCGTGAGAAGGCGCGCACTCAGGAGCTGACGGTCGACACACCGGCGAGCTTGGACGCGGCTGAGCGTCAGGCGAATATGGTCTTTGGGATCGAGCAGGACAACATCAATCGCATGGCCGAGGGCAGCGACGAGCGTGCGCAGGCGCAAGCCGACCTGGACCAGCGCCGCGCCGCCGCCGACCAGCAGTTTGCCGATGCCCGCGCCGAGCTCTCTGACCTGGGCGAATGCACCTGGTACATCCAGGACCGCGGCAATATCGCAAGCTACTCGAGCGTCGAGAGCGATAGTTCTTCGATCGAGGCCATCGCCACGGTGTTCCCGTTCATCTTCTTTATCGTCGCCGTGCTTATCAGCCTCACCACCGCCACCCGCATGGTCGAGGAGGAGCGCACGCTTATTGGCCTGTACAAGGCGCTCGGCTATTCACGCGGGCGTATCCTGTCCAAATATGTGGACTACTCGCTGTGGGCGTGTCTGATCGGTGGCGTGCTCGGCAATATCATCGGATTTGTGGGTCTGCCGCTGTTCTTGTTTACGGTGTTCGACGACATGTACTCGCTGCCCCAGATGCTACTTTCGTACGACATCGTGTCCTCGATCGTTTCGGTGGCGCTGTTTGCCGTGGGCGTGGTGGGAGCCACGATTATCGCCTGCCGCCACGAGATGGCCGAGACCCCTGCCTCGCTCATGCGTCCCAAGGCTCCGCCCGCCGGCTCGCGCATCCTGCTCGAGCGTATCGGATTTATCTGGCGCCGCATGGGCTTCTTAAACAAGGTGGCGGCGCGTAACCTGTTCCGCTACAAAAAGCGCGCCTTTATGACCATCTTTGGCATTGCGGGCTGCACGGCGCTTGTGATTTGCGGTATGGGCATCCGTGATACGTCGGTCGCGCTGTCGCCCAAGCAGTACGGGCACATCACACGCTACGATTTGCTGGCGGTCGCCAATCCCGATGATTTTTCGCAGACGTGCGCGGCGTTGGATGAGCGCAGTGCAGCCAAGGATTCCAACGTGACCGTGACTTCGACGCTGCCGATTATGACCGACAACGTTACCTTTACATTCGGCGGAAAGAGCGAGACCGTGCAGCTGATCGTGGTGCCCGATGACCGCACGAACGACCTGGATGACTACGTGCGCCTAGAGGACGAGTCCAAAGAGCCGCTGTCTTTGCGTGACGGAGACGTGTATCTGAGTAAGAGTTCACAGCTGGTGCTGGGGATTCAGCCGGGCGATACGGCATACGTCCAGGATTCGTCGCTCAATGTTTCCAAGGTCAAAGTCAGTGACATTTCGCTTAACTATCTTGGCAACACGCTTTACATGACGCAGGGCACCTATGAGCGCGCGTTCGGTCGAAGCGCACGCCTCAACGGCGTCTTTGTGCTGCTTAAGGGCTCGTCGGCCGACCAGATTGCGTTTAGCAAGAAGCTTAAGAGCGACGGTTGGCTCACCATCTCGAGCACGGCCGAACATTGGCAGAACTACGAGGCGAACTTTGCGATCATCAATTCGGTCGTGGTGCTCGTGACTTTTATGGCGGCATGCCTGTCGTTTGTGGTGGTGTTTACGCTGTCCAACACGAATATCTCCGAGCGCGAACGCGAGCTGGCGACCATCAAGGTGCTGGGCTTCCGCCGTGGCGAGGTGCACCATTACGTCAACAAGGAGACGTTGATCCTCACGGCAATTGGCGCCGCGCTGGGCGTGCCACTGGGCGGCTTGCTGGCCGAGAGTTTTACGTACATTTTGCAGATGCCGTCGCTGTACTTTGACGTCGAAGTCGAGCCGCTAAGCTACGTGCTCGCCGTGGTGCTTTCCTTTGGCTTTACGTTTATCGTCAACCTAGCCACCAATCGTACCCTCAACAAGATCGACATGGTCGGCGCCCTCAAGAGCGCCGAGTGACCTGCCAAAAAGGGACAGGTTTATTTTGGCAGGTTTTATCTGCGCAAACGCCGGGCACCTACGAGCGACCCGGCGTTTGTTGCTTTGCTATCTTTTGCCCGCAGGCGTGGATGAGAGGCTTTCTTTAGCCTTCGAGATTGGGCTTGAATGGGTCGTATGCCACAAAACGGGCCTATCTACTACGTTTAATTGGACACCCTCAACCATGCCGGGAAAACGAAAAATAAAACCGCAGGTAGAAGGCCTGTCGATTTTCGAAAAAGGCGGTCATGGTTGGCCCCATCGAGTTAAACGTAGTAGATGGCCCCTTTTCGTGGCGCGCGGTCAGCTCAATGCTAATCTCCGTGCCGGAACTGACCCAGTTGTTTGTAAGTTGCGGTGATATACGGACTGTTTGGCGCTTTGGAGCTTCAAAACAGTCCCTATCTCACCGCAACTTAGGAGAAGGGCGGGGGTGGTTGGGTGCTGGTGGGTCGGAGCGTGTTAGGCCTGTTGGCGGTGCTTCCATTGTTTGCGGCACCAGCGCATGAGCGCTTTGATGACGGGAATCGTGATGAGGATGATCCATGCAGGATGGGGCTGTCCCAAACAGAGCCACATGTAGAGGAACCAAGCGATGGCGGCTGCCGGGTAGATGACCTCGATCAGCTTAGATAAGTGGCGTTGGTCGATAAAGTCGCCAAGCGCGTAATAGACGGGAATCAGAAAGACGAGGAAGAGTCCCGTAGCCCATGTGCCGTAGACAATGCCGAGCACCAGATAGGCGAGGGCGACAAGCGCAGGGAAGGGGAATTTGTTCCATGCACGTCCGACCTTGGTGTGGAAATGCTTGCCGTGATGGTCGAGCTTGTCGTGTGCTTCCTTCCAGCTGGAAAACGTCTCGCCGTCGATGGTGACGGTGCCGTCGTCATTGGTATGCACACTATGTCCATCGTCCTCAAGCGTATCGATATGCAATCCGCCTGGCCCCACATGGACCTCTTCACCCTTGCGCTCGTTAGCCACATGGATGCCATTCCAGCCAACATGAACCTCTTCGCCTTTGTTGGGGTCAATAACGTGGATGCCGCGCGCGAGGGAAATATCGACAAGTGGCTTATCGCTGCAATCAGCGTGTTCAGTAGAAGCCTCAGCCTCCTCAGCCTTATCTGAAGCTTTGGTGCCGGCGTTGCTGTTCTGCGCCTCATCATCAGCCTGCGAGTCGTCAGTGCTATCCACCGCCTCCCCATACAGCAGCTCATCCAGCGACACGCCATACAGCGCGGCGAGCGCAATAAGGTTATCGGTATCGGGAGAGGATTCGCTGCGCTCCCATTTACTGACAGCCTGACGACTCACACCCAGCTGGGCGGCAAGCGCCTCCTGAGAAAGCCCGGCAGCCTTGCGGCGATCGACGAGCCGCTGTGCCATCGCAAGATCCATGACAGTTCCTTTCATGTGGTGACCGTAATCGAATGAGCCGAGTATGCCGAGAACAACCGGTAGCGACCACCATTTCTAGTTAGAATCTGCCCCAACCCTACCGCAACTACCGGTAGCAACCCCTAACGACCAGCCATTTCAGGACAAATGTCAGTGCAAGTAGCAGCCAAGAGCCCCCACTCAGTAAGTTGCGGTGGAATAGTTTTTGGATTCAGCCATTTGCGGACTAAGCAGGAACTATTTCACCGCAACTGAATTTCAGACCAGGCACCCGCAGCAAGAAGACGAATAGCCTCGGCGAGTATGTAAACGCAGGGCCCTCCGACCCCGCCCGACGATTTCGATTGGCGACCTTTGACGAAGTCAAGGGAGGAGCCAAATCGAAATACGTCGGGCGGGGTCGGAGGGCCCGATGGGGTGGATTCCAGCCGAGGCTATTCGTCGCCGAAGCTGATGCCCAACGCCTTGGCCTCGCGCACCAGGTCGCTCTGGGGGTCGACAAACTTGAGCTTGCCGGCGACCTCCTCGAGCGGCATGTGGCACATCTTGCCGTCACGCAGGGCAATCATGTAGCCAAACTCGCCGCGTAGGCACCCCAGTGCCGCCTCGACGCCGCACTGGGTCGCAAAGATGCGGTCCTGGGCGTCGGGTTGGCCGCCGCGCTGCGTGTGGCCGGGGATGGCGACGCGGGTCTCGCGACCAGTCTTGGCCTCGATCTCCTTGGCGATGTCGTAGACGATCGACGGACTCGTGCGCTCGGCGAGCTTTTTCTTGTACTCCTTCTTGGGCAGCGCTGCGTCCTCCTTGGAGATAGCGCCCTCGGCGACGGCCACGATGGTAAAGCGGCTGCCGGTCTCCATGCGATGCTCGATGGTCTTGATGACGTTGTCCATGTCGTAGGGGATCTCGGGAATCAAGATGACGTCCGCGCCGCCCGCGACGCCGGCATACAGCGGAATCCAACCGACCTTGTGGCCCATGATCTCGATGACAAACACGCGGCCGTGACTCGAGGCAGTGGTGTGGATGTCGTCGATGCACTTGGTGGCGACGTCGATGGCGCTCGTAAAGCCAAACGTCAACTCGGTGCCCCAGGTGTCGTTATCGATGGTCTTGGGCAGGGCGATAACGTTGAGGCCTTCTTCGCGCAGGCGGTTGGCGGTCTTGGTGGATCCGTTGCCGCCCAGCATAAACAGGCAGTCGAGCTGCAGTTTATGATAGGTGTGGACCATTGCGGGCACCTTCTCGACGCCGTCGGCCTCGGGAATGTCCAGGCGCTTGAACGGCGTGCGGCTCGTGCCCAGGATGGTGCCGCCGCGGGTGAGGATGCCGCTAAAGTCTGCCGGCGTCATCACGCGAAAACGGCTGTAGATGAGGCCCTGGTAGCCGTCCTCAAAACCATAGATCTCGATAGGCTCTTCGCTATTGGTCATGAGCGTTTTGACGATGCCGCGCATGGTGGCATTGAGCGCCTGGCAGTCGCCGCCACTGGTAAGAAGACCGATCCTGAGCATGATGAATCCTTCCGGGCAAGTTATAACATGCGCATAAGTTTACCCCCGCACACTGTTGATGCGGAGGTAAAACGTGTTAGCTCAAATGTATAGAAATGTAAGCAACGTCAGGCGAGCGTAAGGACGACGGTGCCAGCTCCTTACAGCGCGAAGGCGTCGACGTCGCCCCAGTGGCGGCGCAGCGTGATGGCGGCAGCGGGCTCGGTATTGTCAAAGACGACCGACCACTGCGTGTTGCTGGTGATGTCTTCCGGATTGGGCTCTTGCGCCGCAGCGCGCAGGGCCTTCCAAGCGACTGCCTCGTCTTGGGCACCGACATGGGCGTCGAGGACATCGGCGATGGCGATGGCGCGTTCCTTGCCATGGCCCAGTTCGCCGTTCTTTTGGTTGGGTAGCACTTCGGCACCATAGCAGGCGTAGAAGTTCGTAACCTGGCGCACGGGCGTCGCCTTGCATGCGCGGTCGGGGTCGCGCGGATCCCACTCCACCACCCGCGCGTCACCGGCGGCGTCGTTGATAAAGAAGTGGTAATCGCGTCCTGCCATGGCGTGCATGTCGTAGGCAGAAAGCAGGTCGACGGCCTCCTGCGTGGTAGCCGCGCGGTCGAGCACCAGGCGGATGGCGAGCGAAGTGTTGATGACGGGGCGCTGCGTGTCCTGGTCACAGGGTTTGGAATCCAGGGTGAGTACGGCAATGGACACGCCACATTCGTTAACACCATCGAGCTGGGCAAACGAGCCCATGAGTGCGGCGGCGCGTCCGGCGACGGAGTCAAGCGGAGTGTTATCGCCCAGGTTATTGAGGGCGGCAAACCCGATGGAGGCATAGCCGTCGCGCGGGTGATTGCGCACCAGCAGCGCTGAGGTGTCGTCCTTAAAGTCGTAATTGCGACCGGTGCGCACGCGGCCTTCGGCATCCACGGCGACAAAAGCGCTGCAGGCAAACTGGGGCGCCTGGACATGTGCCGGCACGCCGGGGAGCGCCTGCGCCACCACGGCATCGATGTAGGCCTGGTCGTCGCGCACGCCAGCGGCGATGATGCGATCAAGATCGTAGTCGTAGACGATGTCGATTACGTACAGGTCATAGCCATCCGCGTAGCCGGTCAAGCGTTTGAGCGACGCGGCGGACTTGATTTGCTTGTGATAAACGATACCGGTGGCAGCGGCAAGGCCGACGGCGACTCCCGCGGTACCGCAGGCGATGGCAATGTTACGTGGCTTCATGACGGCTCCTCTCGTCCTGTTGGTGCAATTGTCGCAAAAGGAGCGCGGGCATGATGACTCAACTTGGTGAGCGGCGCGGAACTAAGCATGGAATGAAGAGTGCGACGCTGGCGTGGCGGGGTATGCTGGAGGGGACCATCAACCCAGCGAAAGGGGAGAGCATGACGGATCAGGAAACGCCCGAGCGCGCGCACGTGACGGCCGACGATATCGAGGCTGCCAACGACCTTATCGACTTTATCGAGGCATGCCCCAGCATGTTCCATACGGCAGCGACCATTATGGCCGAGCTCGACGAGGCGGGCTTTACCTACCTGCCCGAGAATGCGGCGTGGGACATCGAGCCGGGCGGGCGTTATTACACGCAGCGCAACACCTCGAGCGTCGTTGCCTTTAAGGTGGGCGAGGACCTGGCCGCGACATGGGGCGAGGACGGCGTTGCCGGCGACTACCATTTTCAGCTCACGGCGTCGCACAGCGATTCGCCGACGTTTAAGGTCAAGGCCGTGCCCGAGCTCGACGGCGCGGGCGAGACGCTGCGCCTGAACACCGAGGCCTACGGCGGCATGATCGACTACACCTGGTTCGACCGCCCGTTGGCGCTCGCGGGCCGCGTGTTGGTGCGCGAGGGCGACCGTATTGAGAGCCGCCTGCTCGCCACCGAGCGCGAGGTCGCTATCATTCCGAGCCTTGCCATCCATATGAACCGCGGCGTTAACGAGGGCTTTGCTCCCAATCGCGCCGTTGATCTGTGCCCGCTCATCAGCGCTGGCGATCTTAAGCAGGGTGACTTTGATGCCCTGATCGCTGACGAACTGGATGTTGAGCCTGAGCAGATTCTGGGCCGCGACCTGTTCCTGGTCAACCGACAGGATGCGCGTATTTGGGGCTGGGCCGACGAGTTTATCTCGACGCCCAAGCTCGACGACCTGGCCTGCGCCTACACCTCGCTGCAGGCATTTTTGGGTGCCGAGAATGCGCACGACGTTTCGGTCTTTTGCTGCTTTGATAACGAGGAGGTTGGCTCCGAGACCAAGCAGGGCGCCATGTCGACGTTCTTGGCCGACGCGCTGCGCCGCATCAACGGGTCGCTGGGCTTCGATGACGAGTCGTACCACCGCACACTTGCCGCTTCGATGCTCGTGAGCTGCGACAACGCGCATGCCGTGCACCCCAACCACGCCGAGAAGTGCGACGCCCGCAACCAGGTTGTGCTTAACGGCGGCATCGTCATCAAGGAGGCCGCCAACCAGCACTACTGCACCGACGCCTTTAGCCGCGCGGTGTTCCAGGCCATTTGCGATGACGCCGACGTGCCCACGCAGGCCTTTGCCAACAAGAGCGATATGGCCGGCGGTTCTACCCTGGGCAATCTGTCCAATATGCAGGCGAGCATGCATGCCGTGGACGTGGGCCTGCCGCAGCTTGCCATGCACTCGAGCTACGAGACCGGCGGCGTGCGCGACGTAATGTACGCCATCCGCGCCCTCACCGCCTTCTACGAGCGTGACCTGACCATCAACGGCGCCGAAAGAGTGGAGCTCTAAAACCTGCCAAAAAGGGACAGGTTTATTTTGGCAGGTTTTATCTGGGCGAATGCAAAGGGTGAAACCGAACTAGATCTGCGATACGTGGCCGCCGAGGTGCAGTGCGCCTCGGCGGCTTTTTGTGTACAGAGTACGGCTAATGCTTATAAATGCTATACATGCTTTACGTATCTACCATAGAGCTATATGATATTTTGAAGTATTAAGGAGGGGTCATGACCACAACAGCCGCTCAGATCAACGTACGTCTCGATGCCGATCTTAAAAGGAGTGGGGACGCCGCTCTCTCCAAGGCCGGTATGACGCCGAGCCAAGCGGTGCGAGCGCTCTGGCAGCTTGCAGCATCGCTGGCCGATCGCCCCGGTGCGCTCGAGGATATCCTGCTGCCCAGTCGTGCCCGGGCGGAACAGCGCGAGCGCGAAAAGGCCGCCAAACGTAAGCTCGAGCTTATGGATCAGGGGTCGAAGCTGTTCGCTGCCGCTTGCTGTGAGTCGGGAATCGATATGGTCAAGGCTCAGCCATCGGACGACGAAGAGCTCAAACGGAATGCCTATGCGGATCGCTATGGCGAGGAGATGAGCTGGCTCTATGAGTGAGACTCCAAAGCGCATCTTGGTTGACACCAACGTGTGGCTCGATTACTTCATTCCCTCACGACGTGGTCGTTCGGTGGCGATTGAGTTTTTACGCGATGCATGCACGGCGCAGGTTGATTTGCTGTATGCGGCGACATCGTCCAAAGACCTGTTTTATTTGATTTCAAGCGAACATAAGGCATGGTATCGGCGAGAGCACGGTTCGCTTTCCCAGTATGCCGCTACGGTAGCGACTTCGCTTGCATGGGATTGTCTTAGCGTGCTGTCGCAGCTTGCCACGCCAGTGCCCTGTGACCTGAGCGACATCTGGATGGCGAGCAGACAGCGTGAGCTCCATAGCGATTACGAAGACGATTTAATCATTGCGGCAGCGATACGCGCTCAAGCAGATCTACTGGTCACCAACGATGTCAAACTCTGTTCACACGCACCCGTTGCAGCAATGAGCGTAGAAGACGCAAAGAATTACTTAGCAACGCTCTAGCAATTTGAAGACCCTGCAGGTTGAGCAAACGTCAGCGAGAGCCCGCCAGAGTGAGCAAGGTGACGTGAAAGAGGAGGGCATAGGCCTTTTGGCCATGCCCGACGATTGAACGTCAGATTGCCGCTCTGGCGGGCTCGCAGCGTCGAGGGGTTCCGGCGTTTGGCAAAACGCCGGAACAATTAGTGTTCGATCCAGCAGCGCAGGGTCTCGCCGGCCTGCAGGTGACGCAGATTCTCCGCGGCGATGTCGACGACGTTGTTGAGCGTGGCTGCCAGGTGGAACCAGCCGGAGACGTGCGGCGTGATGAGCATGTTGGGCGCATCCCACAGGGGGCTTGTCGCGGGCAGCGGTTCGGGGTCGGTGACGTCGACCGCGGCGCCGGCGAGATGTCCCGACTCCAGAACGGCAACCAAGTCATCGGTGACCACAAGGTCGCCGCGGCCGCCGTTGGCAAAGAAGGCACCTGGTTTCATCGCGGCAAAGAACTCGGCGTTCGCCAGACCGCGGGTCTCGGGCGTGCTCGGCATAAAGGATGCGACGATGTCGGCCTCTGCCAGGCGCTCAGGTAGGGCGTCCATGCCGTCCATGTCCTCAAACACAATGGGGTAGACGAGTGGATGGCGCTTGATGCCGCGGACGTGCGCGCCCATGCCGCGGCAGAGCGTGGCAAAGTGACCGCCGATATCGCCCGCGCCCAGCACCAGCACGTTGGCGTTTTTGAGCGAGGTAACTGGCCCCAAATCCTCCCAGCGATGTTCGCGCTGCAAGTCGTGATAGCCGGGCAGGCGCTTCATCATGGAAAGGACCATGGCAAACATGTGCTCGCTCACGGCCTGGCCGTAGGCGCCCACCGAGCAAGACAGTTTGGCGTCGGCTGGCACGGTGCCGGCGGCAAGGTAGTCGTCATAGCCGGCGGTCTGCAATTGCAGCAGCTGGAGATGCTCGCATGCCGTGAGCATGTCAGAGTCGATGTTGCCCAAGATCACGTCGGCGTTGGCGACTTGTTCGCGCGTGATAGCGTCGGCGCTCGTGTAGATAAAGTCCTCGCCCGGAGCGCTCGACTCAAGAATTGCGCGATGGTGGTCGTTGACGGGCAGCAAAACCAAGATGTTCACAAGTAGTCCTTTCCGCTTGACCCGCCAAAAAGGGACAGGTTTATTTTGGAGGGTTTTATCAGGCAAAACGCTATAAAAACGCCGGGCTTCGCGATGGTTAACATATCCATCGTGAAGCCCGGCGCATCCACGGCTACCAGCTCAGCAGCTCGTAGCCGTCCTCGGTCACCACGAGCTGTACCTCGCACTGGGCCGAATCGCTGCCGTCCTTGGTGCGCACGCACCAGCCGTCGCCCTTGCTGATCTTGATGTCGGGCGCTCCGGCGTTGACCATGGGCTCGATGGTAAAGACCATGCCCGGCACCATGATGGTGTCCACATCGGGCGCCTCGGTGGTAAAGCCCACAAACGGGTCCTCGTGGAACTCCTTACCGATGCCGTGTCCGCCGTACTCGCGCACCACGCTAAAGCCGGCGTCCTCGACGGTCTTTTGTACTGCCTCGGCCATAACGGAGAGCGGTAGCCATGGCTTGACGGCTGCCAGACCCGCCTCCACGCTGGCACGGGTGACGTCGACCAGGCGCTGGCGCTCGGCCGAGACCTCGCCGATGCAGAACATGCGGCTCGAATCACTAAAGTAGCCGTCCAGGATCGTGGAGCAGTCCACGTTGATGATGTCGCCCTCGTGCAGCACGTCCGTATCGCAGGGGATACCGTGACAGACCACATCATTGATCGAGGTGCATACGCTCTTGGGGTAGCCCTCGTAGTTGAGGTCTGCCGGCGTGCCACCGTGCTCGACGGTGTAGTCGTAAATCATCTGGTCGATCTGGTTGGTGGTCATGCCCGCGGCGATGTGCTCGCCTACGTAGTCGAGCACGCCCACGTTGATGGCGGCGGAGCGCTTGATGCCCTCGATATCGGCGGGCGTCTTGTAGAGCGTGCGGGGCAGAACCTCCCAGCCCTCTTCCCACAAGCGCTCGAGGCGCTCATCAAAGGTGCTATGGCATTTCTTATATTTTTTGCCGCTGCCGCACCAGCAAGCGTCGTTGCGGCCGGGCACGGGTCCTTTGTCAAACATGGCTAACTTCCTTTCATCCGCAGCTAGTATAGCCCACCCACGCGTCTATAAAAGTTGCGGTGATATAGTTCCGATTTAAGCGGTTTAACAGCACAAATAGGAACTATATCACCGCAACTGATGGGGCGGGATGGCGGGCACTGGCTGCTGCGTGGTTTTGCTAGTAGCTCACCTGGCAGGGGATGCCGAGGGCGCGCACGCGTGCAGCGATCGTGTCGAGCACCTCGGGTGCTGCCTTGGCAAGGCCGGCGACCGGTGTTTCGCGCGCCACCGTGTAGATGGTCGCCTCCTGCGGACGAATGCGCTCGAGCGCCGCGAGCCAAGGACCAACGTACTCCTCGCCGGTGTTATCGAGAGACTTGCCCCGGTACTCACCGCTCAAAAACATCGTCTGGATAATGACATGACCGTTAAAGCTCGCGAACGTCTCGATCTGGTGCTCTACATCGTAGGGGCCAACAGGCTGGTCGAGCAGCTGGATAAACGCCGGGTCGACGGTATCGAGCTTAAGAATGTTGTCGTCGACCATCATGAGCGCGTCGTGCACCTCGGGGCGGTCGGCGCGCGTGCCGTTGGAGAGCACGGCGATCTTGGAGTTTGGGGCAAGCTCGTCGCGCAGTGCAACGGCGCCGGTGATGGCCTGCGGAAACTCCGGTGCAGCAGTGGGCTCGCCGTTGCCTGCGAAGGTGATCACATCGGGGAGCTCGCCCTCAGCTGCCATCTCGCGCAGCTTTGCCTCGAGCGCGTCGAGTACCACGGCAGCTGTGTTGTACGGCTCATGACAGGGGCGCTCGGCGTTGAGGCCGTTTTCGCAGTAAATGCAGTCGAACGTGCAGATTTTGCCGCTGGCCGGCATCATGTTGACGCCGAGCGAGAGACCAAGGCGACGGCTGCGAACGGGCCCAAAGATGGGGCTGTCATTCAAAAACGTAGACATAGGCATATGCTCCTCAAGACAATTGTGCCTAAGCATAGCATCGGCTCCAAAGCAAGGTGCGGGCCCTTGCTTTACAAGTTTCGTTTTTTCACGTCGCTCATTATGCGGTGCCATGAAAAGCCTCGGGTCGGGTACAGTTAATCTGTTAACAAGGCGTAAGCAATGCGGGCCCATCCAACCGTACTGACGTGCAACTGGATGGGCGTTGATGATGGGGGCACAACATGGATTTTACGGTCGAGAATGCGGGCACCACGATTGCCTGTCGCGAATATGCCGGCCCGGATGTGTCGCCTGATGCTCCTGCCTTGGTGTGCGTGCACGGTGCTTGTGTCGACGGCACATTTTTCGACGGCATCGCTTGTGAGCTCAGCCGTAACTACCGCGTAATTGCCTACGACCGCCGCGGCTGCGGTGGCAGCAGCGATGCGGCAGACGGCAGCTATGATCTTGCCGCTCAGGCCGCCGACCTGCAAGCCGTGATCGAACACGTTGGCGCTCCGGCAAATGTGCTTGCGCATAGCGCCGGTACGTTGGTGGCGCTGGAGCTTCTTCGCACCGAACCCCATCTCGTCGCCCGTGCGATTCTGCATGAGCCGGCTGTGTCGGCCGAAGGCGTCGGTATGGGCGCAGCTCCGGTTTTGCTCGATATGATTGCGGCTGGAAAGGTTTCAAGGGCGCTCCGGCTTTTCTTGGGAGCCCTCGGCGACTTGGACCCCGAGGCTCCTGGGACGACCGAAGCGGAAGTCAAACATGCCCTGCGCAATGGTCGTTGCTTTATGGCGAACGAATATGGAACAAATATGACTTACGTTCCCAATTGGGATAGTGTTCGCGCATCGAAGTCCGTTGCTGCCGTGCTTCTCGGCGAGCTTTCGGTCGATACGCCCCGCGAGGCTGGCACGCGAGCGGCTGCCGAATATCTCGATTGCCCCCTTGTGACGATTCCGGGCGCGCATAACGGTCTGCGCGATCGCCCCGTTACGGCGGCAAACGCCGTTCGCGATGTCTTGGAGCGTTAGCACGCCCGATGACCTGCGGAGAGAGGGGCTGTTAGCGTTTCGTTATTGTTAACGAATGCGCCCATAACCGCGCGCCCGCGGCTCCATTACCGCCGCTTGCCAGGTCATAAAAATGTAACGATAATCGCGCGTTTGCCTTCAGCTGTTAGATGTTACCCTTGTACCAATTGATATGCACCGTTGCCGTGCGTAACGATAGGAATGGCCCCATATGCTCAATAATCACGAGGTCAATCTAACCGACGAGGAGGCTGCCGCTGAGGTCGCCCGCGTCGCGAAGACCTACCCCGTGGTGCGTTTGCTGTCGGCCGATCAGATTAAGAGCGAGCCTAACTGCCTGCTCGCCGGCAATCGGTGCCCTTGTCTGCGCCAGTCAAGTCTTGAGGCCTTGGCAGGTTCCGATGATGTATCGGAGCAGCTGCTCAATGATGGTACCGAGTACCGCGCTCGCCTGCGCCCTCTGAAGGTCGAGGGCGAGCCTCACGTCCTGCTGATGGTGCGTCCGATCGATGAGCAAGAGGCTGCAGAAGAGGACCTCGTCTACACCGACGTGCTGACGAGTGTGCGCAATCGCCGATATTACGAGGAAAAGCTCCGTAGCGCCCGCATGAAGGCCGGTGTGGCGGTGATCGACCTTGATGATTTTAGGGTCTTCAACGATACATGCGGCCATCATGCCGGCGACCTTGCACTCGGTGCTGTGGCTACAGCCATACGCAGCGAAATTCGTTCGACTGACGAGCTTGTGCGCTATGGCTGCGACAAGTTTGTGGTCGTCATGCCCAATATTCCCTCCGATGACTTCGCCCGTCGCCTGCATCAGGTATCCGAAGCCGTTCATTCCGCGATTATTCCGGGCCATGAGTACGTGAGCTTGACGGCATGTGTTGGTGGCGTTCGCATTCATGGCGAGACGGTTGATGAGGGCGTTGGCCGCGCTGTCCAGTTACTGAGCCGTGCTAAGGCAAAAGCCGGTACGGTCGTGACCGATGGCGATTTCATCGAGGCCTTCCAAAGCGAAAAGCCTTTGGTGCTTATCGTCGATGACTCCGAGATGAACCGAGCCATTCTCAACGATTTGCTCAAGGACGAGTATTGCATCCTCGAGGCCGAAAACGGTCGTACGGCGCTCGATATGGTCGACCGCTATGGCGATGAGTTGTCGCTCGTGCTGCTGGACATTGTCATGCCGGGCGTGAGCGGCTTTGAGGTGCTGGCCGATCTGTCGCGCCGATCGGTTGTTGACAATCTGCCTGTCATCATGATTTCGAGCGAAGAATCCGACGATGTGGTTCTGCGTGCATACGAGCTGGGCGCCTCGGACTATATCAGCCGCCCGTTTGACGCCCGTGTCGTGCGCCGTCGTGTAAGCAACACCATCCGCCTATACGCCAAACAGCGCCGCCTGACGAGCCTGCTGTCCCAGCAGTACAACGAGCGCGTCAAGAACAGTCGCATGCTCATCGACATCATGGCCGGCGTCATGGAGCTTCGCAACGGCGAGAGTGGCAGGCACGTTACGAACATCGAGAAGCTGACCGAGCTGCTGCTTGACTATCTGGTCCAGCGTAGTGACAATATCTCCCTCGACAATGAGGAACGCTCCACGATTGCCCTGGCTTCGGCGCTGCACGATATCGGCAAGATGTCGATTGACGATGCGATTCTCAACAAACCCGGGCGCCTTACGCCCGAGGAGTTCGAGATTATGAAGACGCATACCACGATCGGCGCTGACATGTTGCTTGAGCTGGGCCGCCATCACGTCGGCAATGCGCTTATGGAATATGCGTACCAGATTGCGCGTTGGCACCACGAGCGCTGGGATGGCAAGGGTTATCCCGATGGCCTTAAGGGCGACGAAATTCCCATTGCCGCACAGGTGGTTTCGGTGGCCGACGTGTACGATGCCCTGACGAGCGTGCGCGTGTACAAGGACGCTATCCCGCACAAGGAGGCAATCCAGATGATCCTGGACGGTAAGTGCGGCACCTTTAACCCGCTGCTGCTCGACTGCCTGCTCGAGGTGCAAGACCGTATTGCCGAGACGTTGGCACGCCCCGCCGACGTCGTCGCGTTTCCCACGATTTAGTTTGACCAAAGGAGTTTTAATCCATGATTTCCATGCGTGAGGCGTATGAGAAGATCGGCGCTAATTATGATGACGCGTGCGCTCGGCTGATGGGCGAGGAAATGCTTGCCCGCTTTGCCCTCAAGTTTTTGGATGACGAGAGCATGGACAAGCTGGAGGCTGCCATGGCGGCGGGAGACGCCGAAGGTGCGTTTATGGCAGCGCACACGCTCAAGGGCGTGAGCCAGAACCTGGGATTCGATAATCTGTACGAGCCGGCGGTCGTGGTGACCGAGGCGCTGCGCGGCGCCGATGCCGTTGACGGCGCTCGCGAGGGAATGCATGCGTTGCAGCAGCAATATGCGGCTACGATGTCGGCCCTGCGCGAGGCGGCTGAATAAGAGCTTGCAAGCTTTGATGACTATGAGAGTGGATAATCTTCCGTTTTAGGCCCGGTGGCGGCCTCAAAGTGGGAGATTATCCACTCTCGTTCGGTAAGTGTCCGAAAATCCACGCTCACTCCTTCGGATTAGCAAATGGCCTATGCGCACTGGCGGGGCTTTCCGCATGCAATCCATATCGTTGTTCGATAAACTATTCCGATAACGATAGATTCGATGAGGGTGAGTATATGTCCAGCAGCGTTCAGCGTATGGCCAAGGCGGGCGAAAACATCAGGAAGCTTGGTTTTTGCATGGCGGTCGTTTTTGCGGGAATGCTCGTCGCTTTTGCCGCGTTGGTTGTTTACGTGATCTGGTATGCGGTTGCAAACGTTGCTTCTGTCGATTCTTTCGGTGTTGTGACGCTTCTCAATGGCGGGTGCATCGTTATCCCAAGCGGACTGTGCCTGGCACTCGTCGTGGGTATTTCGCTTGTCGTTTTGTGTGGGATCAGCCGTAACATCTCGCGAGGCGTCTCGCCCTTTACCAAGACGCATGTGCGGCTTATCCGTGTTCTTGCGCTTGCCTTTGCTGTTAACGCCGCGGTTTCGCTTATTGGTGCCTACGGATCGGTCAATCTTACCATTGGTGGGCTGGAGCTTTACGTCGTGCCTCATTCCTTCGTTATTGAGATTTGCCAAGGCGTTGCCTTTGATGCGGGGTCGCTTATCGGCGCGGCTGTCTGTCTGTGTATCTCGGTGATCTGGAGTTATGCCTCGCTGCTCCAAGAGCAGTCTGACGAGCTTGTGTAGGAGGAAGCATGAGCTATCTCATCATCGAGCTTGAGACGCAGCTACTTAAGACCGGAAAGACCAGTGCTGATCTGATTCGTGCCACGGGGCATACTCCGGCTAATATTTCTAAGCTAAGAAACGGGAAAATAAAAGCTATTCGCCTTAAGACGCTTCTCGATATTTGCGATGAACTTGACTGTCAACCGGGAGATATTATTCGGCGGGTGAGTGAGAAAGAGCTTGAGGAGCTTATTGTTGAGCGTGCAAAAAATGTCGTGAGGCAGATGCGGGACGGCGGAGGCAACGAGGTATCGCTTCCGACATCCGTCTTTGCTGTCGATTTGAGTGACGAGTAGCTTAAGGCGAACAACTAAAACGAAGTATCAGCGTGAAGGGACCCGTGTCTAACACGGGTCCCTTCTTTTAGATTATCTTGACAAATACGAGTTATCGAAAAACAATAACAACCATGGAAAACGATAAAGGAAAGAAGGAACGATATGAGCGGTTTTTCTATCAAGCAGAACGGGGGTCCAATGAACGCATCAGCGATAAAGCTATCAAAAGTTTCAAAACGCTACGGGAGACGGCACGTTTTGCATGACGTTTCCTTCGAGGTGGATCAGTCTGAGCTTTGCGCCCTTGTTGGTGCAAACGGGGCGGGCAAAAGCACGCTTATTAAAATAGTGCTGGGCCTCTGTGAGCCATCGTCGGGGAGCGTGGAGCTCTTTGGAGGCAAGTCGAAAAAAGAGCTGAGCCTGATGCGGACGCGTGTCGGCTATGTGCCAGATTCCAGCGGAGCATACCAATCCCTCAGTGCGGCTGAAAATCTTCGGATCCGATGTGCGGAATGGGGGCTCGATGAGAAACGTGAGGTTCCTCGCGTCTTGGGCCTAGTCGGGCTGGACGTCGAAGAGAAAAAGAGCGTGAGCAGTTTTTCTCTGGGAATGAAACGGCGACTGGATATAGCTACGGCTTTATTGGGCGACACCGACGTACTAATTTTCGATGAGCCGGCAAATGGATTGGATCCGTTGGGCATCGAGAGTATATGGGCCCTTATCGGTCGATTGAATCGAGAGCAGGGTAAGACCATGCTCATCTCTAGTCATGATTTGGATGAGTTGGCATCGGTTGCAACAAGCTGCCTGTTTATTCATGACGGCGAACTGCTGAAAAAGGAATCGATGGACGTCATAAGGGATGAGGCGTCGTCCCTAAAAGAGTATTACAGGCGCTTGATGAAGGCGGTCTCGCTATGAAGCGGGCGATTCATCCCATAAAGGCAGATATGATGCGTTTGCACAGGATATTTCCGGCGAAGTTTGGTCTTGCGCTTATGCTGGCGTTCGGCCTTCTCTTCGGCATCTTTCTAAAAAACGGAACAACGTTGCTCGCCTGTGGCAATAGCGTTTTTGGGGAGGATATTGGTTTCATCTGGAATGTAATCGATCCTTCTGCACCCGATGAGTCCCTTGTGCGCAGCGCTTTTGCCGGTACGTCTCTGTTCGTACCGCTCATCGTTTGCCTGGTGATTTTACAGGAGCGCGGCTATGAAGAGGGATACCGAATTTCTATGGCAAGAGGTCTCGCCCGCTTTAATGGCGCTCTAGCACATGCATTTTCGTCTGCTTTCATAATTGGCGCAGCATATAGTGCGCTTTGCCTTCTTATTTTTGCAATAGCCGTAACACGTGGAGGGCAAAACTACGTGCATGGCATGCTGGCTGCATTTTTGCCTGCAATGATAGTCAACGCCGTATTGGTGATATCGGTTGCGCTGGAGACGGTGACCATCTATCGGATTACGGGCAGCGCTGTATTGAGCGGGGCCGTGGTGATAGTTGGATTTGTCATGAGCTTGACGCTCTACGGAACTTACCTTCAGACGCCCATACCGTCCTTGCGATGGATCTTCTTTCTTCCGGGGCCGTACCTTGGAGTCGGATGTGCCCTTGGGTATAGCGATATGGGGCAGCTGACGCTTCTGGGATATAGCGCGGCAGCCAGCTGTCTATCGGTATTGATTTACGCTCTCGTGAGCTTTCGTGCTGGGGGTGTGCTCAATGGCTCGTCAGACTAGAAGATTCCTTCATTCAGAATTGAAGCATGTGAGCAAATGGACGTACGCCTTAATCCTGGTAATTTATGCGTGCATGGTGGTATTGCAGCTTAATTCTTTCCCGATGTGGTTCTGTAGCCTCCGTGAGAACAGTTTCTTGGGCTTTTTCCCAGACCCGACGCTTCGGCTATCGGCAGAGGATGTCCTTCTATTTGGTAATGCAGAGGTTTTTCGCGGTCTGCTGTTCAACGTAGCCCAGTTGGCTCATGCATTGTTCTTTCCGTTCATCGCGACTTGCATTGTGCCGCGCTTTGTCAGTTCGGGCTTTATTGAGGAACCGTGGGGGTTGTCGGAGGCTCGGGGAGGGAAGCGTGTGTGCGCTATCGTTGCGCGAGTGGTGCTGTCTTCTTTTGCCCTTTTGGGCGCGTTTATCCTGTCGAGTGTCGTTTTGTACTGCCTTAACTGCGCAATCGTTTTGGATGCTCAGCAGTGTTTCAACCTGAATATGTTTTGCGATCGACTTCTTCTGGCGAGTGCGGTCTGCCTTGCATATGTGGCCTCTTGCGTGATCGTTGTTTCCTATTTTGGGTCCGGCTTCGGTCCTATTGGCATGCTGCTGCTTGTCAACGTCGTAGCGATCTACATACAGCTCGGGGCCAATTCCATGCTTCCGCTTCCGGCCTCGATGCTCATGTGGATTTGCGGCGTGACCCCGTTGGGGGATGGTCAATGCGTTTCGATTTTGATTGACTGCCTAATAAACGTAGCAAGCGTTTTTGCCATCTGCTTTACCGTCGACCGATTGCGGTCGAGATTTCTTTGATTGTTTGTGAGGGATAATCATACCGAGCATATCAAATACAGGGGGACGGGCACCGTAGCTGGTGTCCGCCCAATTACAGTCTGAAATAGGCCATCGATAAATTTCGATGGCGA
>NZ_QSTE01000021.1:0-33104 GCF_003438115.1 Collinsella sp. OM08-14AT
TCGAAATTTATCGATGGCCTATTTCAGACTGTAATGGGCAGGCGCCTTTGCGGTGGTTCGAACATGGGTGTCTGCATCAGATATAATTTGCAACTGTAATATAGTTGCAGCTATGAAGCGGAACGCCTTGGAACATCGTTCGCTTTCTGCAAGATGTCGGAGGTAGTCATGAGTAACGTTTTGGCATACAAGGGTTATTTCGCCCCGGTCGAGTTCGATGCCGAACAGCATGTGCTAACAGGTATGGTCGCCGGCATTAGGGACGCAATCGTATTTGAGGGCTCCACGGCTGACGAAGTTGAGCAATGCTTCCACGACGTCGTCGACGATTACCTTGAGTTTTGCGCCGAGAAGGGCAAAGAGCCCGAGCGGGCTTTTAAGGGCTCGTTCAACGTAAGAACGGGCTCTGAGCTCCACAAACAGGCGGCGCTGGCAGCGGCAAAGAAGGGCGAGTCACTCAATAAGTTTGTGACTGAAGCGATCGCTGCGGCGCTATAGCGTTAACGCATGGGCCAAAACCACCACAAAGGGGACAGGCACCTTTGTGGTGGTTTCGACATTTGCCCAGATAAAACCTGCCAAAATAAACCTGTCCCTTTTTGGCAGGTTTGCTAGAGGAGGCTGGGATGGACAAGGCTGAGTTGCGGCGGGTGGTGATTGCTCGGCGCGATGCTCTTGATTTGGATGTGCGGGCGGCGAAGTCTGCCGTTATCTGTGCGCGACTCGTTGAGCTGTTGGATCGCTTGGGTACCACGGCGCCGCACACCGTTGCCGTCTATGCCGCGATGGATTCCGAGGTCGACCCAGCCGCGTTTGCCGCTGCGGCCGCCAAACGTGGCTGGCGCGTAGCCTATCCGTGCATGCTCTCGGCAACAGACGCCGTGGCTTGCGGCCAGCGCATGTGCATGCGGGCAGTTGCTGCCGGCGATGCGTCCGAGGCCCCGTTTATCGCCCGCCCCACGCGGGCCTTCGCAGCCATGAACGTCGACAGCGACCACTTCCCCATCGTGCCTGCCAAGGCTCTCGACATGATCGTCGTGCCGCTCGTAGCCTTCGACCACGCCGGCGCGCGCCTGGGCTACGGCGGCGGCTGCTACGACCGCTACCTGCCCATGCTCTCGCCCGCATGCCAAATCGTCGGTATCGCCTTTGACGAGCAGCGTGTCGATCACGTTCCCACCGATGTCCACGACCTGCCGCTACCCCACATCATCAGCGCCTAACGGCTGGCGCACCTCCCGACAGGCCTAGTGCTCTTCGCCGGCGCGGGCCAGGTCGTAGGGTGTGGTCTGGTAGACGTAGTAGTTGAGCCAATTGGTGTAGAACAGCTGAGCCTGGCTGCGCCAGACGTTACGCGGCTCGGCGGTGGGGTCGTCACCCGGGAAGTAATGCGCCGGCACCTGAGGGTTGAGGCCGCGCTTAACGTCGCGCTCGTACTCCAGACGCAACGTGTCGGTATCGTACTCGGGATGGCCAAAAACAAAGAAGCGACGGCTGTCGGTCGACTTGACAATGTACAGGCCTACCTCGTCGGACACGGCCACGACTTCAAGCTGCGGCTCGGCCTCCACGTCCTCGCGACGCACATCGGTGTTGCGCGAATGCACGGCATAGAAACGGTCATCGAAGCCGCGGACCAGCGGGCTTTGCGGCTTCACCAGATAATGCTCGAACACGCCGCTCGCCTTTGCCGGCAGGTCGTGCTTCTGGATACCGTAGTGATGGTAGAGCCCCGCCTGTGCGCCCCAACAAATATGCAACGTAGAGTGCACGTGCGTGGTGGACCAATCCATGATCTGGCAGAGCTCGGGCCAGTAGTCGACCTCCTCGAACGGCATCTGCTCCACCGGCGCGCCCGTGATGATCAGGCCGTCATAGTGGATGTCGCGGATGTCGTCGAACGTGCGGTAGAACGTCTCCAGGTGGCCGGCACTCACGTGCGTGGCCTCGTGCGTTTTGGTGCGCAGCAGGTCCACCTCCACCTGCAGCGGCGTGTTGGAGAGTTTGCGCATGATCTGCGTCTCGGTGGCGATCTTGGTGGGCATGAGGTTGAGGATGAGCACGCGCAGCGGACGGATGTCCTGGTGCAGCGCGCGGTACTCGGTCATGACAAAGATGTTCTCGCTCTCGAGCTGCGCGGCGGCAGGGAGGGCGTCGGGGATGCGAATGGGCATGGATGCTCCTTACGAGTCAGTTGCAGCTATGGTACAACGAGCGGCCCCATCCGCGCGAGCACATCGCCCGGCGATGTCGCCAGCGGCCCAAATCACTCCAAAAGTAGAGATTAAAGCATGTCCCAAAAATCTACTTCGCTTTAGCCTAGCAAAGTGACGGCAGAAGGCTACAATGGTTCGACGCGAGAAACTCGGCCGAAAGGATACATATATGTACCAGACGCGTAAGATCGGTGTGGTCGGCCAGGGCCACGTAGGAGCACATGTCGCCAACAGCCTGCTCATGCAGGGCATTGCCGATGAGCTGTACCTGTGCGATATCAACGAGACCAAGGTGACATCCGAGGTCCAGGACCTGCGCGACTCCCTTTCGTTTGTCCCGTACAACACCAAGATCGTCAACTGCTACGACCACTACGAGGAGCTGGCCTGCTGCGACGTCATCGTCAACGCTGCCGGCAAGGTCGCGCTGGCCGCCGGCAACCGCGACGGTGAGCTGTTCTTTACCACCGACGCCGCCCGCAGCTTTGCCAAGCGCATCGTCGACGCCGGCTTTGACGGCATCTTCGTGAGCATCTCCAACCCCTGCGACGTCGTGTGCACCGAGCTGTGGCACCTGACCGGCTACGATCCCAAGAAGATCATCGGCTCGGGCTGCGGCCTGGACTCCGCCCGCCTGCGCACCGAGATCTCCAAGAAGGTCGGCGTGAGCCCCAAGTCCATCGACGCCTACATGATCGGCGAGCACGGCTTTAGCCAGCTGGCCGCCTTTAAGTCCGCGACCATCGCCGGCAAGAGCCTTAACGAGCTTCAGGCCGAAAACCCCGACAGGTACGCCTTCGACCACATGGAGATCGAGGAGCTCGCGCGCAAGGGCGGCTATGTGACCTACCAGGGCAAGCAGTGCACCGAGTACGCCGTCGCCAACTCCGCCGCGCGCGTCTGCGCCGCCGTGCTGCACAACGAGCACGCCGTGCTTTCCGCCTCCACGCTCATGACCGGCCAGTATGGCGAGGAGGGCATCTTCACCTCCCTGCCGTGCGTGATCGGCGCCGAGGGCGTCGAGGAGGTCTACACGCTCGACCTGTCCGAGTACGAGCTCGAGGGCTTCCACAAGAGCTGCCAGCACATCCGCGACAACATCGCCCAGCTCGACTGGTGGGACACCGAGGCCTACGACGCAAAGTAGGCCGCTGGCTGCCGCAACCTTGCGAATCTAAGCGCGATACTAAGCGGGCCGCGCCGGAAATCCCCGGCGCGGCCCGCTTTTTTGACTCACGCAGTGCCCTTGCGAATCGAAGGTGAATGGTTTTCCCGTTACTTAGTACTGCTCGATGCCCATGTAGCGACGGATCTCGGGGCTGTGGTCGAACACCTTGCCGCGGGCGGCGCGCAGCTCGCAGCTCATCGCGTAAAAGAAGATCGGCTCCAAGAACGAACGCACGCTGGCAGGTACCTCGCCCACGCCGTACTCGAGCGCATCGAGCACCATAATCGTATCGGTGTGCGTGTTGAGGAACGCGAGTGCACGCTCCTCCATGGGGCGGCACTCACCCGATCCGAGCTGCACAAAGTAGAACACGCCGGGCTCGGTAGCCTCGAAGGGGCCGTGGAAGTACTCGCCGGAGTGGATATAGCAGCAGTGCTGCCACTGCATCTCCATGAGCGAGCAGATGGCCATGGCGTAGGTCTGACTAAAGTTGGGGCCGGACCCCAGGATATAGAAGAACTTGTGCTGCTGGCAGAGCTCGGCAAAGCGGGCGCCCAGCTCGGCGTTGACCTTCTCGCGGGCGGCGGGCAGCAGCGCATCCATCTGCTTGAGGCCTTCGTACATGTCGGCGAGCGCCTCGTAGCCTTCCTGCTGGTCGAGCAGCTCGGCGGCGATCAGAGCGCCGATGCCCTGCGGCACCTCGGCCTGCGACACACCCTCGCCCCAGGGGTAGACCCAGGTGGTCCACTTGCCGTTGTCGATCTTGGAGCCCTCGCAGTCGGTGAGGGCGACGACCTCGGCGCCGGCAGTCAACGCCATCTCGCAACCGTCGATGACCTCCTGCGTGTTGCCACTGTGGCTGCAGGCGACGACGAGCGACTTCGGCCCCAGGCTCTTGGGGGCCATCAGGCAAAACTCGCGCGCGGTGTAGACCGTCGAGGCAAACGTAGTGGCCTCGCGCTTGAGCAGCTCGTTAGCCGGCATCAGGTCGATCATCGAACCGCCGCAGGCGATCCAAAAGACGTTCTCGATCTTACCCTTGCGCTCGATAATTTCCTGAATCAGATCGTGTGCGTTCACGGTGACGCTCCTCCTTGTGTGGCGGCTTTGGACGACGGCAGCTCGTACCTGCAGTCGTTCTATGTTGTTCTATTTATAGCATGCGAGCTGTCGCAGGTGAAGTCATTTCAGCAAATTTGTTCTATGTTGTTCTATCTATGGACGTTAGATGTCGAACACGTAGCGCGAGCCCACGATCTTTTGGCGCCCGAGCAGCAGGGGCCGCTCGTCCTCATCGGTAAAGTACGCCTCCATATAGAAGAGTGGCTCGCCGGCCGGCACCTCCAACAGCGGGGCCGCCTGAGCATCGGCAAGCGCAATCTCCACGGTACAGGGGTCGGACTTGAGCGGCGCGCGGCCCGAATGCTCGGCAACGAGCGCAAAGATCGAGTTATCGGTGAGGTCCTTATCGGCAAGCGTCTGCAGGTAGGGATGGTCGGCCAGCACAAAGGCGTTGTTCTCGAGCATGACGGGCACGCCATCCGCCGTGCGCACGCGCTCGACCACGATGAGCTCGCAGCCGGGCTCCACGCCAAAGAACGCCGCATCCTCGCGCGTCGCCGCGACCACCGTACGCGACACCAGACGCGCTCCGGCCACCATGTCGTTGGCGGCACAACCCTCAGTAAAGCTCTGGACGTCACCTTTCTGGACAATCTTGCGCTTGAGCTTGGGAGCGCACACAAAGGTGCCCCTCCCCTGCTGTCGGTTGAGATATCCCGCGCGCGACAGCTCCTCGATGGCGCGACGCACGGTGATGCGTCCCACGCCGTAAGACTTCGCGAGCTCCATCTCGGAAGGAATGCGCGAGCCGGCCGCATACACGCCGCGCGCGATCTCGCCCTTCAGGTCGTCCATGACCTGCTGGTACAGCGGTACGGCGGATACGCCAGCGCGGTCGGTTTTATCGTCGGTTGCCATCGTTACGCTCCATCCCGCGCATGCTCGGACTCAAACTCTTCAATCGCCGCCATAAACTGCTCGCCAAAGGCATCGGCCTTTTTCTCGCCGATGCCGTTGACCTGAATCAGCTCGTCGCGCGTTTGCGGGCGCAGGCGGCACAGGCCGCGCAGGGCCTTGTCGGAAAAGACCATGTACGGCGCCATCTCGAGCTCGGTCGAGATCTCCTTGCGCAGGGTACGCAGGCGCTCGAACAGCTCGGCATCGTCGCCCACGCGCGGGCGCTGATCCAGCTCGGCCTCCTCGCGCAGCAGATCCACCGCACGGCGAGCACGGGCCGAGGCCTTGCGCTTGGACGCGCGACGCTTAACGGTAAAGGCAAACGCCTCGTCCTCGACCTCGCCGGCACGCGGACCCAGGCCCACGACAGGGTACTGCCCCTGCGAGGTGGCCAAATAACCGCGGCCGCACAGCTGGCCGATGATGTCCTTGATGCGGCCGACCGATTCGCTCGACAGCCCACCATAGCCGCGGTCCTCGTCCAGATGCATCTGGCGAATGCGCTCGGTGTTGCCGCCGTGAAGCACATCGGCGATGAGCGACTTGCCAAAGCGCATGGGGCGCGTGGCCACATAGCGCACGGCGGCGCGAGCCATACCGGTGACGTCCTCGACCTCGAACTGCGTGAGGCAGTTGCTGCAGTTGCCACAGCCCTCGGCCTCATCCGCGGCGGCGCCGCCCACGGCCGTATGCTCGGCCGCGGCCTCGTCGCCAAAGTAGCGCAGCATGTATTCGCGTAGGCAGCCGGTGGTGTTGCAATAGCCTTCCATCTGACTGAGCAGGCGATATCGGTTCTGGAGCGCCCACGCGCGCTGCTCGTCGTCGAGCGTCTCGTCGGCCGCATCGCCGCGGTCGATCAAAAAGCGGCGCATGCGAAAATCGTTGCCGTTCCACAGCAGGTGGCAGCTGGCCGGATCGCCATCGCGGCCGGCGCGGCCCGCCTCCTGGTAGTAGGCCTCGATGCTCTCGGGCACGTTGTTATGGATGACGTAGCGCACGTTGGGCTTGTCGATGCCCATGCCAAAGGCGTTGGTGGCAACCATCACCTGAATATCGTCGTCGATAAAGGCGCGCTGGCTTTGGCGGCGGGCGTCATTACCCATGCCGGCATGGTAGCGGCCAACGCGAATGCCGCTGGGACCCAACGCCTCAGCAAGCTCTCCTGCCAGCGCATCAACCGTCTTGCGAGTCGAGCAATACACGATGCCGCTCTCGCTCGAATGCGCGATCACATAGTCGCGCACCCACGCGGTCTTAGCCTTGTCGCCCATCTCCTCGCAGCCAAAGTAGAGGTTCTTGCGATCGAAGCCCGTCACCACCGTCGCCGGGTTTTGCAGGCCGAGCATCTGCTGAATGTCCGCACGCACGCGCTCAGTCGCTGTAGCGGTAAAGGCCGCCACGATGGGGCGCTGCGGCAGGGAATCGATAAACTCGCGAATCTGCAGGTAGGCGGGGCGGAAATCCTGACCCCATTGGCTCACACAGTGGGCCTCGTCAATGGCCACGAGCGGAACGCCGATGCCGCCTTCGGCCGCAGCTTCCTGCGCAAAGGCCAGAAAACGCGGCTCGAGCAGGCGCTCAGGTGCCACATACATAAGCTGGTAGCGACCCTCGCGCGCCCGCTTGCGCACGGTATTTTGCTGAGCCGGCGTAAGGCTGGAGTTGAGATAGCTGGGGCGCGCGCCCGCCGCAAGCAGTGCGCGGGTCTGGTCCTCCATAAGCGACAGCAGCGGACTCACCACAAAGGTGATGCCGGGCAGCATGAGCGCAGGCACCTGGTAGCAAATGGACTTGCCGGCGCCCGTGGGCATAACGCCCAGCGCGTCGCGGCCGGCAAGGATCGCATCGACCATGCGGTCCTGCCCCGGGCGAAACGAGGTGTAGCCAAAATAGGCGCCGAGCGTGTCGAGCGCCATCTGCTGCATGCTATCGGTCATGGTTTCCTAACGTCCAAGTCATCTGCCGCCGATTATACGCCGCCATGCGGACCGGTGCCCCACGGTTGCCGGCCACGCTCATTCTGCGGTAGTCATTGGGGACGTTCTTGAATGACTAGTCGTTTAAGAACGTCCCCAATGACTACCACGGCAACGCCGATGTTTTGGCGCAGACAGCGAAAGCCCGTCAGAGCGAGCAAGGTGCCTTGAAACAAGGCGGCATTGATCTTCTGATCATGCCGCCGAAGTTGAAAGGCAGATTGCCGCTCTGGCGGGCTTGCAGCGTCGAGCCGTTACGCGGTTTGGTAAAACCGCGTAACCAAAGGCGCAGCGTCGACCGGTCCGCCGTTCGCTAGAACGGCGGAACCAAGGGCGCAGCGTCGGCCCGTTGCGCGGTTTGGAAAACCGCGCAACTAGAGCTACATGACCATAACGTAGCGCGATCCCACGTAGTACTGCTTACCCATCAGGACCGGCTCGCCATTGGGTCCGATAAAGCCGGCGCGCAGGTTGAGCAGCGGATCGTGCGGAGCAATGCCCAGCTCAGCCGCCTGCTCGGCGTTGGCGCGAACGGCTTCGACCGTACGGTAACCAACCGAGACAATCGGCGTTCCGCCAACACGCTCGACCTCGGCAAAAATCGACTTGTCCTCAAGATCGGCCGTCAACAGCTCACGGTAGGCGTCAAACGGCACAAAGATGTTCTCTTCAAAGATGGGCTCGCCGTCGGCAGTACGCACGCGCTTGATGTGCAGCAGCAGCGCATCCTTCTGCAGGCCAAAGAACTCCATCTCGTTTTGGCGCGCCGGCACAATCTGGCGATCGATTACGTGCGCACCGGCCTTCATGCCGTTATCGGCGCAAAGCTCGGTAAACGTCTGCAGCGTCGAGGCGTGAAATTGGCGATTGATGTGCGGCGTGGAAACAAAGGTGCCACGGCCCTGCTGCTTAACCAGGTAGCCATCGGAGCACAGCTCCTCGACGGCGCGACGCACCGTAATTCGGCTCACCTCGTACTGCTCGGCTAGCTCGAGCTCGGACGGAATACGCTCCTTGGGTGCATAAACACCTTTCTCGATCGCATCCTTGATCTCGTCGTAAATCTGCTGGTAAAGCGGTGCATTTTTGGGTGCAGGCATATCTAATCACTCTTATCGAAATATTGAAATAACTAATACGTATATAACGTCTAGTTTCATGTTACCTCATAATGATAAAACGATACACCGCATACAGCAAATCCTTACCTGCCGTCGTCCTGTTGCAGGCTGTCCTGATCGATGAGGCGCGCCTGCCTGCTGGCCATGCGCGCGGGCTTGTCGGGATCGGGCACGGCCGTGGGCATGGGCTCGTCGACATGACCGCCCCACCAGCCGCCCACAAAGTTGAGCGTATGGAACACATTGATCACGGCGCCGGGATCAATGTCGCACACCAGCTTGATAATGTCCTGGCTCTCGTAGGTCGAGACAACGGCATGCAGCAGGTACATCTTCTCGCGGCTGTATCCGCCAATGACCTCGGCACAGCTAATGCCATGCTGAAAATGGTCAACATAGGCGGTCATGACCTCGTCGGCCTTGCGCGTCGTGATCTGCAGCGTCACGCGATCGTAGCGACGATAGAAGCTGTCGATGGTCTTGGTCGAAATAAACTGGAACACGATGGAGTACGCCGCGTTGTCCCAGCCAAACATAAAGCCAAAGATCGCCAGGATAAAGCAGTTGAAACCAAAGATAACGCCCCAGATGGTCTTGCCCGTGTGGTTGGAAACCCACAGCGCGATAAAGTCGGTGCCGCCGGTGGATGCGCCGGACTTAAGCGCGATGGCAGCGCCCAGACCCGAGACCACGCCACCAAAAATGATGAGCATGATCTTGTCGCCCAAAAACGGCGCGAAGTGAAAGACGTTGAGGAACAGCGACGAGAGCATGACCTGCATCATCGAGAAGATGACGAAGCGCTTGCTAATGCCGCTCCAGCACAGGAGCGCCACGGGGATGTTGAGCGCGAGCATGCCGAGCGAGATGTCGATGTGAACGCCGCCGAGCGAGGTGACGCGATCGAGCAGGACCGCGACGCCGGTGAGGCCGCTCGGAAGCAGGTCGGCGGGGCGAATGAACGCCTGAATCAGAAATGTCTGGAGAACGGCGGAGATGGTGACCGCCACGGCAGTAATGGCGCGGCGGACGATGGTGAGACGGCCGAGCACGAGCACGCGGTCCGTGAGCTGATCGATGGCGTTCGCCACGTAGGCTCCTTTCGAAGGCAGATGTAATTGTGGGGCATGCCGGCGATTGTAGCATGGAGCGCGAGAGGGCGCTTCAATTCACCCTCTCTCGACAACCAAAACGAGCCAGCAGCTCCCCAACCAAAGAGCCAAATTCTAAGTGAGTAGACTTTTCGCGATCTACCAAGCGCACTCAAAACAGCCACCTCTCCGACCTGCGGTTTTACTAAGGCAGATACGCTTTGTGCTCGGCATGTGCCAAAAAGTCTACTCACTTAGTCCGAGTCGAAGCCAAACGGATCTAAATCAAAGCCAAAATGAGCCAATCCACCGCAAGAGACGTGTGAATCCGCACTTCTTGCGGCGAATTGACGCTACAAAGCGGTCAGAATGTCGGCGAGGTTGTCGATGACGGCGTCGGCTCCCGTTTGGTCCAGGTTAACGCCCTCGTGCGGACGCAGTGCCAGGACGCGCGCGCCGGAGCGCTTGCCGGCCTCGATGCCCAAAGGCGAGTCCTCGATAACCAGGCACTCGGACGGCTCAACATCCAGTGCCTCCATGGCACGCAGGTAGATCTCGGGGTCGGGCTTAAATGCACTGCACTCGTGACCGCTGATGGTGTAGTCCAGCACGTCGGTGATACCGGCAATCTCCACCAGCTCGTCAATGAGCTCGCGATAGGACGAGCTCGCGATGGCACACTTGACGCCGCGCTCGTGCAGCTCGCGCATCACCGGCTCCGCCTGCTCGTTGAGCAGCTCGGCATACGGAACAGGGTGAACCGGGCTGTAGACCTGCTTGTACTCAACGCGCAAGCGCTCGCGCAGCTCAACATCGTCGGGCACCAGCGACTTCCAGATGGCAGGCTCGTTAGACCCCGAAAGATCGGGGATCTCGTCAAAGTGGAACCCCTTTTCCTCCATAAACGCCACGCGGCGACGGTTGTAGAACCACTCGGTATCGACCAGCACGCCGTCCATATCAAACAGCACTGCCTTGATCATACGCATCTCCTCCCACCCGCCAAAAAGGGACAGGTTTATTTTGGTAGGTTTTATCTGGGGTTTTGCGGCGCGACGGGCGCGCCCTCCCCAGAGCAAAAAAGGGGACGGGGCGCAAACCCCATCCCCTCTCAATCAACCTGTAAGGTCTACTTACTTGTGATTAGTAGGAAAGCTTCCACATGTAGCGACGCATGGTCAGCGGGTGCTGACGGGCCTCGGCGATCTGGTTGCCGTACTCGCGCATAACGGCGAGGTGCAGCAGCGGGTTGAAGTAGGTGACGACGCTTGCCGGCACGGCGTCGGCCAGACCGTAGTCCTTGGAGTCGATCAGAGCGACCTTGGCGCCCATGCGCTTAAGGAAGGTGAGGGCGCGGGCGTCCATCGGACGGGTGGCACCGTCGGACATGAAGAAGACGTAGGGCTTACCCTCGGTGGAAACCTCGAACGGGCCGTGGAAGTACTCGCCGGTGTTGTAGGCGGCGGCATCGATCCACTGCATCTCGGTGAACAGGAAGGCGGCGTGAGAATAAGCCATCTTCTCGGAGGCACCGGAGGCCATGAAGTAGATCATCTTGTCGTCCTTGAAGTCCTGGGCGAACTGCTTGGCAAGACCCTTGGCGGACTGAGCGGCGTTCTCGCAGAGCTCGAAGACGTTGGTGAGGCCGGTGATCATGTCCTCGTAGTGGTCATAGCCTTCGGTCTGCTGAAGGATCTCGAGTGCAAGAGCGATGGCGTAGCCGGGCTTCTCGCACTTGGCAGCGTAGTTGGCGTGGAAGCCGTGAACGATGACGTGGTCGGCGTCGACGGTCAGAGCGGAGCCAGCCTTGTTGGTAAGGGAGACGACCGGGCAGTTGTGCTTCTTGGCGGTCTTGTTGGCCTCGACAGTCTCGGGCGTGGAGCCACCGAGGGAGCAGGTGATCACGAAGGTGTGCTCGTTGACCCAGGAAGGCGTGTCGTAGTTGAACTCGTTAGCGGTGAAGATCTGAACGTTCAGCTTGTCCGTGTTGTTGGCCAGGAAGTACTTGGCGGGGTAAAGGTCGGACATGGAAGCGCCGCAGCCGACGAAGGCGACGCTGTGGATCTCGTGGTTGGACAGGACGTCAGCGACGATCTGCTTAGGGAGGTTAAGGTCGATCTCGTACATCTGACACATTCCTTTCGATTTTTTGCGGCGCCACATTGCCGGACGCACGCAGGGTTACCGTAGTTAGGACCGAGTCGCCGGCCCGTTGAGGATGTGACAAGGGAACTGTCCCTTTGACACATTTAGGGATGGAAGCCTGCCTGGGGTATGGGATGCCAGGCAGGCCCCCGGGGAAAGCGGTTAGACGCTTGGTCGCGACTAGGCCAGGATGCCGGCCGCGGAGAGGGCGATGCCACCCACGATGGCGATCACGAGAAGCCAACCGGTGTTGACGTTCTTCTTGATGAGCCAGTACATAAGGCCGGTGAGGCCGAGGGAGATCATCTGGGGCATCATGCCGTCCAGGATGTCCTGAATCACGACGGTGCCCTCAGCGAACTGCAGCGGGGTGGTGGCGCCGATCAGCGTAGCGATCATGCCGCCCACGGACATAAGACCCACGATGCCGCAGACATACATGAGCTTCTCCATGAGGTCGCCGCCCTGGAGCTTGCTCAGGTACTCGTGGCCGCCCTGATAGCCGATCTTGGCTGCGAACCAAGTGATCAGCACAGAGGGGACGATGGAGATGAGCATGGCCAGGATCGGGCCCATGATGGAGCCCTGTTGAGCCAGCTGAACGCCCAGGCCAAAGGCGATAACGCGGATGGTGCCCTGGAAGAAGGAGTCACCGATGCCGGAAAGCGGACCCATGAGGGAGGTCTTGACCGCGTTGATCGAATCGGGGTCGAAGTTCTCGGGATCCTTGGCGTACTCCTCCTCCATGGAGGCGGCGAGGCCCAGGATGAAAGCGCTCGTCTGCGGGGTGCAGTTGTAGAACGCCATGTGACGGTGGTAAGCCTCTTTCTTAGCAGCGAGCTGCTTGGGGTCGGACTCGTCCGGATAGAGGCGATCGAGCGTGGGGACCATGCCGTAGAGGAAGCCCATGTTCATCTGACGCTCGTAGTTCCAAGAGGCCTGGATGGCCCAGGAGCGCCAGAAGAACTGGCTGACCTTCTTGTTCAGGGACACGTCCTTGGTTGCGGTTGCCATAGTGTGTTCCTCCTTAGTCTTCGTCGTCTTCGAGCGGATCGTAGTCGGAATCGACACCGGCGGCTGCATGGGAACCGTTGAACTTGAAGCCCATGAAGACGATAGCCAGGCACACACCGATCAGAGCGACCGCGATGACGGACAGGTCGAGGTAGGCGGCGAGCAGGAAACCGATGAACAGGAACGGAGTCATACCCTTCTTGATCATCATGGTGAGCAGCAGGGCCAAGCCGTAGGCGGTCATGATCTTGGTCGAAACGTTCAGACCAACGGACAGCCACTCGGGAACCATGTTGACGATGGCCTGAACCAGGTCGGTGCCAACAAAGACGGCCAGGAAGATCGGCAGGAAGTACATGATGGCGTACAGACCGGAGCCGGCGCAGATGTGCATACGGTAGGCGGTCTTGAAGATACCGTTATCGATCGCGCTATCGGCCACATGGGTGAGGGCGGCGATGATGGAACGGAACACGATGCCGAGGAGCTGACCCAAGACGGCGACCGGGATGGCGATCGTCATGGCGGTCTCAGCAGAAGCATCGGTCAGGCACGCGAAGGCAGCTGCCACGATGCCGCCCAGGACCATATCGGGCGGAACGGCGGCGCCGACCTGCACCAGGCCCATGGACACGAGCTCGACGGCGGCACCGACGGCAAGGCCGGTGGGCACATCGCCCAGCAGCAGACCGACGAGCGTAGCGCCAACGAGGGGCTGCTCGAAGTTAAGACGACCGAGCAGGCGGGAGTCCCACATGCAGAACACGCCGACGAGGCCGACGAGCACCGCACTGATGAACGTATTCATACCCTTCTCCTTTCAGTCAGGCAAAAGCCTGGTTGATTACAGCTTGGCGTCGATGTCGACGCTCTGATACGTAGGGGTCTGCTGGACGTAGAGCTTGATGCCCATGTCGAGCAGCTGGTTGACGTCGGCCTTCTGGGTGGCGTCGAAGAAGACGGAGCTGTCCTTGCCGCCGACCTGTTCGGCACCGTCGTGGTTGGCGGTGGCGCCCAGGTTGATGGCGTCGAGCTTGTAGCCCTGGCAGAACTGCAGCATCTCGGCAGTGTTGCCAAAGACGAACATGACGCGCTCGCCGAGGGTGTTGAGCTTGTCCATCTTGGCGAGGGCACGCTCGACGGTGAAGACGTTCAGGCGCACGCCCTGGGGCTTGGCCAGCTTAAGAGCGCCCTTCTTGATGTCATCGTTGGCGGCAGCGTTGTCGACGACGATGATGCGCTCGGCCTGAACCTTGGTGGTCCAGGTAAAGACGACCTGGCCGTGCAGCAGACGGTAGTCAAGACGTGCGAGGACGATCTTGGCGGGACCGGAGCTGTGACGGGGTGCCTTGGCCTTCTTGGCGGGAGCCGCGGCGGCCTCGACCGGTGCGTTGGGGTTGGTCAGACCGGTGCGGGCCTCGTTGATGAGGGCCGCGAGCTCGGCGCCCTTGACGGGGACGGGGCTCATAGCGAGCGTGAGCGCCAGCGGGATGTTGAAACCGCTGACAACCGTGAACTTCGTGCCGTTCTTGGAAAGCTCGACCATGCTGTTGTTGACCGAGCTGCCGAGCATATCGGTCAGCACATAGACGGTGTCGTCCGCGTTGAACGTGGCGATCATGGCGTCCACCTTATTGGTGATGGGCTCCTTGTCGTCACGAGCAAGCGACACGACGTGGACGTTCGACACGTCGCCGAGAACCATCTCGAGCGTGTCTTTGGCGCCTGCGGCCAGGCCGCCATGAGATGCGAGAATGATCTGATTCATCTTGCCTCCTCCTTTTCGTTATGGTCATTATAACGTCTTATACGTTGCGGATATTGCTAATTAGTATAAAGACCGTTCGCGGGTGAAAATCGACCGTTGACGGGTTTAACGTACTTGAAACGTTGGGGCTGGGTAGGCCGGCGCTGGCTGGATAATCCCAGGTCGGACGCCGTGCGCAATCCCTTATCGCACGAAGTACCAGGGGCTTTCCTGCACGGTGGGCTCCAGCGCGATGCCGGTGCGTTCCTTAAACAGATCCATGTCCTGCGATTTCTCCGTCCACCACGCATTGGGCTTAAAGGTCATACTCTCAACGACATGACCGACAAACACACTGTTGCGCAGCCTGGAGAAGTCGGTGTTCATAATCAGGATGGACGCGAGCACCAGCACGATGCCCAGAACCTTGATCGCACCGGCGGGCTCGGCGTAGACACCAATGCCCAGCAGCACGGTGACGACCGTCTCGAATGACATTACGACGGGAACTTTCGACGTCTCGAGCCCCATGGACAGACCCTGCATATATAAGACATAGGCCACGGCTGTGGGGATGAGTCCAAAGCCAAGGAACAGCAGCAGCAGCTGTGGCGACATTGCCGCGGCGACATCTGGCCACGGAGCCGCGATAGCCGCCATAACCGCACCGCCAAAAACAAGGCCCCAAAACGTGACAGCCAGCGGGTGGACCGTCTTGGTTGCTATCCGGCTAAACACCGCGAGCGACGCGCCACAAAAGCCCGCAATCACGCCCGACGTGACGCCCCAAACCGAAAAATGAAAACCGGAAAGGTCGCCATCGGTCACTGCAAGTACACATCCACCTATGTTAAAAGCGATGGCAACGAGCTTGTTGGGAGTCACATCCTCGCGATAAAGCACGCGGCCGAGCATGACGCCAAACACCGGCGAGGTGTAGAGCAGCACCGAGGCCGTGGACATGCCCACCTCGCCCATGCACTCGTAATAAAGCGTGTTAGCGGTGGCGAGGCCGATAATGCCAAGAAGCGCACAAGGAACAAGCTCTTTAGGACTTGCCTTGAACAGTGCCAGGGGACCCGATGCCTTTCCCTCACGAGCACCTCCCTGGCAACCCATGAATGCCAAGACCGGAGCCATTAAGACGGCACCCGACAACAAGCGAAAGGCAGCCATACTCTGGGACGTAACGCCCATGGCCGAGATGCCGTTTACAAAGATTCCGATGCTGCCCCACATAAGCGCGGCGATCAGCACCAGCACATAGCCCAGATTGCTTTTCTTCAACGCAGCCTCCTCGGTATTGTTTCCAATATGTTTCACACTACGTTATAGTCGTTATATACATTTTTCAAGGCACAAATCGCCAAACGGGAAATCTCTAGACAAAGGGAGTGTCCCGCCAGCCACGGTATCGTCGATGTTTTGGCAATGTCAGCGAAAACCAGCCAGAGCGAGCAAGGTGCCTTGAAGTGAGGCGGCATTGACCTTCTGGTCATGCCGCCGAAGCTGAAAGGCAGATTGCCGCTCTGGCGGGTTTGCAGCGTCGAGCGGTTACGGCGTTTGGTAAAACGCCGTAACTAATACTCAAGCTTCCACATGTAGCGGCGCGTCATGTAGTCCTTGTGGGTAACGGCAGAGAGTGCACGCATGTACACGTTGTTGAGGATCGGGGCAAAGATCAGGTGGTTGAAGTACTCGCTCACGCTGTCCTTGATGTCGTTGAGGCCGAGCTCCTTGGCGTCGAGCTGATAGACGCGCTCGCCACCGTACTGATTGACAAAACGGATGCCGCGCTCGTCGTTGCAGCGGCTGCGGCCGACGCTGATGAGCTGGAACAGCGAGGTACGCTTGTCCAGAATCTCGAAGGGGCCGTGGAAGAAGTCGCAGGTGTTGATGGTGCAGGAGTCGATCTGCAGCATCTCCTGCACGTTGCAGATGCTAAAGACGTAGGCGGCACCAAAGAGCGGGCCCTGAGCCATAACGTTGATGCAAGGCTTGTCGGCGTTCTGCTCGGCCCACTTGGCTGCGAGCGGACGGGTGTACTCGACGGCCTTGCGATAGATGGGATCGACCAGGTCGAAGGCGGCCATAGCGGTCTCGTACTCGGCATAGCCCTCGGTCTGCTGCGTGAGCTCCACGGCGATCATGGTCACGACGGCGGAGTTGGTGCGCCCCATGCAAGACTCGTCGACGGCCAGGCTGTCGTACTGAATCTTGTAGTCGCAGACCTCGGTGAGGGCGGACTCGTCAACATAGATGGCGATGGTGCTGGCGCCGTGGTTCTTGGCGACCTGGGCGGCGACGATGGTCTCCTTGGTGCCGCGCATGGACACGACGACGGCCAGGGTGTTCTCGCTGACGTAGGCAGGCGTGGCGTGCACGAACTCGTTGCTGGTGTAGCTGGAGCTCACGACCTGCGTGGCCTCGTGCTCCATAAAGTACTGGGCAGGATAGTTGCCGCCGTTGGATCCACCGGCGCCAATCCACACGACGCGCTTGATGCCGCCCTTGTCTGCCTTGTCAGCCAAAACCTGGGAGACGACGTCCTTAACCTGTTCCTGAGTAGTCATCGTGCATCAGCCTTTCTTCTCGTTTGATGCTCTCGATGGCATACAAGTTACATACATGTTTTGGTTATGTCAACTAGTTGTATGCTATATTTATCTTAGATATTTTGCTGGTAAAGTTTTCGGCAATCCATTATCAGCGGTTTTGTTGTCATGTTGGATACATGCTTGGTTCAGTAAGCATACAGGTTAGATACAGGTTGTTCGCATGAGCACTTCGTCGAAAAAGAACTTGGCCCAATACGAGCGTCTGGCGGGTACGCTGCGTGACCGCATCGCCGCCGGCATCTACGCGTGCGGAGACAAGCTGCCGTCCGAGATGGAGCTCATGGACGAATCGGGGCTGTCGCGCAGTACCGTGCGCCACGCGCTTAAGGTGTTAGTTGACGAGGGCTTGATTCGAACCGAGCGCGGGCGCGGCGCCTTTGTGGCCGACACGCCGGCGCTCCACGAGAACAACTTGGTGTTTTCGAGCTATACGGCGCAGATCCAGGGACAGGGCATGAAGCCCACCACGCGCACGGTGGACTCGGGCTTTGCCAAAGCAATGGGCAGCGTGGCCAAGTTCTTTGACGCTAGCGTGGGCAGCAAGCTTGTCAAACTTGTCCGCCTGCGTTACCTGGACGATGCGCCGCTGTGCCTGGAGACCACCTATTTGCCGCTAAGCTTTGGGTCGCTCATCGATCGCGATATCAACGGTTCGCTCTACGCCACGCTGCGCCAGGAATTCCATCGTGCGCCGGCGCAGGGGCACAAGACCTTTGAGGTGTGCTATGCCTCACAAAACGAGGCATTTTTGCTCAACGTCGAGCGCGGGCAGGCGCTGATCCTGATCACCGACTACGTCTATGACACCGACGGCCGCCCGCTCCACGTCTCCAAACGCATCCAACGAACCGACCGCGCCAAATACACCGAGCCCATCGGCTAACCTGCCAAAATAAACCTGTCCCTAAATGGTAGGTTTGGGGAGGTCGGGGAACCAGGTTGGTTTGGGTTGGTTAGGGACGCGCTCGGCCAGGACCAGCTCCATCCAGCACATGTCGTACCAGCGGCCGAACTTTTGGGCGCAGCGGTCAAAGGCACCCACCAGGCGATACCCCATATGGGCATGGAAATCCTGGCTGTTGTGCGTCAGATACTCGTCGTCCTTATCGTGCGGCACGGCGATGAGCGCGCACATGCTGGTGATGCCCATCGCGACCAAGCATTGCTTGAGCGCGTCGTGCAGCCTGCGGCCCAGCCCGCCGTGGCGCACGTCGCGCGCCAGATAGATCGACGTCTCGACCGACCAGTCATAGGCCTCGCGGCTGTTAAGCGCGCTCACATAGGCATAGCCCACTGGGTGCCCGTCCAGCTCCATCACCAAATACGGGTAGCGCTTGAGCGTACGCTCGATGCGCCCGGCGAACTCCTCAACGCTCGGCACCTCGTATTCGCAGGTTATCGCCGTCTCGCGTACATATGGCTCATAGATGGCAAGCAGCGCCGGCGCATCATCGGGCGTCGCCAGGCGAATTGTCGGCTCGGACATCTCGGGCATACAGCCCCTCCCCCACAAAAGCAAAGGCCGCCCTGCGCCAAACCCAGGCGTAGGGCGGCCCCTCGTCATTACATCAAGCTACAGGACAGCCGCCAGCGCGTCGATGTCCTCCTGCGTCGTGGCCCAGCTGGTGCAAAAGCGCACCACGGTGTGGGTCTCGTCGTACTTTTCCCAATACTCGATCGCGGCATGCTCGCGAATGCGCGCCATGTCCTCGTTGGGCAGAATCACAAACTGCTGGTTTGTGGGCGTCTCCAAGAAGAACTGGTAGCCGCGCTCGTGCAGCACGCGACGAAGCGCCTGCGCGGTTTCGATCGCCTGGCGACCAATCTCAAAATACAGGCCATCGGTAAAGAGCGCCTCAAACTGCACGCCCGTCAGGCGGCCCTTGGCCAGCAACGCACCGTGCTGCTTAATGCGCGGAATGGGATGCGCCGGAGCGTGCATGCCGCAAAACACCACGGCCTCGCCGCACAGAGCGCCGCACTTGGTGCCGCCGATGTAGAACACGTCGCACAGCTGTGCCAGCTCGGGCAGGGTGATGTCGCACTCGTCGGCTGCCAGCGCATAGGCCAGGCGGGCACCGTCCACAAACAGCGGAATCTCGCGCTTCTGGCACACCGCATGAATTGCCGCGAGCTCGGCCTTGGAGTACAGCGTGCCGTACTCGGTCGATAGGCTCACGTACACGGCGCCCGGGAACACCGTGTGCTCGTAGCTCTCGTTTTCGTAGAACACCTGGATATAGTTCTCGAGGTCCTCGGCGTGCATCTTGCCCTCGTAGCCGGGGATGGTGAGCACCTTGTGGCCGCCAAACTCGATGGCACCAGCCTCGTGGCAGGCGACGTGACCAGTCTCAGCAGCAACGACGCCCTCGTAGGGCGCAAGCAGCATGTCGATCACCGTCGCGTTGGCCTGCGTGCCGCCCACCAGAAAAAACACGTCGGCATCGGGGGCCTGACAGGCCTCGCGAATAAGGTGCTTGGCACGCTCGGTGTGTGCATCGGTACCGTAGCCGGGCTGCGGCTCCATATTGGTGTCGACGAGCGCTTGCAGCACTGCCGGATGTGCGCCGTGAGAATAATCGTTGTTAAACGCGAGCATGGCAATCCTCTCTTACCGGGTATCGGCCAGATGATTCAGATGGGGCTATTGTACGCCGCCCGGATAAGCAATGCGCGCGGCAAGACACTCGAGCGCCAGCACCAGGGCAAAGCCGCAGCTCACGTCACTCAAAAAATGCGCTCCGATCACGATACGGCCAAAGGCGACAAGCGCCGCGACCACAGCGGCGACCCAAAAGACCACGCGGCGGCGCGACGGCTTTTCCTTAAAGGTCGCCGCGGGAAGCCCGGCGAGCATAAGGCCGATCGCCGCGTGCGCGGTGTGCCCGCTTGCAAACGACTTGAAGCCGTCCTTGATCACGCCGGCGGCAATAAAGGCCCACTTGTCGGGGTTACCGATCACCCACCACGGCTGAAAATTGAGCCCCGGCGTGACCTCGATCACGCGCATGCGCGGGCGCGACCACAGCGGCTTGACGATCACGTTGAGGATAATGGCCTGAGCGACCCACACGGCAAGTACCATCAACGCCCAGCGCGTGAGCTCATCGGGCGCGGTGTCGCGCGTAAGGCGATAGGCAATAACGTTAACCGCAATGACCAGCACAAACGTCAGCACCAGCTGAAACGCGATGAGCTTGCCGCCGACGCGCAGCGATCCGATAATCTCGTAGCCGACCAGACCCACGTTGATCAAAACGCCCAGCGCAGCGAGCCATTTGCTCCCCCTGGAATCGGGGCGTGCCGAGCGCACGAGCATAACGCCCGCGATGCTCGCCGTCAGCTCGAACGGCAGCTCGCCGGCCGCCTCGACAAAGCGACCGTACATGCTGCCGATGTTGAACAGCGCGCTCGAAATCTGATAATCGAAGAAACTGCCCACGCCCAGGCAGAGGGCAAGGATAACCGCGATAGCAGCGGCGTCTTTCTTATAGATGTATCCGAACATGCTTTCCTTTCGATGGAACCAGATTGCCCAAATGGGGCGTTTGCAGCGTCGACCCGTTAGTCATCGTCGCTCGCGCCCAGCTGCTGCAGCAGCATGAGCGCCGCAGCCACGGGGCCGGCGCCGTCGTTGGCGTCGAGGCCGCGACCCAGGCCGCTGCCCGCGCCGGCGCCCGCCTTGTAGGGCACCGACAGCTTGCGGCTCTTGGGGAAGTTCACCGCGCCATAGCGATTCTTGAACTCAAAGGCTACCTTCTTGGGAACGTCAACCCCCAGAAAGGTAATGCGCCCACCGCTGAGCGTGACGCTCTCGAGCCCCAGGCGCTCGCCGCGAATGCGGATGCGCGCGCGGTTGAACAGGTTGAGTCCCGCCAACGGCAGCTCACCATGCGCAGCCTCGGTCTCCTCCTGCACCTCATCGATGCTCTCCAGGTCCTCGGCCGCCGCAAGTTTGCGGTACACGAGCACGCGCTGATCCACCGCCGGCATGTACTCCTCGGACAAGAAGTAATCGGCCGGCAGGTTGATGCCCACGCTCGCCGCCTCCACGCCGGCATCGTCATCGCCGCGCGCCTCGGCCACGGCCTGTCCCAGCATCTGCGTAAACAGGTCGAAGCCCACGCTCGACAGGTTACCGTGCTGTTCGGCACCCATAAGCGAACCGGCGCCGCGGATCTCCAGGTCGCGCATGGCGATGCGCATGCCGCTGCCCAGGTCCTGGAACTCGGAAAGCGCGGTCAGGCGTGCCGTGGCCTCCTCGGTAAGCGGCAGCTCGCCTGGGAACATAAAGTACGCGTATGCCTGCGTGGCTGAGCGGCCCACGCGGCCCTTGAGCTGGTAGAGCTGTGCCAGGCCCAGGCGCTGCGAGTCCTCGATGATGAGCGTGTTGGCGGTCGCGTTGTCGATACCGCTCTCCACGATGGTCGTGGCGATGAGCACGTCAATCTTCTTGGTCGCGAACTCGATCATCACGTCCTCGACCTCGCGCGGGCTCATCTTGCCGTGCGCCACGCCCACGCGCGCCTCGGGCGCGGCCTCGTGCACGCGCGCCACGGCGTCGTCGATGGTCTTGACGCGGTTGGACACGTAATACACCTGGCCGCCGCGGCCCACCTCCAGGCGAATCGCCGCGCTCACCACGTCGGGATCGTACTCTCCCACGTGCACGATCACGGGGCGGCGCCCGGTCGGCGGCGTGGTGATCAGGCTCATGTCGCGCACGCCGCTCGTGGCCATCTGCATGGTTCGCGGGATGGGCGTGGCCGAAAGCGTGAGCACGTCGATCTGCTCGCGCAGGTTCTTGAGCTGCTCCTTGTGCTGCACACCAAAGCGCTGTTCCTCGTCGATGATCACCAGGCCCAGGTTCTTTGGGTTCACGTCGGCCGAAAGCAGACGGTGTGTGCCGATCAGCACATCGATCGTGCCCTCGGCAAACGCCTTGAGCGCGCGCTTTTGCTGCGCCGGGGTGCGGAAGCGGCTGAGCACCTCGACCTCGAGGCCAAACGGGGAAAAGCGCTCAAAGAATGTCTCGTAGTGCTGTTGGGCCAGAATGGTCGTGGGGCAGAGCACCATGACCTGGCGGCCGGAGTCCACGCACTTAAAGGCTGCGCGCAGGGCGACCTCGGTCTTGCCGAAACCCACGTCGCCGCACAGCAGGCGGTCCATGGGCTTGGGTGCCTCCATGTCGGCCTTTATGTCGGCGATAGCCTCCAGCTGGTCGCGCGTCTCGTCGTAGGGGAAGCTCTCCTCCATCTCGATCTGTTCGGGCGTATCGGGCGGACAGGCGATACCGGTAATCGAAGAGCGGCGCGTATACAGGTCGACCAGGTCAAACGCCAGCTTTTTGGCATTCTTGCGCGCCTTGTTGGTGGCACGCGTCCAGTCGGCGGTGTTGAGCCTGGTCAGGCGCGGCTTGTCGCCGTCGGGACCGACATAGCGCGTGATGCGGTCGACCTGCTCCAGCGGCACATAGAGTTTGTCGCCGTCGGCGTATTCCAACAAAAAGTAGTCGCGCTCCTTGCCGCCCACTTCCTGGCGCGCGATCTCGCTAAAGAGCGCGATGCCGTGGGTGGCATGCACGACGTAGTCGCCCGGCTTAAACGGGAAGGTGATCTGCGTAATGTCAACCTTTCGGCGGCTACGCGCGCGGTTGGCATCCATGCGGGCGTTAAGGTCGGCGATCGAGAACACGGCCAAATTGGCATCGGGCACCACCACGCCCTGCGGCAAGGCGGCATCGACAAAGGTCACGCGTCCGCGCGAGATAGTGGGCACGGCAGCACCGGCGGCAGCCTGGGCGGCACCCGCCTCGAGCGAGCGAGCGTTGAGCGCGTCGGCGCGGCGCTCGCGAATGGAAGCATGGGCCTCCTGGCGCGCGGCACGGTCGGCGGAATCCGCTGCTGCCACGCGCACGCGGTCGCCGATAGCGCCGGCATTTTCGGGGGCGGCCGTCAGCGACTCCTCAAAGGTAACGCCCTCGTCGCCAAAGGTGAGCTCCATCGACTCGCGCGCACCGCGGTCGGGGATGGCAAACACGCAGGCATAGCGCTTGCCCACGACCTCCTGGATGCGCGTCATAAAACGGTTGTCCGAGCCTGCGATGGCAGGCTGCTCAATCTTGAGCTCAGCCGCCACCGCACCGCCGGCACGGATGAGGCTCACATAGTTCAGGCGTTGCTGGGAGCCAAAGTCGAGTTGCTGGGCACGCACGTACAGGCCGTCCAGACGGTCGACCCCCGCCTCGCCGGCACGCGCCTCGATATCCTCGTAGGCGCGCAGGCAATCGTCGAACAGCGAGCGCGGCTCGGACAGCACCACGAGCGCCTTGCCGCTCACGTGCGACAACGGGCTCACGGTCTGGCCGTACATCACCGGCAAAAAGCGGTCGAGCTCAGGCGTGACGATGCGCGCATCCACCATCTCGAGCAGCGCCGCCAACTTGCTGTCGTCCTGGCTGGCGCGATAGAGCGCCACATGCATGTTGTGGACCGCCTCGTCGGTAAGTGCCAGCTCGCGGCACGGGAAGATCTCGATACTGTCCTCGTTGCCGATGGTCTGACCCGTTGAACTCACCATACGGCGGATGCGGTCAATCTCGTCGCCGAAAAACTCAATGCGCACGGGCGCCTTTTCCTGCGCGGGAAATACCTCGACGGTGTCGCCATGCACGCGGAACAGGCCGGGCGCGTCGGCGGCGCCGGCATTGGTGTAGCCCATGCCCACCAGGCGCTGCGGTACCTCGTCAAAAGGAATCTCCTCACCCACCGCAAAGGTCGTCGACTCCCAGTAACAGCTCTCGACCGGCGGCACACAGCGCAGCAGCGCGCGGGCCGAGGCGACCATGATGCAGTTGTCCCCGCGCACGATGCGCCCGAGCGCCTCGCAGCGCTGGGCCACCACGGCATCGTCGGGCGCCTGCTCGCGCCAAGGGTAGTCCTTGCGCTCGGGAAAGCGGCACACGTGCGCCAGGCCCACATAGGCGGCCAGACTGCGTGCGGCGCGATCGGCCGCATCCTCACCACTCACGATGTAGACCGTGGGGCGCGGACGACGCGCAAACTGGGCGGCCGCCATGAGCGTTCGGCCCGACTGAGACACGGCCAGCGTCACGTCCTCGCCAGAATCGAGCCCGGCCTCGACGGTCTGCAGTGCCTCGGCAGTGTAGAGCTGCGCGGCTATACGGTGAATGAGCATGCTGTTCCTCCGGCATTGCAACGCCAAAAGCCCGCCGAGGCATGCTCGGCGGGTCGTTCGTCAAATTCGTTGCCTGCCATGGTAACGCATGGAGAGGACTCCAGCTCAAGCGTACGCTCAGCCCCGCAAAAAACGCCAGACGAAGATGCGTTCCGCCCTACCCCGTCACACGCACGCTGGGGCACAAATCTGCCAGCGGACACTCGTCGCACTTGGGCTTACGGGCATCGCAAATCTCGCGACCAAAGGTGATCCATTGGTGGTTGACCGACTCCCAATACTCGTGTGGCAAAATCTTGAGCAGATCTTGCTCGGTCTTGAGCGGCTCCTTGGCATGCGTCTTGGGGCTCAGCATCAGGCGGTGCGCGATGCGGTTGACGTGCGTATCCACCGCGATGCCTTCCACGATGCCAAACCCAACGTTGAGTACGATGTTCGCCGTCTTGCGCCCCACGCCCGGCAGCTTTACAAGCTCCTTCATGTCGGCCGGCACCTCGCCGCCGTAGTCGGCAACAATCATCTGCGCAGCCTCCACAGCATGCTTGGCCTTACTCTTATAAAAGCCGAGTGACTTAATGGTGTCCGCCACGTCGGTCACACTTGCCCCCGCCATGGCCTCGGGCGTGGGCCACTGGGCAAACAGTTGGGGCGTCACCTTGTTGACCTGCGCGTCGGTCGTCTGAGCCGAGAGCAGTACCGCGATGAGCAGCCTAAAGGGATTCTCGTGGTCCAAAAAGCACTCGACCGGTCCATAGCGGCGGTTGAGGCGCTCGCACACCTCAACGGCGCGTTCGCGTTTGGCGGCATTGGTCTCGCGTGGCATAACGACTCCTCGGCTCGGCAGAAACATAACTTCACGGAAACGATTGTCCCACGTACAGGGGCCTTAAGCCTCCAAAAATGCGCCGGTCTGGCGGCTCCACAGGCTTGCGTATTCGCCGCCCGCCTCGACGAGCTGAGCATGCGTACCGTCCTCGACAATCTCGCCGTCCGCCAGCACCACGATGCGGTCGAGCGCCGCCACGGTGGACAGGCGATGCGCCACCACAATGGAGGTGCGGCCGCGCATCAGGTTCTCGAGCGCCTCCTGCACCAGCGCCTCGGACTCACTGTCCAGGGCAGAGGTCGCCTCGTCGAGCACCAGGATCGGCGCGTCGGTAAGAATCGCACGGGCAATGGCCACGCGCTGGCGTTGGCCGCCCGAAAGCTTAACGCCGCGCTCGCCCACCATGGTGTCGAAGCCACGGGGCAGGCGGTCGATGAACTCCAGGGCATTGGCCAGGCGCGCGGCCTCGCGAATTTGTTCGTCGGTGGCGTCGGGGCGGCCGTAGGCGATATTCTCGCGAATGGAGCGGTGGAACAGCAGCGCCTCCTGCGGCACGTAGGCAACCTGGCGGCGCAGGCTCTGCTGCGTGCAGCGCGAGACGTCCTGACCGTCCACGAGCACGCGGCCGCCCTGCACGTCGTCCAGGCGCAGCAACAGCTTGGTGAGCGTCGTCTTGCCCGAGCCCGATTTGCCCACCAGGCCCACGCGCTGGCCCGCCGCCACATGGAGCGTCAGGTCGTCGAACACGCTCTCGCCCGCCGCGGCATCACGGTATGCAAAGCTCAGGTGCTCAAAATCAATCGCGCCCTCGCGCACCTTGAGCTCGGGGGCGTTCTCGTCGTCTGCCACCAGACGCGGCTCGTCCAGCACGCGCGTCATCTCGGCCGCATCGCCCAGCGCGCGGTTGATGCGCTGCATCATGGAGCTCACGTAGTTCAGACGCATGGTGAGGTTATACGTGTAGGTAAAGATCATGACGAGCGAGCCGGCCGAGATGCCAAACCACGCGTTGCCGCCCGCCACGAACACACTCACCACGGCCATGGTGATGACGATAAGGCCCGAGGTCGTAAAGTTGCGCTGCATCATGGCGTGCATCGAGACCGTCTCAGCGTCGCGCGCGGCACGATCGGCGGTGTCGAACAGATCGCGTTCAAAGTCCTCTCGCCCGCAGGTCTTGACGGCCAAGATGTTCGTGACCGCGTCGGACAGCACACCCGAGAGCTTATTCTGCGCGGCGGACGTCGCGGCCGAAAGTGGCATGATGCGCTTGTACATAAGCCAGACAAACGCAATGTAGACGACCATGATGCCCACCAGGATCACGGTAAATGTGGGCACCACCGGAGCGAGTGCGGCCACGGTGCAGATGACCGAGGTGATGGTGGGGATGAGCGAATACACCGTCACGTCGACCAAGCCCGTATAGCCGCTCATAAAACGGCTCGTCTGGCTGACGAGCGACCCGCCAAAGCGGCTGGTGTGAAATGTCATGGATTGATTGGAAAGTGTGTCAAAGCACAGGCGTGCCAGGTGATAGTTGCCCGCGATCTCGAGCTTGTAGACGGTGTAGTCCTGCAGCTTGGAGAGGATCTGGCCTACCAGATTAACGAGCACGAGCGCCAGAATGTAAGGACCAAAGACCTCAAACACCTGGTCGGCTGCCACGGGGCCGGCCTGGACGCGGTCGACGATGAGGGCCATCACATAGGTGTTGGCAAACGTGAGCAAAAAGATGTAGCCCGCCGACGAGAACACCGAGAGAAAGACGATCAGCGGCTGCGTGCGCGTGACATCCCAAAAACGCTGCAGCGTGCGGCGCACGGTTGAGCGTTTGAGCGGGCTGGTGCTTCTCTGAGACATGGGCTTCCTTTCGCGTCTGATAGGGCGAAAGGCCATTGTTGCACATTAAAGTGCGCTTTAGGCAAGTGCAATGCGAAAAGCGCCCGCGCCCCGCGTTTACGCCGGCGCGCCGCCGTCCGTTGCGGCTAGTCCTCGTCTTCCTGGCCCGCAAGTAACCCTGCGGACTCCAAGCCCAAAATCTCGTCGGCCTCCCGCGCGTCTTCCAGCGCGTCGATATCCTTAAGCTTGCGCTCCATAACATTGGTGCGCGTGGTGATGATGCCCTCGACCGTTTTGCCCGCGGTCTCGATCTGCTGCTGGGCGCGGCGCAGCGCCTTTTGATAGCGCGGCAGCTCGGCCTTGACGGCGGAGAGCACGCGCAGTACATCGTCGGTGCGCTTTTGCAGCTTAAACGTCTGGTAGCTCATCTGCAGGCTGTTGAGGATGGCCGCCATGGTGCTGGGGCCGGCAACGTTGACATGATAGTCGCGGCCCAGGGTCTCGATAAGCCCAGGGCGCGTGACGACTTCGGCGTACAGGCCCTCAAACGGAACGAACAGGATGCCAAAGTTGGTGGTCGCGGGCACGCTCAGATACTTTTCGCAGATGTCCTTTGCCTCGCGCTTCACCATCATATCGAGCGCCTTGCGCGCAGCGGCAACGGCCTCCGCGTCGCCCGACTCCTGCGCGTCGAGCAGGTGCTCGTACGCGTCGCCCGGAAACTTGGAGTCAATCGGCAACAGCACGGGGTCGTCCTCGTCCACCGGCAGCTTGACGGCAAACTCAACGCGTTCCGAGGCGCCGGGCTTGGTGGCGACGTTTTCCAGATACTGGTCGGGCGTGAGGATGTCCGCCAGGATCGCGCCCAGCTGCACCTCGCCCAAAATGCCACGCGCTTTGACGTTGCCCAGCACGCGCTTAAGGTCGCCCACGCCGGTGGCGATAGACTGCATGTCGCCCAGGCCCTTGTACACGGCCTCGAGCTGGTCGCTCACCTGCTTAAACGATGCCGACAGGCGATCGTTGAGCGTACGGGAGAGCTTCTCGTCCACCGTCGCACGCATCTGATCGAGCTGCACGTTGTTGTCTTTGCGGATGGCGCCCAACTGGGCATCGACCGTCTCGCGCACCTTGTCCAGGCGGTGCTCGATGCCTTCGCGGTTGGCGCCAAGCTGTTGGGCCGTCTCGCGGCGCAGGTCATCCATACGGTCACCCGCCTGCGAGAACTCGCGCGCAATGGTCAGGTAGCGCTGCTGCTCTACGGCGGCGTCGGTCGTCTGCTGCTGCGCGATGGCATTGGCCGTGCGGCGGGTTTCGGCCAACGCGACGTTCAGGGTGTCGAGCGTGCTGTTGGCCTGCTCGAGCGCTGCCAGCGTTTCCGCGCTACTGTCGCCACGCTCCCGCAACTCGGCACGCAGGCTCTTGAGCTGGAGGGCGCAAGCCACAGCAACCCCCACCGCCACCAAGGCGATCACAACAAGCACAATATCAATAGCAGACATAAACTCCGCCCAACAAACCCAATCGAGCACCAATCAAAACCGCGATCAATCTTACCCTGTCAAACGCAGCTCATGTCCAATCGAGCGCAGACAAGTTACCTTTGCGCTATGGGTGCTGGTCCGCTAGCTCTCCCAGCTGGCGCGGATGGTTGCTGCGACATCCCCCAAGCGCTGACCAAGAGCTGCCAAGTGCTGAAGTACCTCATTGGGCGAGGCGCCGTTGAGGATGCACGTGAGGGCATATGAGGCCAAGAAGATTGTCGCGAGCCCCAGCGGAATCAGCACGATCATCGCCAGCGTACGCAGGCGCTGGGCCCAGCGACGGTGACGCGCACGACGTTTATCGAACGCGAGCTCCTGCGCATATGAATCCTGCTGTACGGAATAGGCCTCTGGCGCCGATTCACACCAGGGCACAGCTGCAGGTACAGCAGCGGGCACGACATTTTGCGCAAAGGGCTGGGCTGCCGCCCCTTGCATTTGCATCTCCATGAGCCGTTGCTGCTGACGCAGCATGCGCTCAGCTTGTTGCTGCGGAGTCTCAAGAAACAGATCCATGCTGGCCTCCAAAATCGGAGCATTCGACGCTTACGACCAGCATCCCGCACCGCCATGACCGCGACAACGCAATCGCCGGCAATAGCCACAAAGTTTCTTTTGCTCAAAAGCTGTCGAAAAGCTCAACAACTCCTCTACCAGCACTTTCTCTGAGCTTTTTTCGCCAGCAATCTTTTGGCCTTCCACCCTTACGCCAACTGACCAAAATCTAACCAAAAGCTTGACGAAAATTGTGAAGACAGGGACCCCACACAAAAACGTGCCGCCCCAAAAGGGGCGGCACACAAACCAATCTATTAGCCAAAACTCGTTGGCAAGCCCGCGCTGTCAGACCCGCGGCGTATGCCTTTGCCTCGCGCGACCCTGCGAAGCCGTGAGCGAGAGGGAAAGGGATGCGCCGCGGGTCTGACGCCCGGAGCGGTAAACCCAGCAGTTGCCCCGCGCTCCGCAGTCGGTGAAAGCAGATTACATGCCCGCGAGACCTCGAGCTGCGGTGGCACACATAAACGCCAGGACTAGGATCACGAGCGAACCCGCGATATCAACCAGCACGCCCATTGCACGGCGCTCAAACAACCAGCTCTCAAAGTGCGGAGCGACGTTGCGCCAAACACGCCACAGCAAGATGCCCATACCGATGACGCCCGGGATATTGAGCAGTAGGATCTCGGAACACAAAAGACCGATCAGGTTGCCGGCGACAAAACCAGCGTCGCCCTCGCAGTATTTGCGGTAGACCATATACAGCATGTACGCTACAAACGGCTGTAAACACGCAGAAATAAACGTGACCACCATCGAGGGGTCCTGAGAAAAGACATCGGTGAGCTTATCCACGCTCGTGGCATCCTTAGAGGCCAGAAACAGGCCAATGACCACCACGGGCACCACGCCCAAAATTACCTCGACCAGAGTAAACAACTTGGCAGTCAAATCCTCACTAGCCGAATTCAAATGAGGCGCCCACTCAGGATGAGCATGCGCCCCAACCTTTTTCTCCTTATCGGCACGGGCAACCTTACCGTCCTCATTAACCACGCGATTAGGATCACGACGAGTCCCAGCAGCAGCCATCCGAGCCCGAGACTTCTTACCCATAAAGCACCCCACATCAGGCAGTAAATAAACAAAAACACTACCCAGTTTACCCCTAAGCGATGGTGCAGCTCCAACTGGCCCCCACACAAAACGTGCCGCCCCAAAACGGGGCGGCACAAAAACTTAATTATCAGCTCTTCCGTAGCGAGCACGCAACGACCCGAAGCCGGGGCGCAGGGCGGGAGGCCGGATCGCCTTCCCTCAACGCGACCCTGCGGAGCCGTGAGCGGGGAGGGAAGGCGATCCGGCCTCCCGCCCTGCGCCCCGCAGCAGCCAGCGCCAAGCGCTAGTAGTTCACCACCTGCTCCTCAAAGTACGCCTTGGGGTGGTTACACACCGGGCACACCTCAGGCGCCTCGGCACCCACATGCAGGTGCCCGCAGTTCAGGCACTTCCACACCTTTACGCCCTCACGCTCAAACACCTCGCCCGACTCGATGCGCTCGACGAGCTTGTTGTAGCGCTCCTCGTGGGCCTTCTCGACGGCGGCGACACCACGGAACTTTGCGGCAATCTCGGCAAAGCCCTCTTCCTCGGCGGTCTTGGCAAACTCGTCGTACATCGTGGTCCACTCGTAGTTCTCACCCGCGGCGGCATCGCGCAGATTGTCCAGGGTATCGGGGACGGCGCCATCGTGCAGATACTTAAACCACAGTTTGGCGTGCTCGGACTCGTTGCCAGCCGTCTCGGCAAAGATGTTCGAGATCTGAACGTAGCCGTCCTTCTTGGCCTTGGAAGCATAGTAGCGATACTTGGTGTGTGCCTGGGACTCACCGGCAAAAGCGGTCTCGAGGTTCTTCTTGGTTTGAGAATTCTCAAAATCCATAGGTGTACTTCCCTTCAACGCATGCCGCCCGTAGGCTTCGAGCGGCCTCGTCTTTAGGATGCCCTCATGTCGGAAATCTAAACCTTACAATCCTGTTCTTCAGATTTGCACGGGCTAGATGCTCAGCCAGCGATCGCCCTCGGCTCGGCAAAAGCCCTCACGCTCCAGGTCGGCCAGAATGCCCGCGACAAGCTCGCGCTCGACCGGCCCGCGCCCAGCCGCCGCTTCCATATCGTTAACGCCCACCACGGCATCAGCAAGCGTAATCCCCGCCGGTTGGCCATCGCGCGCTGCCAGCAACATGCGCACGATATGCGCGCGCTTTTGGCGACGTGAGCCCTCAGGCTTTGATTGACGGCTATAGCCCGCCGAGCGCCTGGACGGATTGGGCAACGTCTTTTTTAGATATGCGCCGTAATCCAGCAACGCGTAATACCACGCGCGCGGCGTGTCGGCATCATCGAGCGGCACGGCAAAGGGAGCGATCTCGTCGGTCGCCGCACCGGGGGCCGCCGGACAGGCCGCCTGAATCAGCGGCACCAGCTCGCGGTCGGGAACAGCCGGTACATCGGGAAAGAAGTGATGCAGAAAGACCGTGCGCACGTTGGTCTCCAGATACACGCCTGGAAGGTCAAACGCAAACGACCGGATACCTTGCGCCGTTGCCGGGCCAATACCAGGCAGAGCGACCAAGTCACGCGTCTCGTGCGGAAACTCCCCGTCCCAGTCCTCCACAACGCGCTGAGCGGCCTTGTGGAGCGCCAGAGCGCGTCGGTTGTAGCCCATGCCCTGCCAAGCGTCCAAAACATCGGAAGGCGCGGCTTGGGCAAGCGCCTGCACGGTCGGAAAGCGATCGAGCCACGCCGGCATACGCGTCTCCACGCGTGGCACCTGTGTTTGCTGCAACATGACCTCGGAAAGCCAAATGATGTACGGATCGCGCGTGCGGCGCCACGGAAGGTCGCGATAACGCAGGACCCCTTCCGAACGAATCATCGAACGAAAGGGGTCCTGAATCATATCTATGCTCCTTATGCGGCGCTATTCCTCCCGGCATGTATACGCACAGGTGGCGTACTCGGGAAACGCTTCGCGGTCGGCGAACTTGGGATCGACGGCCGGGAACTGGCGGTGAGCGACGATGTCGCCGAGCGAAACGGAATCGAGGTAGTCGCGCATCAATGCTTGAGCTCCGGCCCACAGGGGATGATAGCAGCACGTGCCCATGCGCGCACAGTCGCCATCGGGTGCGGTGCAATCATTCATAACCATAGGGCCCTGAACGGCCTCGACGACCTGACGAATGGTGACGTCGTCCGGACTGACCTTGAGACGCATGCCACCGTGGACGCCACGCAGGCTCTCCACAATACCGGCCTGGACCAAACCGTGCTGAATCGAGCGGGCAAACGAATACGGAACATTGACCTCTTCGGCAGCGGTGCGAACAGAAAGCAAACGCTCCGGATCCTCGGCAAGCATCGCCAGCATACGAAGGGCGTAATCAGTCTTCCTCGATATGTCCATTTTTCCCCTTTCAAGGAATACGAACAGCTCGAACGAGCTCCGGGGCCGAGCTTGTGTCGAGACGCTAAATGACCGCTAGGACATCCAAATGATAAATAGGATATCCACTGAGTGCCGCGCTTGGAGCGAAATGCATCAGATGCGGCCTACAGTGCAATTTAGTATAACCTAACCCCCTGTCTCGTTGAACAGGTGTTGCGCAACAAAGCTGCTGTTTAGACAGATATGCTTATTGGATTTTACTTGCGTTCCCGAAGGCGCGGGGATTCTGGGCAAAGATGCCTCAGGGCGATCGTTCTATCGAAACAAAGTGCATCAAACGCAAAAAGCCACGTCCGAAGACGTGGCTTTAATTGCGTTGGCGGGAAGTACGGGGCTCGAACCCGCGACCTCCGACGTGACAGGCCGGCGCTCTAACCAAACTGAGCTAACTCCCCAGGCAGGCGTTCGCGTTTGTTTCCGCTCGCGTGCGCTGCGGGGATTAGTATACACAGAAGTCTGTCCGGCGCGCAACAACTTTTTTGAAAAAATTTTTCGGTCCCTCCGGGAGGGTCTCCGGGGCTGGGGGCGGGGGTTAAGTTTGCTGCTCTACAGTCCTGCGCAAGACGGAAAG
>NZ_QSTE01000022.1:0-25481 GCF_003438115.1 Collinsella sp. OM08-14AT
GCAAATATGAGTACTGATACTCTTTTAGTAGCAGTAATTTTGACCAAATTTAAGGTGATTTGACGTGTCGATCGAGCAGATAAGCTGCCGTATCTCCTCAAGTGTTCATTAAAGGAAGACCTTGATGCGAATAAATCTCATTAAGATCTTCTTTTATTAACGAAAATAATGTAGCTACAACGGTAACAGTACTCATATTTGCCGTTTTTTGGCCACAGTCCTTCGGAGGGTCCTTGAAAATAGTCCCGAGCCGGCACTTGGGGACGTTCCTATAATGCCGGCACTTAGGAGCGTCCCCAAGTGCCGACACCGCGTCTGCCTGCGGCGGCCGCGCCCCGCTGCGTCGCTCCGCACCCTTGCGGGTTCGAATCCCTCCGCTTGGCGGCGTTGGCTCGATTTGCTTGACGTGAGGGGCTCTTGGCTGGTGTGGGACGGAGGGATTCCGCGTCCGCCTGGTCGGCGGCCGCGCCCCGCTGCGTCGCTTCGCTCCTTGCGTGCTGCGCTGGAAAACGCTTCGCGTTTCCTCAGCTCCGCACCCTTGCGGGTTCGAATTCCTCCGCTTGCCCACAAGAAAGCGCCCTGGGCCGTTATGGGCTTAGGGCGCTCAGTTTTAATGGCTGGGACGGAGGGATTCGAACCCCCAACAGCCGGCACCAAAAACCGGAGTTCTACCGTTGAACTACGTCCCAATGTGTGGTGTTGCCCAAAAGCAACTCGTCTAGTTTACCTAATCTGCGAGGGCATCGCAAACGCCGTCGAGTAGGCGTACGGCGAGCGTCTGCGCGTCGCTGGCCGTGAAGGTGCCGTTGTAGCGCGTCATGCCCGTGAGCTCAATGCGAATGCGAGCCGGCTTCTGCTGCGCGGCGACATTGGCGGTGCGGATGCGCTGGGCCAGGTTGTGGCACTCGGCGAGGGCAATCGTGGCGCGTGGCGCGGCGTCGGCGGGCAGCTCGTCGCTTGCGATCTCGAGCACCAGGTCAACGTCGGTTGGGACCTCGGAGTCGCAGAGCATCATGCCGCTGTTGTCGGTCGTTGCCGTGGCGATGTTCCACATGCGCGAAGCAACGCTGCGTGCGATGGGGTCCTCACCGATAACGGCGATCTGGAAGCGCTCGAGCACGTTGGCGGCGCGAGCAAAACCGATGCGGGACTCGGCTTCGGTGACCGAGGGCTTGCCCTCCCACACATGATGCAGGCGGTTGATGTAGGCGTAGGTGTCCTGGAAGGCCATGCCGTCGGCAAACAGGCCGACATTTTCCTGGAACTGCTGCAGGGCGGCCTCGGTATGCGGACCAAAGTAGCCGTCGTCTTCGCCACAGGCAAAGCCCAAAACGTTGAGAGCGCGCTGCAGGGCCTGCACATCGGCGCCATGGAAATTGGGCATGCGCAGATACAGGGTGCGGTCGCCCAGCTTATACGAGGCGTCGACCAGGGCGCTCCAACAGGGGATATCGACGGCATGACCGGCAGCAAGGCCACTGTCGAGCCTGAAGGTGCTGACGGCCTGCTCGGTGGTGGTGCCAAAGCGCTTGTCGGCGACCTCGTCGGCATCGATGGTGTAACCGAGCTGCAGAAGGCGGGACTGAACATCCTCGACGGCTGCTCCCTGCATGCCCGTGGTAATAGGTTCCATGAACGAACCCCTTTCGGCGTACGATTCGTACTATTTTGAGCGCGTGTCGGATAGACAACGCGAGACAATGCATAAACATGCACTCAACAGTGTAGCAACTTGTACCCAAACTCGCTGCCCACAGGTTTTATGACCCCCGCTAGTTAAGACGCTCCACAAAGAAATCTGCCATTGAGAGGAAGAGCTCGCGCGCATGCGGGTCGAGCTCGACGCCTTCGATAGCGGCCTTGGCCTTAGCGGTCAGGTCGAGCGCATAGGTGTGGGCGTAATCGATGGAGCCGGTCTCCTGGAAGATCTCCACGGCGCGTGCGAGCTGCGCAGGGTCCTCGGTGCCCGAGGAAAGGATTGCCTCGATCTCGTCGTGATAGCGCTCGTCTGACAGGGCATGCACGGCAACGAGGGTGCGCTTGCCCTCGGTGATATCGGTGCGGAAGTCCTTGTTGGCGGCCTCCTTGGTGCCGATCAAGTTGAGCAGGTCGTCTTGAATCTGGAAGGCAAGGCCCGTGTGCAGCCCAAAGGCGCGCAGTGCCTCAATCTGCTCTTCGCTGCCGCCGCCGATAATGGCTCCGGCGGCAAGCGGCGTCGCTCCGCTGTAGTACGCGGTCTTGTGCGTCGCCATGTCCAGATAATCGTCGACCGAAATGTCAAAGCGCCCGTCGCGGACCCAGCCCAGGTCGAGCGCCTGGCCCTCGATGGTACGGACGATCATTTCGGTAAGCTCGTGGAGCACGCGAAGCTTCACGTCTGCGTTGAGTGTGGGGTCGTCGAGAACCGTCTTGGTGACCATGGTGAGCGCCAGGTCACCGCAGTTGATGGCAAGACCGGTGCCCTCGGTAAGGTGCATGCAGGGCTTGCCGCGACGAATCTGCCCGTTGTCGGCGATGTCGTCGTGGATGAGTGCGCCCGACTGAAAGTGCTCGATGGCCGCCGCTGCGCTGCGGGCGCTCTCAAAGCTGCCGCCTACCGCAGTGGCGGCGAGCATGCAGATGAGCGGGCGGTGGCGCTTGCCAGCGTTTGCCGTAAATGCCGAGAGCGGGGTATACAGGTAGCGCTCGATATCGGCGGAAGTCGCCTGTCCGTCAAAGAACGTGGCCAGATAGTCGTTAATCTGGTCAAAGTGCTGGGCTAAAAAGCTGGTAAACGGACTGGACACGGGTTCTCGCATTCTTTGATAGGTTGCATCGTTGCATTATGCAGACAACATATTGCCACATTAGGGCGTCGAGCGCGGCGGTTGAAGACGATTGGTCCATGCGGCCGCAAGTGCGGTAGGGGCTTGGCTAGATAAGCCCAAAGTGTTCGAGCGCGGTGACGACGCCGTCGTGGTCGATGCTGCCGGTGACATAGTCGGCCTTTTCCTTGAGGAAGTCCGGTGCGTTGCCCATGGCGATGCCAACGTCGACGGCGTTCATCAGCGAGACGTCATTGCTGGCGTCGCCGATGCCGTATACGGTTCCGTGGTGGGGATCGAGGGCGTCGAGTACGGACTGGATACCCTCGCGCTTGGTGCATTCGCGAGGCGAAATCTCGGTCACTTCGAGCTCGAGCTCGTTAAAGCAGAGCAGCGGCTCAAACGCTTGATCCTGAGCGATGCGGTTGGCAAGCGACGTGGACATTAAGATCTTGTAGGCGCTGTAATGTTGCAGCTGCGTAATTGCATCGCCCACGGTGCGGGCGTATCCGGGGGCGTCGGGCGCATCGGCACTCATGCGAACGACGCCATTGAGTCCCTCAAAACGAATCACTTCGTCCGATTGCTCAAGAATGGGAGCAAGGCGCTGCAGCATGCCGGGCGTCATCGCCAAATCGCGAATCACGTGTCCCTCAAGTTCGACATAGCCACCCGCGAGGCAGACGATGCCGGTCCAGGGCAGCTCGAGCAGCTTTGGATGGATGCAGCTCAGCGTGCGCCCTGTGCAGATAAACGCCATATTGCCCTTGGCGACAAAATCACGGATGGCTTGCGAGACCGCTTCATTGGGATAGGGGGAGAGGTCTCGCTCGCTCTCGGGAAGCTCTTGTGCCACTCGAGGGTCTTGCCAGGCGAGTGTTCCGTCGATATCGAAGAAGCAGATATCGCCGCGCTTATGGGCTGCGCTGGCGGAAGGGGAGGCCGAGGTGGTGGGCACAAATCCCGGCTCGAGGCCCATGATCTGGTCAAAATGCTCTTTAACGCGGGGAACGGAGATGCCAATAATCACCTGGGCGGTCTTGCCCGTAATGATGAGGCCCTTGGCGCCCACCGCGACAAACGACGCATTATCTGCAACGATGGAAGGGTCTGCGACCTCGACGCGCAGGCGCGTGGCGCAGTTGGTTGCGCCCACGATATTGCCAACGCCACCTAAAAGCTGAATTACCCGCTCAGCGAGGACGTGATCTTGATCGGATTGAATACTGACCTCGCCATTGGGAGATTGCTCTTTGGCAAAGCCGCTTCCCGTTAAACGATCGATTGCCGCGCGATTGGAGACATGATCCTCGCGGCCCGGCGTCTTAAGGTCATAGACCAAGATGAGTGCTCGAAAACTAACAAAAAAGATGAGGCTAAAGGCAAGACCGATACCGAGCGCCAAAAGGTAGGAGCCGGCATGCATTCGCATGAGCGGGATGAAGTTGAAGGCCGTCATTTCCATGAGACCGCCCGAGAAGATGCCGACGATGCCAAAGAAGTTCATGGTCATGGCAAGGCAGGAGGACAGGACGGCGTAGAGCAAAAAGAGTCCGGGATAGGTGAACATAAAGAGAAACTCGAGCGGCTCGGTGACGCCGCAGACCACCGAGGCGACGATGGCGGGCAAAAGGATGACCTTAAGGCCGGCGCGGCGTTCGGGTTTGGCGGTGAAATAGAATGCTGCCGCGATGGCGGGAAGGCCAAAGAGCTTGCCCCAGCCGGTGGCGGTAAAACCTGCCCAGGGCGCAAGTTCATTTAAAGGGCGCGTGCTATGGGAGAGAATGGGGAGCAGGTTGGTCCACGTGGCGTAAATACCGTCGTGAATGACCAGATTGTCGTAATAGATGGGCATATAGAGCAGATGGTGCAGCCCCATGGGCTCGAGCGCTCGCTCCAAAAACACAAAGATGCCCACGCCGAAGGGGCCGACGCCCGCAAGTGCGTGGCGCAGCGTTTCGGTCACAGCGTATGCGAAGGGCACGATGGCGGCCGAGATGGCGGCAAGGGCAAACACGGCAAAAAAGCTGATGAGGTAGACCAGCGAGGAACCCGAGAAGGTGCCGAGCCAATCGGGAACCTTGGCATCGTAGAAGCGGTCATGGATGGCAACGACGGTTGCCGACACCGCCAGCGGGCCGATAATGCCGGTGTCGAGCGTCTTGATGCCGTCGATGACGGTGATACCGCTGGCGGGGGTCAAAGATGATGGGTACTTAAGCCCAAGGTTGTCTCCGCTCAGCTTAATGATCTCGCTCAAAAAGAAGCAATAGGCAAAATAGGCCACGAGTGCCTCGAGGCAGCAGCGCGCCGGTTGCTTTTGGGCAAGACCGATAGGCAGCGCTACGGCAAAAAGGAGCGGGAGACGTTTAAAGACCGTCCACGAGCCGCGCTGGATGATGGTCCAGAAAACGTACCAAGGGGTTCCGTATACGGCGAGGTCGCCGACGATGTCTACGGTCGTGGCGAGGGCGGAGATGCCGACCATGAGGCCTGATATAGAAAACAGCATGGCGGGCGCGAACATTGCCCCGCCAAAGCGTTGGATTTTTTGCAGCATATTCTGCCTCTCGACCATAAGCCCGCCGTGTCTGCGGTGGAACGTTTAAACAATGAGTTAATTGTAGGGGAGTGAGCGTTCGCCGCATTGTTGGTTTTGATTCGAATCGATTGGAGCATCACGGGCGCCGTTGACAGTTAATAATCGGTGCTTTGCCGATAGACGGTTTAAACAACCCAAAGAAATGCTATCGTGCCTAGCCATACATATTCATTAGAGGTGAAATCATGCCAAAAGCGATTTACGAAGGAATCTACCGCGAGATCCGTTCGCGCATCATCAACGGGACCTATGCGTTTCAGGAGATGCTGCCAACCGAAGCCGAGCTGACCGCGGAGTTTGGCTGCACGCGCAATACCGTTCGACGCGCCTTGAGCATGCTGGCCGACCAGATGTTTGTGCAGCCTATACACGGTAAGGGCGTGCGCGTTATTTGGCTTAAGGGCGAAACCGACATGCTGGGCGCACTCGAAGAGGTTGAGTCGTTTGGCGAGTTCGCAAAACGCAACAATGCCGTCGCATCGACCGAGGTCAAGTCTTTTGAACATTTGATTTGCACTGAGCAACTCTCTCGTCGCCTGGGCTTTAAGGTGGGCGAGGAGCTGATTCGCGTAGTGCGTGTCCGAAGCCTCAACGGCAGCGCGCGCCAAGTGGACCATGGCTACTTTTTGGCGTCGATCGCCAAGGGCCTGACCCCCGAGATCGCGGCGGATTCTATCTACGGCTATCTGGAGCACAAGCGCGGCGTCAAAGTGATGGCGAGCCGTCGTACGGTGAGTGTCGAGCTCGCCAACGATGAGGACTGCAGCTACTTGGACCTTGGCAAGTACAACTGCGTCGCCGTTATGGAGAGCCAGTCGTACACCTCGGACGGCATCTTGTTCGAGGTCACGCATGCCCGCACGCATCCCGAGATCTTCCACTACCGCGTCAACTCCAAGCGATAGCCGGCTAGCTCGCAGCCTGACGAGACTCATGCCCTCAAAGCGAAAACGCCCGGTCAAACCGACGATGCATCGGCTTGATCGGGCGTTTTCTCTGCATTCGATAATAAATAATTGTTTATACAAAACTTGTCAAGTATCAAGTTGAAATTACCGTTCACCGAAGTTTTTCTACCGCTCTAGTAATACTTGTTCAAACAACTAGCCAAATAGCGTATTGTACAAGTCAGCAAAAGGGGCAAAGTCCCCGAGCCAATCTCCGAAGGCGGCGGCAAAGGGTGCCGCCACGGTGTGAAAGGGTGGATTGTAATGAAGAACGAAATGAGCAGAAGGCAGTTCCTGGGCTTTGCTGGTTCCGCGGCTGCGGTTCTTGGTCTGGGCCTCGTGGGCTGCGGTGGTTCTGCCGGCTCTGGCTCCTCTGCTTCCGGTGACGCTGCCGAGGTCTACTTCCTCCAGTTCAAGCCCGAGGTCGACAAGGAGTGGAAGGAGATCGCCAAGGCGTACAAGAAGGAGAAGGGCGTCGAGGTCAAGATCGTGACCGCCGCCTCCAACACCTACGAGGAGAAGCTCAAGTCCGAGATGTCCAAGAGCTCCGCTCCGACGCTGTTCCAGGTCAACGGCCCCACCGGCCTTAAGAACTGGAAGGACTACTGCGCCGATCTTTCCGACACCAAGCTCCGCGGCGAGCTCATCGACGACTCCCTGGCGCTGCAGTCCGACGGCAAGGATCTGGGTATCGACTGGGTTCAGGAGAGCTACGGCATCATCTACAACAAGGAGCTCCTCGAGAAGGCCGGCTACAAGGCCGAGGACATCAACTCCTTCGACAAGCTGAAGGCTTGCGCCGATGACATCCAGGCCCGCAAGGACGAGCTCGGCGTTGACGGTGCCTTCACTTCCGCCGGCATGGATGACTCCTCCAGCTGGCGCTACACCACCCACCTCGCCAACCTCCCGCTCTACTACGAGTTCGAGAAGGAGCACAACCAGGAGGACGACGAGATCAAGGGCGAGTATCTCGACAACTTTAAGCAGATCTTCGACCTGTACATCACCGACTCCACCTGCGATCCTTCGCAGCTCGCCTCCAAGACCGGTGACGACGCCACCAACGAGTTCGCAACCGGCAAGGCCGTCTTCTACCAGAACGGCTCTTGGGCCTACGCCGACCTCACCAAGGCCGGTATGACCGACGACCAGCTCGGCATGCTGCCGATCTACATCGGCGTCGACGGCGAGGAGAACCAGGGCCTGTGCTCCGGCGGCGAGAACTACTGGTGCGTCAGCTCCCAGGCTTCCGAGGATGCCCAGAAGGCCACCGAGGACTTCATGTATTGGTGCGTCACTTCTGACACCGCCACCAGCATCATCGCTGACAAGATGGGCCTGACCGCCCCGTTCAAGAGCGCTAAGGAGACCACCAACGTCTTCTCTCAGCAGGCCGTTGCTATGGCCAAGGACGGCAAGAAGACCGTCGCTTGGGACTTCGTTTACATCCCCTCCGAGGAGTGGAAGAAGAACCTCAAGCAGGCTCTCATCGCTTATGCTGCCGACAACACCAAGTGGGACGGCGTCAAGAACGCCTTCGTCGATGGCTGGAAGACCGAGAAGGCTGCTTCCGAGTAAGCAGTTGCTGCCCAAGCTATCTGATTAGCGACAGGGGGCGGGCAGACGTAGGTTTGCCCGCCCCCTGCATATTGAAAGGACCCTTCTATGGGCAAAGCACTCAAGCGCTGGTGGCCGCTCTTTATGCTGCCCACGTGCCTGGCGTTTATGATCGGGTTCGTGATTCCCTTTATCCAGGGTTTCTATCTCTCGTTCTGCCAGTTTATTACCATCAATAACGCGCACTTTGTCGGTATCGAGAACTACGTGCGCGCACTGACCGACCCGCAGTTCTCCACGTCGTTCTTCTTTACCGTGGCGTTTGCCTTCCTGTCGACGGTGCTCATCAACGTGATCGCGCTGGCCATTGCGCAGGCGCTCACTCGCAAGGCGCTCAAGGGCACCAACATCTTCCGTACGATTTTCTTTATGCCTAACCTGATTGGCGGCATCGTGCTGGGCTACATTTGGCAGATTCTGATCAACTGCCTGCTCTCCAACGTGGGCGCCCAGCTCATCGCCCTTAACTCTGCTGCTGGCTTCTGGGGCCTTATCATCCTGACCCTGTGGCAGCAGGTCGGCTACATGATGATCATCTACATCGCCGGTCTGCAGTCCATTCCGTCTGATTACATCGAGGCCGCCAAGGTCGACGGCGCTACGGCATGGCAGGCGTTTTGGAAGGTTAAGATCCCCAACCTGATGCCGACCATCACCATCTGCCTGTTCCTGTCCATCACCAACGGCTTTAAGCTGTTCGACCAGAACCTCGCCCTTACCGGTGGTGCCCCGGCGCACTCCACCGAGATGCTCGCCCTGAACATCTACAACACGTTCTATTCGCGTGCTGGCATCGCATGGCAGGGCATCGGTCAGGCCAAGGCAGTTATCTTCTGCATCCTGGTTGTCGCTATTTCTATGATCCAGCTTAAGGCCACGAGGTCCAAGGAGGTGCAGCAGTAATGAAACGCGATAAGGCTATTAACCGCGCGCTCTCGATCTTCTTTACGATTCTGTCGCTCGCGTGGATCTACCCTGTGTTCATGATTGCGCTCAATTCCTTTAAGAAGGGGACCGCAATCAGCACCACCACGGCGTTCGATCTGCTCACGCCCGAGACGTTCAACGGCCTCGCAAACTACGTACACGCTCTTAACGAGCAGGGCTTTGCCTCGGCGTTTATGTACTCGCTCATCATCACAGTCACGTCGGTCGTGCTGATTCTGGTGTGCTGCTCCATGTGCGCTTGGTACGTGGTTCGTGTCAACAACAAGATCTCGAACTTCTTCTATTACCTGTTCGTGTTCTCGATGGTCGTACCGTTCCAGATGCTGATGTTCACGCTGTCCAATTTGGCGGACCGCATCGGCTTTAATACGCCGTTCAACATCTGCTTTATCTATCTGGGCTTTGGCGCGGGCCTGGCGGTCTTTATGTTCGCCGGCTTTGTAAAGAACATCCCGCTCGAGATCGAGGAGGCGGCCATGATTGACGGCTGCAACCCGGTTCAGGTGTTCTTTAAGATCGTTCTCCCCATCATGAAGCCCACCTATCTTTCGGTCGGCATCCTCGAGACCATGTGGGTCTGGAACGACTACCTGCTGCCCTACCTTACGCTCGACTCCACCAAGTACAAGACCATTCCTATTTTGATCCAGTACTTCCGCGGCGGCTATGGCCACGTCGAGCTCGGCCCCATGATGGCCTGCATCATGATGGTCGTTGTCCCCATCGTCATCATGTACATCTTCTGCCAGAAGTACATCATCGACGGTGTGGTGGCAGGTGCCGTCAAGGGCTGATGCCGTAACTGTTTTGCAAGTTTGGGCGGCGCCCCTCAGCGCGGCGCCGCGTATCGAAAGGTAGAGACATGGCCGAGATCGTTCTCAAACATGTTCAGAAGGTGTATCCCAACAACGAGTCAAAAAAGAAGGGCTTCTTTGGCAAAAAGAAGAAGACCGAGGAGAAGAAGCACAACCTCAAGGTTACCGAGGACGGTGTGCTCGCTGTAGAGGACTTCAACCTCACCGTTCACGACCAGGAGTTCATCGTCCTCGTTGGCCCCTCTGGCTGCGGTAAGTCCACGACGATGCGCATGGTCGCCGGCCTGGAGGACATCACCTCCGGCGACGTGCTCATCGACGGCAAGCGCGTCAACGACGTGGCGCCCAAGGACCGCGACATCGCCATGGTGTTCCAGAGCTACGCTCTGTACCCCAATATGACGGTGTACGAGAACATGGCATTTACGCTCGAGCTCAAGAAGGTCCCCAAGGACGAGATCGACCGCAAGGTTCGCTCTGCTGCCGAGATCCTGGGCATTACCGAGTATCTCGACCGTAAGCCTAAGGCGCTTTCGGGTGGCCAGCGCCAGCGCGTCGCCATCGGCCGCGCCATCGTGCGTGACCCCAAGGTCTTCCTGATGGACGAGCCGCTGTCCAACCTGGATGCCAAGCTTCGTAACCAGATGCGCGCCGAGCTCATTAAGCTGCGTCACGAGATCAAGGGCACCTTCATCTACGTTACCCACGACCAGACCGAGGCTATGACCCTCGGCGACCGCATCGTGGTCATGAAGGACGGCGTCGTCCAGCAGATCGCCACGCCGCAGGAGGTCTTCAACCATCCCGCGAACATCTTCGTCGCCGGCTTCATCGGCGTGCCGCAGATGAACTTCTTCGATGCCCAGCTGGTGCGCTCGGGCAACGGCTTTACTGTCAAGACCGAGGATATGAACGTGGCGCTCGCCCCGGAGACTTGCGCTCAGCTTGCCCTCAACTGGGACGGCGGCGACGTGAAGGAGATTACGGCCGGCGTGCGCCCCGAGCAGATCCTGCTTGCCGACAAGGGCGAGGAGGGTGCGCTCCAGGGCACCGTCGAGGTGACCGAGCTCATGGGCTCGACCGAGCATGTCCATGTGACCGCTCCCGACGGCCAGTTTGTCCTGATTATCCCCGTCGTCGACCTCGAGGCCAAGGGCGCGCTCAAGGCTGGCGACCCCATCTGGTTCAAGTTCGAGAAGAACGCGACTCATCTCTTCGATAAGGTGTCTGGCAAGAACCTTATCTAGGCCCGGTGCATCCAGGCCCTCCCTTTGGGCGACTGCGGCTTTGCCATCCTTTTGCCGCGGTCACATATAAGGCTCCCCTCCCGTCCACTGGGCGAGAGGGGAGCCTTTCTTTGTGTTGGGGCTTTCCGTCTGTCAGTTTGTCTTGATCTGTAACAGGTAGGGCCGATTTCGGACGTTAGATGTTACAGATCGAGACGGTTCCGCTGAGCTAACCATTTCATCTAAATCTGTAACACCAAAGGCGAATTACACCTGCTAGATGTTACAGATTGAGATAAACCCAAGGGGAGGGGCCGGTATGTCTCAATCTGTAACGGCTGGGACCGTTTTGGTTGAGTAATTGCTACGGATCGAGATTGTTTGGCCGAGTCGGATCACAGGGTAACGTGCGGGCACAAAAAACGGAGCCGTGTTGCCACGACTCCGTTTCTCAAGAGGATGGGTAAGGGAAGCGAAATTAGTTCAGGTGCCAGATCTCGTCGTTGTACTGGGAGATGGTGCGGTCGGACGAGAAGGTGCCAGCGTTGGCGATATTGATGAGCGCCTTGCGCATCCAGGCGTCCTGGTCCTCGTAGTCGGCCAGTACGCGCTCCTTGGTCTGGATGTACTCCTCAATGTCGAGCAGGGCCATAAACCAGTCCTTGCCCTTAATGTCGTCGTGCAGGCGCTGCAGGCGCTCGGCGTTGCCGGTCGCCATAAAGGCGGGGTTGGTGATAAAGTCCACCAGCAGCTTGATACCGGGCTTGCGGTAGAGTGCGCTGGCGTTATAGCTGCCGTCGGCGTAGAGCTGCTCGACCTGTTTGGACGAGGCACCAAAGGTATAGATGTTCTCGTCGCCCACGAGCTCGGCAATCTCCACGTTGGCGCCGTCGAGCGTGCACAGGGTTAGGGCGCCGTTGAGCATGAACTTCATGTTGGAGGTGCCGCTCGCCTCCTTGGAGGCCAGGCTGATCTGCTCGGAGATGTCGGCGGCGGGGATCACGCGCTCGGCGGCGGTGACGTTGTAGTTCTCGATCATGACAACCTGCAGGTAGGGAGCCACGTCGGGGTCGTTTGCAATCCACTGCGACAGCGTCAGGATCAGATGGATGATGTCCTGCGCGATAGTGTAGGCAGGGGCCGCCTTGCCGCCAAAGATGATGGTGACGGGGTGCTTAGGCTTATTGCCGTTCTTGATGTCGAGATACTTCCAGATTATGTAGAGCGCGAGCATCTGCTGGCGCTTGTACTCGTGGATACGCTTGACCTGAACATCGATGATGGCGTTGGATGGGATCGTCACGCCCTGTTCGAGCGCCATGAACTGGCGCATGATGGCCTTGGCCTCGGTCTTGGTGGCGGCCAGGCGCTCAAGAACATTCTTGTCGTCGGCGAACTTGGCGAGTTTGCTCAGATCGCCGGTGCTGCGCCAGTCGGTGCCGATCACATCGTCGAGCAGGCTGGCGAGCGCGGGGTTGGCCCCATGGATCCAGCGGCGGAAGGTGATGCCGTTGGTCTTGTTGGAGAACTTCTCGGGATAGATCTCGTAGAACGGATGAAGCTCGGTGTCCTCCAGAATCTTGGTGTGGAGGGCGGCTACACCGTTGATGGAGAAGCCAAAGTGGATGTCCATGTGGGCCATGTGGACGGTGTCGTATTCGTCGATGATGGCGACGCGCGGGTCATCGTGCTCGGCTTTCGCGATCTCATCGAGCTTGACGATAATGTCGGCGATGGCAGGGGAGACCTTCTGCAGGCTAACGAGCGGCCACTTCTCGAGCGCCTCGGCAAGAATCGTGTGGTTAGTGTAGGCGACCATGGAGCGTACGATGGTCACGGCCTCGTCAAACTCGATGCCATGCTCGGTGGTGAGCAAGCGAATGAGCTCGGGGATGACCATGGTGGGGTGCGTGTCGTTAATTTGGACCACGGCGTAGTCGGCCAGATCGTGCAGGTTGCTGCCGCGCTCGATGGCCTCGTCGATCAGGAGCTGGGCGGCGTTGCTCACCATGAAGTATTCCTGGTAGATGCGAAGCAGGCGGCCCTGCTCGTCGGAATCGTCGGGGTAGAGGAACAAGGTGAGGTTCTTGGCGATCTCGGTCTTGTCGAAGTCGATGGAGCTGCCGGGGACCAGGCCGTCGTCGACGCTCGCCAGGTCGAACAGGCGCAGACGGTTCTTGGTGGGCTGGCCGTAACCGGGCACGTCGATGTTGACGAGCTTGGAGGTAACGGCAAAATCGCCGAACTCGACGGTGTAGGAGCGGTCGTCGTCGACTAGGATGTCCTGCTCACCGAGCCACTCGTCGGGGACGGCCTTCTGCTGGTTGTCGACAAAGCGCTGACGGAACAGGCCGTAGTGATAGTTGAGGCCCACGCCATCGCCGGTCAAGCCCAGCGTGGCGATGGAATCCAGGAAGCATGCGGCCAGGCGGCCCAGGCCGCCGTTGCCGAGCGACGGCTCGACCTCGAACTCCTCGATCTTGTTGAGGTCGTGGCCTGCGGCGGTGAGCTGGTCCTTAACCTCGTCGTAGATGCCGAGGTCGATCATGTTGTTGATGAGCAGCTTGCCGATCAAAAATTCGGCGGAAATGTAATAGAGCTTTTTCTTGCCGTTGTTGAGCGGGCAGGCGGCGGAGCGCTCCTGCACGAGTTTGACCAGCAGCTTGTAAATGCGACGGTCGTCGAGCTGCTCGAGCGAGGTGCCAAAAGACTGCTCGGCGAGTTCCATGAGGTTAATTTGGGGCATGTTTCCTCCTGTAATGGGTTGATTACATGTCTGCAATTCATAAGAATCCCGCGCGAGGGGATTGGGGTGGCCTCGCGCGGGTAAGCAAGCGCGTCCGCACGGTGGGGAGGGGTCGGGCGCGGTAGCTCCTATTGAGGAAGCTCGATTTCGGCTTCCGACGGGATGCGGAAGTAGGTCTCGGTCCAGTCGGTGAGTTTGTGCTCGAGCTCGCGGGTGATGGCGCCGTCGAGCATGCGCCAGGTCCAGTTGCCGCCCAGCGTGGCAGGGGTGTTGATGCGCGCCTCGTTGCCCAAGTTGAGCAGGTCCTGCATGGTGTAGATGCACGTGTCGCTCACGCTGGCTGCGATGGTTCGGTTGAGCGCGTCGGCGATGGGTTCGCCGGCCTGCTGATGGGTGTACAGAGCTGTCTGCTCGCGCTGACGCGGGGTAGCCGTTCCTTCAAACCAGCCGCATGCCGTCTCGTTGTCGTGAGTGCCCACGTAGGCGACGGTGTTGGCAATGTAGTTGTGCGGCAGGTAGTACGAGTTAGTGCCCTCAAAGGCAAACTGCAGGATCTTCATGCCGGGGAAGCCCGAGTTGTCGCGCATATCGATGACGCCGGGGGTGAGGAAGCCCAGGTCCTCGGCGATGATGGGCAGCGTGCCGAGCTTTTCCTCGAGTGTCTTGAAGAGCTTGAGGCCGGGACCCTGCGTCCACGAACCGTAGGACGAATCAGGCGAGGAGAACGGCACCTCCCAATAGGCCTCGAAGCCGCGGAAGTGATCCAGGCGGATGACGTCGTACATGTCGAGGGCGGCGCGAATGCGGCCCTCCCACCAGGAGAAGCCGTCGGCCTCCATGGCGTCCCAGTCGTAGATGGGGTTGCCCCAGTACTGGCCGGTAGCCGAGAACTGGTCGGGCGGCGTGCCGGCGACGCTCACGGGATTGCCGGCGGCGTCGATCTTAAAGAGCTCAGGTGTCGCCCACATCTCGACGGAGTCACGCGAGACATAGATGGGCAGGTCGCCGATGATGAGAATGTCGCGCTCGTTGGCATAGGCCTTGAGGCGGCTCCACTGGCGATCGAAGAAGTACTGCGTCATCTGGTGGTAGAGCATACGCGCCGGATGGTCGGCGCAGACCTTGGCGGAAGCCTCGCCGCGGGTGCGGAGCTCCGCGGGCCACTCCCAAAACGCCTTGAGACCGCACTCCTCTTTGACGGTCATGAACTCACAGTAGGGGATGAGCCAGTCCTCGTTGGCCTGGATAAAGTCATCGAAATCGGCCGGCTTGTCGGCAGCAAAGCGCTCGGCGGCGCGGTCGAGAATCTGACGGCGGCCGCCAAAGATAGCACCGTAGTCGACATTGCTGGGGTCGGATCCCAGATACACGCCATCGATATCGCGCTGCTCCAGATACCCTGCCTCGATAAGCTCGGCAAAGTCGATAAAGTTGGGGTTGCCTGCGCGGGCCGAGAACGACTGATAAGGCGAATCGCCATAGCTGGTCGTCGTAAGGGGCAGAATCTGCCAGTAATGTTGTTTGCACGAGGCGAGAAAATCGACGAAGTCGTAGGCATTCCAGCCAAAGCCGCCGATTCCGTATGGTCCGGGCAGAGATGAGACGGGCATGAGGACGCCGCTTGCACGCTCCATGAATGCGCTCACCAACCTTCTTGTTGTGGGGTCGGCCTGCCGATGGGTGTGCAGTCCGCCTCCGATGTTCTGATTCGATACGCCTATTGTAAAACATGTTGTTTAAACATGTACAGGCAAGATAAAAAAGTTGGTCGATTTTCGGCGAATGGCTACATGCCATGAAAAAGCCCCGACCTCACAACGTGAGATCGGGGCAAGAACGGTATGTAGGTTTTTGCTACTCGGCGTCGGCGAAGCCGTTGGGGTTGTGGCTCTGCCAGTTCCAGCTATCGCGGCACATGTCCGCGATGTCGTACTGGGCCTTCCAGCCCATCATGCGCTCGGCCTTGGAGGCATCGCACCAGTTGGCAGCGATGTCGCCGGCGCGGCGCTCGCGGATCACGTAGGGCAGCTCCTTGCCACAAGCCTTGGAGAAGGCGGCGACGACCTCGAGTACCGAGGTGCCGGTGCCGGTGCCCAGGTTAAAGATCTCGACGCCGGTCTTGCCGTTCATCCAGTTAAGGGCGGCAACGTGACCAGAGGCCAGATCGCACACGTGGATGTAGTCGCGCACGCCGGTGCCGTCGGGGGTGGGGTAGTCGTTGCCAAAGACCTGAACGGCCTCGAGCTTGCCCACGGCGACCTGGGCGACATAGGGCACCAGGTTGTTGGGGATGCCCTTGGGGTCCTCGCCGATCAGGCCCGACGGATGAGCGCCGATGGGGTTGAAGTAACGGAGCAGCACGACGTCCCACTCGTGGTCGGCGGTGTGGACGTCCATAAGGATCTGCTCGATCATCCACTTGGTCCAGCCATAGGGGTTGGTTGCGGGCTTCTTGGGGTCTTCCTCGGTGACGGGCGGGTTGTCCGGGTCGCCGTAGACGGTCGAGGAGCTCGAGAAGATGATGGACTTGCAGCCATGGTTGCGCATGACGTCGATGAGCACCAGGGTGTTCTCGATGTTGTTGTGGTAGTACTCGACGGGCTTGCTCACCGACTCGCCGACGGCCTTAAAGCCGGCAAAGTGGATGACACGGTCGATCTGATGGGTATCGAAGATCTTGTTCATCGCATCGCGGTCGAGCACGTTGGCCTCGTAGAAGGTGAGGTTCTTGGCGGCCTCGTCGCCCACGATGGTCTTGACGCGGTCGACGGCGACGGCGCTGGAGTTGGAGAGATCATCGACGATGACGACCTGGTAGCCACCCTCGAGCAGCTGAACGACGGTGTGCGAGCCGATAAAGCCGGCGCCACCGGTAACGAGGACGCAGGTGTCTTTGGGGTCGAGTGCTTTGGACATGTAGTCTCCTATCGAATCAGGAACACTTCTAGAGGGGAGTATAGCGCAGGCGGGGACGCCCAAATGGTGCACTGTAGGAAAAGCAGAGGATTATGTTAACGTACTCATATAAGAGCTTGCTCAATTGTTACCTCAAATTTGACAATTGCTTACGAGCCGCCGACCTTGTAGTTTCCTGCCGTTCGTGGAAATCGTTGGGACGCGCCATATGTACGCTAATATGTATGAGTTAAGCGACATATAAATAAGCATGTAACGGAGTACATATGTCACCAAACAGCGATTCCATCCTTTCCCAGGAGCTCTCGCGCCGCACTGCCCTTAAGGCCCTGTTCGGCGCCGCTTCTGCGGCAGTTCTTTTTGGCCTGCCCACTCGCGCCCATGCGGCGGAGGCTTCCAAAGAAACCACCGATAAATTGAATGCCGCCCAGGCCCAACTCGACGAGGTTCAGGCCCAGCTCGACAGCATCGCAAATGAGTATGCGGCGCTGGCCAACAAGAATGCCCAGACCCTCAACGACATCGAGAATGTCCAGGGCAAGATTGACGACACGCAGGCCCAGATCGATGAAAAGAAGGCCGAGCTCAAGAAGAAGCGCAACGACCTTTCCGATCGCGTGGCCGCCAGCTACAAGTCCGGCGGTACGAACATCCTGTCGCTGCTGCTGGCCTCTGGCTCGTTTGAGGAACTCGTCGCCAACGCGCATTACGTTGAGAAGATCAACAAGAGCGACCGCGATGCCATCGAGGATATCCAGACGATTCAGGCCGAGCTCGACGCACAGAAGACCGAGCTCGAAGCACAAAAGGCTGACCTGGAGAAACTCAAGGATCAGCAGATGGCTCAGATGCAGGATATGCAGGCCAAGCAGCAAGAGGTCCAGACCGTGCTGAACGGTCTTTCCGACGACGTCAAGGAGCTCATGGCTCAGCGTGATTCCGAGATTCTCGCTGCCGCCCAGGCCGAGGAGGCCGCTAGGAAGGCCGCCGCTGCCGCGGCTGCCGCGAACAAGAACAATTCCTACTCGGGTGGTTCGAGCTCGGGCGGTGGATCGTATGCGCCCGGAACTCCGCAGCAGAATGCCGGCTCGGGCAAGCAGCAGGCCGTCGTCAACGCGTGCTACTCCACGCCTTCGCCGGGTCAGAACTGGTGCGCGGCGTGGGTTACCAATGTCTTCCGTAACGCCGGCGTTGGCTACTTTGGCGGCAACGCGTGTGACATGTTCAACGCCTGGTGCTATAGCTCCGACCGCTCGGCGCTGCAGGTGGGCATGATCGTGGCCGACTCCTCGCATAGCGGCACGGGTGCTCCGGGCCTTATCTACGGTCATGTGGGTATCTACGTTGGCGGCGGCATCGTTATGAGCAACGAGGGTGCCATTACGTCTAAGTCGCTTGATTCGTTTATTAGCTTCTATGGTACTGGCTCTGGCGTGCGTTGGGGCTGGCTTGGCGGTATTGCGCTGTCGTAACGGCGGTTTGAAGTAAGTTGGTCCGTGGCTGCCCGGAAGGCATTAGGTTGCCTGCTCGGACAGTCCTGCTCGCACGGAGAGCACATTAAGTGCTCTCCGGCTCGTGCGGAACTCGCGATCAACCTAATGCCTTCCGGGCAGCCACGGACCTCTCGGATCCAATGCGTCACACACCGGACTGGTTGTCTGAATAAATATGGCGAAGGCCCCTTTCGGGGCCTTTTTTAAATGAATTTATCGACTCCGTGGACTTCGGTTTTGGAATTTGGAGCCGACGGCTCACCAAAGTGGAAAATGAAATATAACCTAGCTGCAATAATCGCCTTGTTGCGAACTCGAACTGATCATGTAGATTTAAAATAGCCGCAATTTGCAATTGTCGAGCGGTGCGTTGGGTTGGAGCTGCTGCGGGTCCTATATGGATTGCGGTCTTGCGCCCCGATGTCCAAATAGGTCTCTCTAGACGGGAAGTTGCTCATGGACACCATATATGACGGAGACGGCTGGGTCGATCATTATAGTTGGCGACTAGTCGGCTCGGATGACAATGGGGATGTGGTGTTTGATGGACTATGTCCAAAGCATCTCCATCCTTTTGTTTCGTCGTTAATTGAGAGTTCCGCTCGTGTTGCCCCCTACAGCTCGGCGTCGCTTCATGATACGGACGTTTTGAAGACCATAAGGGAATCAATTGACGAGGGCACGATGAGCAGCCCGCTGTTTTCTCAGCTTGTGGGGCTAGATGAGATTGGCTCGAAACGGCTGCTTGCGGGCGAAAAAGTGGAACTCACTTATCGGTCGATGATTTCAATCCTGCGGCTAGCCGATGTTCTTCGCAAATAAATGATAACGGGACAAGTGAGCTAGATCACTTGTCCCGTTATTAATTAAAGTGGATCGCGGTGGGCAGGCTATAAAAATTCGCCGACTCGGTGGACTTCGGGTTCGAGGTCTACGTCGAATTGGTCTTTGACGGCTGTTTGGATGTGGCGGATGAGTTCGTCGACATCGGCGGCGGTGGCGTGGTCGGCGTTGACGATGAAGCCGCAGTGCTTTTCGCTCACCTGCGCGCCGCCAATGGCGTGTCCTCGCAGGCCGGCGTCCATGATGAGCTTGCCGGCAAAGTGGCCCTCGGGGCGCTTGAAGGTGGAGCCGGCACTCGGCATGTCGAGCGGCTGCTTGTCCTCGCGGCGCTGGCGGTAGTCGTCCATGTCGGCCTTGATCATCGCGGCGTTGCCCGGGGCGAGATTGAAAGTGGCCGAAAGCACGATGAAACCGTCGTCGGCAATGCGGCTCTTGCGATAGCCCAGGTTGAGCTCATCGACATCGAACTCGATAATGCTGCCGCTACCGCGGGTGCCGTCGTCGAGCATGCGTGCGGGCTTATAGACGCGCACGGACTCCAGCACATCGGCCATGCAAGCGCCGTATGCTCCGGCGTTCATGTAGCAGGCACCGCCGACCGATCCGGGAATGCCCGAGATGGGCTCCATGCCGGTAAGGCCGGCCTCGGCTGCCGCGGCTGCGACATCGGAAAGCAAGGCGCCGGCTGCCGCCGTGACGTGCGTGCCGTCGACCGTAATGTCGGAGAGGCCCTCGCCAAGCGCTACGACGACGCCGCGGATGCCCTTGTCGCCGACGAGCAAGTCGGAGCCGTTGCCCACGATGGTGAGTGGTAGATTGCAGCGATAGCAGGTATCGAGCGTGGCGACGAGTCCCTGCTCGGTATCGGGCGTGACAAAGACGTCGGCCGGACCGCCGATCTTAAACGTGGTGTGCTCGCGCATGGGCTCGCTCATCAGCACGTTGTCCTCGCCGGCAACGCCAGCGAGCGCGCACAGCAGGTCCTCGTTAAAAAAGTCGTTCTCGTGCATACGAATATCAGCCTTTTGGTGGTCGTTGTCATCAATCGATTGCAATATACCCCACCCGGACGGATTTGGTGCGCTGGCGGCGATAAAACAGCCGTCCACCGGATTGGTAAAGTGTTTATCATCGAGGTAGAGGGGCAGTCGCTATACTTTCAAGAGATTGCGCGTAAACCCGGAAGGAGCGAGATGGCCAACAAAGTCACCCTCAAGCAGATCGCCCAGGAGGTGGGGCTTTCCCCCTCGTCGGTCTCGCTTGTTCTCAATAATCGGCCCTGTCGCATTTCAGAAGAAAACCGCAAGCTTATCAAGGAGGTTGCGGCGCGCAACCACTATGTTCCTAACCAGATCGCGCGTAGCCTGGTCATGCGCGAGTCGCGCACACTGGGCCTTATCGTTCCCAATATCGAGAGCCGCTTTTTTGCCTCGCTCGCCGGCAGTTTGGAAAAGCGCTGCCGCGAGGACGGTTACGCGCTCTTTATTACCAGCTCGGGTGGAAGCGCCGATGACGATTTGGAACTGCTGCGCCAGCTGGTGACGCGCGGCGTCGACGGCGTCTTTCTGGTAGTGGGTGACGAGTTCTCCGACGATCGCGCCCTGCGCGAGGAAGTGAGCCATCTGCCCATCCCTGCCGTGATGGTCGACCGCGCCATTGAGGGCCTCGAGTGCGACAAGGTGATGTTCGACCACGAGATGGGCGGCTACATGGCCACGCGGTATCTGATTGAGCAGGGTCATCGCCGCATCGCCTGTTTGGTTAACGCGCGTCGCTCCAATACGGGCCGCAAACGACTTGCCGGTTACGAGCGCGCGCTGCGCGAGGTGGGACTGCCCATCGACGCGCGCCTGGAGTTTGAGAGCGAGTACTACATTCCGAGCGCATACGAGGCCTCGGAGGCGGTGCTTGCAACCGATGCCACCGCCGTGTTCGCAAGCTCGGACAACATTGCCCTCGGTCTGCTCAAGCGCTTGCACGAGATGGGGAAGAGCATCCCGGGCGATATCTCGGTGGTGAGCTATGACAACTCGGCGGCCGACGTTCTCTTTGAGCCGGCGCTGACCGCGATTGAGCAGGATCCTGGTGTCCTTGCGGAGCATGCTTTTGGCTGCATGTCCAAGCGTCTTGCCGGTAGGGGCGGTAGACGTGCCGAAGAGGTCGTTCTGGAGCCGGCGCTTATCGTGAAGGGCAGTGTGCTTGACCTTACCGAATATAGCTAAGCGCACTTGTTTGTTTGCATAGATTGCATGCGGAGTGTCCGCTATTTGCCGGCGGGGCCGGGGAGGCATACTTTGTTTTGAGAAGTTCGCGGAGCCCACTTCTCAAAACAAAGCAGGCACCCCGGCCCTCGTCCGTGAACTTTTCCGCTGGGCGAGCCATAGATGCCGCGCACCGATACGGTAAAGCGGCGGCTTGAAATTGGTGCTATATTCAGCTTGAGTTGTTTAATGCTAGTACGGGAGGCTGATATGGGGCTGTTCAAGAAGAAAAACCCGCAGGATGCCTTTGATCCCGATGTGTTTACCATCACGGATACGATTTTGGACCCGCCGCGGTTTACATTTTTGCCGGCTATCTATCAGGATGCCACGCGCCGCAAGTGGGCCGTGCATCAGCGCGGCGGCGAGCCGAAGATTTTTGACTATGCGGACGTGCTTCAGTGCGAAGTAGCCGAGGCGGGCGATCCGGAGGCCGATGAAGCGGTCTCTAAACAGGAATTTGCCCAGCGTATTCTGGCAAATCCTGCTAAGGCGGCAAAAATGAACGCTGCCAAGCGTAATATGTGTCTTGGTATGGGCGTTGTTGTGGCGGTTCAGACGGGAAAAGACGAGGTTTCCAAATTGGAGATTCCCGTTATGACCGACGAAGTCAAACGCGATTCAAGTCTATATAAGTCGTATCGGAATGTCGCCGAGAAGATCAAGGCCGAATTTGATGCCATGGGAGGGCTGGCCTAATTTTGGCGGAATACGTTTCTGAATGAGGAGTCTGTGCTATGGCAGGCGAATCTTATGCAATTCCCCCCAAAGATCGTGCTGTTGAGGGAATTCTTTGGTATATCCAGCACCATCAACTTGCCGGCGGTGATCGCCTGCCGGCCGAGCGCGTGCTGTGTGAAGAGATTGGCGTTTCGCGTACGGCGTTGCGTGCCGGTATCACGCGACTCATCTCGTGCGGAACGCTCGAGAGCCGTCGCGGATCGGGTACGTATGTGTGTCCTCCCAAACCGCTCAATATCTTTCAGGAAACGTATAACTTCTCCGATGCTGTGCGGACTGCCGGCCTGCACCCCTCTTCTCGTCTGGTTTCCACTGGGACCATCGAGGCGGATGAGGTGCTTGCCGACAAGCTTGGGGTGTCTGTAGGTGCTCCTTTGCTCCGCATGCAGCGCGTTCGACTTATTGAGGGCGAGCCGGCGTCAATCGAGACGGCTCACGTTAACCTGTTCCTGTGCCCATCGCTTCCCGAGCACGATTTTGAGTGCGAGAGCCTTTACGATGTCTTGCTCAAAGAAGGCGGCGTGCGTGTTGAGCATGGACGTGAGCATATCTCCATCTCGCGTTTGAACGCCGAAGAGGCCGAGCTGCTCCAGCAAGAAGAGGGAACGCCGGTGTTCTATGAGAGCACGATCGAATTTGATAAGGACATGCGTTTTGTGGAGCATTGCAAATCGGTGATTTTGCCCACAAAGTTCCGCTTTGCCGATAACGGCGAAGAGAACGGCATGAGGAGCGTGGCAGGTGAACAATGGCTGAAACAGTAGATGCCACCCCGGTTTATATGCGCATTCGACGCCGCATCGAGGAACGTATCGAGCGCAGTATATATCCCACGGGTTCCATGATTCCGTCCGAAAAAGACCTTGCCGAGGAATTTGGTACGACACGCTTGACCATCCGAAGCGCTGTCGATGAGCTGGTTCGGCGCGGGCAGATTCGCCGTGTTCGGGGAAAAGGTGCCTTTGTGGCGCAGAAAGTACCTGCTTTTTTTGAACGCACGGTCGGTTTCCGTGAATCGGTCCGTGCTTCGGGCGGCGAGCCGTCCGTCCGTATTCTCGCGCGTTCCAAGCGTTATGCGGGGCCATATTACGCCGACCTGTTTGGCATCGCCGAGGACGACCTGCTCTATTCCGTTCGACGCCTGAACTGCATAAACGGTAGCCCCGTATCGATTGAGACGGCGCTGATTCCCTGCCTGCTGTTCCCAACCATCGAAGATATTGACGTGTCGGTCTTCAGTTTGTACGAGACCTATGAGATGCTGGGCCGAAAGCCAGTCATGGCACAGGAAAAGCTCGATATCGAAGCGCTGGGCGCACGAGATGCCGGCCTCCTTGGACTGGAACAGGGCGATCTTGTTTTGCTTTTGGAATGCGTGAGCTATGACGCGAGCGGTCAGGCTATCGAGTATGTAAAGTCCTTCAATCGTGGCGATACGGGCGGCTACACCTATACGTACTAGCTGGTATTTTGTGAATAACGGCTGGGAAACTAACCAGTTTGATCGTTGGGTCAGCTGTATATACAACCTTACAGGGCTCAAAATCGACCGTTCGCCGATGGGGATAAATTAATCGACAAAGAGGTATCAAAAAGCCGTAACCTGTAACTGTGATTGGTATCAAATACTAATGATTTGTTACGAGGTGAGACGATGAAGATGCTCGATTACGTTCAGCTTGCCCATGTGCGTATGGGGGAGAACCTCGAGCGTTCGTCTGAGCTGGTAGCGCAGCTCGTTGATATTTTCCAGTCCGGTTCTTTTGACGCGCTGCGCATCGTTGCTTCGGGTTCGTCGCGCCATGCCGCCGATTGCGCCCGCGATTACCTGCAAGATGCCCTGCAAATGCAGGTGTCCGTTGTGACGCCCGAGGCCTTCGTTGATTTTGAACACACCTATCCGCAGCATGCGCTCAACATTGCCGTTTCGCAGAGTGGCTATTCGACCAATACGATTGCGGCGCTCGATTACATGCGCGCACACGATATGGCTGCAGTTGCGCTCACGGCAAACGTCGAGGCACCCATCAAGGAACACGCTGACATCGTTCTTGACTACGGTGTGGGCGTCGAGTCGGTGGACTTTGTGACTCTGGGCGTCGAGGTGCTCGTTGAGTACCTGGTGCTCTTTGGTATTTACGGCGGTCAGGCGCGCGGAACGATTGACGCCAAGGGCGTTGCCCAGCGTCTTGACGACCTGCGCGAGGCCATCCAGGCCAATGCCGTGATGTGCAAGACCGCCGAGGCATATGTCCAAGACCACATGCTCGAGCTTTCTGAGCACACGCCCGCCATGGTCGTCGGCAACGGCCCCAACTATGGCGTTGCCGAAGAGGCGGCCCTCAAGCTGAGCGAGACCATCAAGATTCCTGCCATGCATCACGAAGGCGAGGAGTTCGTCCACGGTCCCGAGATGCAGATCGTTCCGGGCTATCTGGTGTTTATCGTCGACGATCCGCAGGGGTCGGAGCGTCTTGCGAATATCGCTGATGCGCTATCGAACGTTACGACAAAAACGGTGCTGCTCACGGCCCATCCCAAGGGTAGGGCTCACGAGGTTGCGGTGCCTCAGGTGGCTCCGCTGCTCAGCGCAATTCCCAATCTTGTGTTCTTCCAGACGATTGCGGCCATGATAGCCGAGCGTCTGAAGTCATGGGACGTGCACCCGTATCTTGATGCCGTCTCCAAGCAAATGGAGGTCAAGGCAGAGGGCTACGAAGAGTCAGTCAATGCGCTTAAGGCCAAAGCGGCCGAGTGTTACGGAATGTAAGCGGGTTTTGATGCCCGTTGGCATGGGGGATGTGGAAACAACCCCAGAAAGGAGAGACAAATGAAGGAAACCGAGAAGATCGAGATCATGCATTTCGACCAGGAGGGCTATCTCGAGGACGGCAAGGCGCTCTACGAGACCGGCAAGAAGATGACCGCGCTCGCCGACAAGGTCGCCGACGAGGGCTACGACGCCGTGTTCCTGATGGGCGTCGGCGGCACCTGGGACGAGCTCATGCAGCTCGAGTACCTCATGAACAAGTTCGGCGACCGCGACCTCGAGGTCTACCTGATCCACGCCGCCGAGTGGAACGTCATGGGCCACAAGCGCATGACCGAGAAGTCCGTCGTGCTCACCGCCTCCGAGTCCGGAACCACCCCCGAGGTCCTCGAGGCCGTCAAGAAGATGAAGGGCATGGGCGTGCGCGTCTACGCCATGACCAAGCCCGAGGGCCCCATCGGCCAGGCTGTCGGCGCCGAGAACTGCGTCGCCATGGCTTCTGACCATGGTTCGGGCGGCTGTGAGAAGGGCTACTACCTCGCCGACTGCTTCGGCCTGCGCCTGCTCAACCGCCGCGGCTGCTTCCCCAAGTTTGACCTGTTTATCGAGCAGACCAAGGACATCTGGAAGGACATGCTCGATATCCGCAAGCGCTTCGAGCCGCGCGCCGAGGAGCTCGCCAAGAAGTACGCCCTGGCCCCCTACACCATGTTCATCGGCTCCGGCGCCCTGTGGGGCGAGACCATCCT
>NZ_QSTE01000022.1:25491-27905 GCF_003438115.1 Collinsella sp. OM08-14AT
AACCACCCCCGAGGTCCTCGAGGCCGTCAAGAAGATGAAGGGCATGGGCGTGCGCGTCTACGCCATGACCAAGCCCGAGGGCCCCATCGGCCAGGCTGTCGGCGCCGAGAACTGCGTCGCCATGGCTTCTGACCATGGTTCGGGCGGCTGTGAGAAGGGCTACTACCTCGCCGACTGCTTCGGCCTGCGCCTGCTCAACCGCCGCGGCTGCTTCCCCAAGTTTGACCTGTTTATCGAGCAGACCAAGGACATCTGGAAGGACATGCTCGATATCCGCAAGCGCTTCGAGCCGCGCGCCGAGGAGCTCGCCAAGAAGTACGCCCTGGCCCCCTACACCATGTTCATCGGCTCCGGCGCCCTGTGGGGCGAGACCATCCTCTTCTCGATGTGCATCCTGGAGGAGATGCAGTGGAAGCGCACCCGCTACATCACCTCGGCCGACTTCTTCCACGGCACCCTCGAGCTCGTGGAGCCCGGCGTCCCGGTCTTCCTGTTCATGGGCGAGGACGAGAACCGCAAGCTCGACGAGCGCGTCCGCGCGTTCCTGACCCGCGGCGTGACCGGCGACACCGACGTCAACATCATCGACACCGCCGAGTTCGCGATCCCCGGCCTTGACGACGAGTTCCGCGTCATCGTCTCCCCGTGGATTCTGACGGTGCTCGTGACCGACCGCCTGGCTCGCTACTACGAGACGGTCACCAAGCACAACCTCAAGTATCGTCGCTACTATCACCAGTTCGACTACTAAAGAAAACGGGTGCGGGAACGTGCCGGGCTATTGAGAGGAACACAGAATGAGACAGTACATCATCGCCAGCCATGCGCACTTCGCTACCGGCATCAAGGAGAGCGTCGAGCTGCTCTCGGGCGCTCGCGACAACGTCCACGATCTTTCGATGTTCGTCGATGGCCGCATGGACGTGGCCGAGGAGGCCCAAAAACTGCTGGCAGGCATGTCTGCCGACGATGATGTCGTTGTCTGCACCGACCTCTTTGGCGGCAGCGTCAACAACGAGTTCACCAAGATCGTCCAGACGCGTCCCCGCACGTACCTCGTTACCAACATGAACCTTCCTCTCCTCATCCAGTTGCTGTTTTCTGACGAGTCGGCGCCGGTTGAGGAGACGATTCGCGCCATCGTCGCTGCGGACGATACGCGCGTGAAGTTTGTCAGCGATCTTTTGGTCGATGACGACGAGGAAGAAGAGTTCTAATCCGCAGCACCTACTGACACGCCGTAAGACGGCACAAGACCTTTGGGGGGTCACATTATGATTCAGCTACTTCGCGTTGACCATCGCCTGCTTCATGGCCAGGTCGCAGTTTCCTGGGTTCAGGGCCTTGGCTCCAACTGCATCTTCTGCGTGGGCGATAAGGTCGCTAACGACCCGGTGTGGAAGACGACGCTCAAGATGGGCAAGCCTGCCGGCTGCAAGCTCGTCATCAAAGATATGGAGCATGCAATCGAAGCTATCAACTCGGGCGTGACCGACAAGTACAAGATGATCATCTGTGTCGCCACTATTGCTGAGGCAAAGCAGCTCGTTGAGGGCTGCCCGCAGATCAAGTCGGTCAACCTGGGCAACACCAAGCCCAAGGACGAGAAGCGTCCCGATGCGCGTCAGGTCTCTCGTCAGATCTTCCTGACCGCGGCCGAGGAAGCCGATGTGCGCGAGATGCTGGATCGTGGCGTTGAGGTCGAGATTCGACCCCTGGCCGATGACCCCAAGGTTGACTGCGCCAGCGTGCTCTAGGCGTTCAATTTCGAAGAGTCTGAGCTCTTCGTAGTTTCCTATTAGGAAAGGGGGATATATGCTTACCCAAGCAATCCTCATCGGACTTATCGCCGCATTTGGTAAGTTCGACTTCCAGCTCGGTACGCTCTATGCGTTCCGCCCCATCGTCCTGTGCCCGCTCGTGGGCCTGGTGCTGGGGGACCTGCAGTCCGGCCTCGCGATCGGCGCCAGCCTGGAGCTGCTGTTCATGGGCTCGATCTCCATCGGCGCCTACGTGCCGCCTGATGAGACGATCGGCGGCGTGCTCGCCTGCGCCTTCGCTATCCAGCTGGGCCAGAGCACCGAGGCAGCCATCGCGCTTGCCATGCCCATCGCCACGCTGTGCCTTGCCATCAAGAACATCCTCAACGCCGCCCTGCCGATCCTGGTTGACCGCGCTGATGTCTTCTCCGGCCAGGGCAACCTTAAGGGTGTCTATGCGATGCACTTCCTGATCGGTTTGACCGGTATCATCATGGCGTTCCTGCTGTGCTCGCTGTCGTTCTATCTGGGTGCTGACGCCATCCAGGGCATGCTCGACTTCATCCCGCCCTTTGTCCTTGCTGGCTTTGGCGTTGCCGCCAACATCCTGCCTGCCATGGGCTTCGCCATGCTCGGCCGCCTGGTGCTCACCAA
>NZ_QSTE01000023.1:0-23847 GCF_003438115.1 Collinsella sp. OM08-14AT
CATCGAAATTTATCGATGGCCTATTTCAGACTGTAATGGGGTCAATTCTGAATGTGACAAATGGACTGTTCCTTTGTCACATCGGGGACTGCGGAATCGAGGTCTAATACTTTTCCCGAGAAGTGAACGAGTGAAAACGGACTCCCGAAGCATCGACACTTTTGGCGTGCAATTTCCTGCGATTTTGCCAGTCAAATCCTGCGGTTTTGACGCCTAAAAATGTCAATGCTTCGGGGGTCCAAATACAGCCGTTCACTTCTCGGGAAAAGCATTAGACCTCGAAATATGGGCGGCGTTCGCGAACGGCAACTAGCTTGCGTCCGGTAGCCGGCACTTGGGGCAAAGGGACTGCCCTTTTGCCCCTTCACCATTGCATCGTATCTGGTGTGGAAAAAATATCGCCTGCGTTCTCGCGCCTGCGAAGAGTTCCTGAACCGCTTGAATGGGATGTGACAAAGGGACTGTCCCTTTGTCACATTGATTTGAGAGTGGATGTTGATGAATTTATCGCTGGCCCCTATGGAGGGGATTACCGGGCATGTGTTCCGTCGCGTGCATGCGGAGTGCTTTGGCGCGCTCGATTGTTATTACACGCCGTTTTTGCCGCCGCCGCGGGTGGGCAACCGCTTTGGTGGCAAGGCGTTTAAAGAGGTCGATCCTGCCAATAACCAGGGGCTTAACGTAGTACCTCAGCTGATGTCCAAGAATGCGGACGAGTTTGTGTGGGCGGCGCAGGTGCTCGCCGAGATGGGGTACCGCGAGGTCAATCTCAACCTTGGCTGCCCCTCGGGTACGGTTGTTGCCAAAGGCAAGGGTTCGGGCTTTCTGCGCAACCTGGATGAGCTCGAGGTGTTCTTGAGCGACGTGTGCGAACGCTCACCCTTGCCGGTGTCGGTCAAGACCAGGCTGGGGTTGGAAAGCGATGACGAGTACGAACGCGTGCTCGACCTCTATTGCCGCATGCCGCTGGCAGAGCTGATCGTGCATCCGCGCGTGCAAAAGGACCGTTATACGGGCTCGCCGCGTAAAGAGTTTTACGGCGAGACGTTGGAGCGGGCGCCGTTTCCCGTGGCCTATAACGGCGACATCTTTGATCTTGAGGACATGGATGCGCTGGTGGGGGCCTATCCCGGAACACGCCACGTAATGTTGGGGCGCGGCTTGCTCGCGAATCCCGCGCTGGCTCGCATGGTTAAGGGCGGCTCTGCCGCCACGGCTGCCGAGTTGCAGCGCTTCCACGACACGCTGTTTGCGGCCTATGCGGACGAGATTGGGGGCAACGCGGTCTTTCGCATGAAGGAATGGTGGTTCTACGCCAAATGTGCCTTCGCCGATCCCGCTACCGTGCACAAGCTCGTGCGCAAGACCAAAAAGGTCGACGAATACCGCGCCGCCGTCGAGCGCGTCTTTCGCGAGCAGCCGCTCGCGCCTGTTGCCCGCTTTTGTGGCTACTAGTCGTTGGGGACGTTCTTTAACGACTAGTCATTCAAGAACGTCCATTACAGTCGAAATTGTCAGCCCGGGACCGTCTCGGGCTACGATTGAGGCGCGCCCAGAACGGGCCGCCGACCGGGCGCCCGCGCACGGCCGAACGTCCCTGCCCCCGAGAGGGCCCGTTGGGTGCTGCCGGCGCGGGACGCGCCGCCCCCGACGGCTGATAGGAAAGTGCCGGGCAGGTGCCGCGGCTGGTAATGTGAGTGCCGAGGGGGAGGCCATCCGGTCGAACGACTACCGGAAGGATACCACCGTGAAAGCGCCATCCACCAGGCCCGCGGCCGTGCTCGGCCTGGACGTCGGCAAGTCATCGCACTGGGCCCGCCTGGTCGACCGCGACGGGGAGGTGCTGGCCAGCGCCCCCGTCCGCAACAGGGAGGCCGAGCTCGACGCGCTGTTCGCCTCCGCGCCCGCCGGCACGCTCGTCGTCGTCGACCAGTTCCGCAACATAGGGTCCCTCGCCGTGAGGCGGGCCCGCGCCGCGGGGCTCGGGGTCGCCCACCTGCCCGGGCTCGCCGCCAGCCGCGCCGCCGGCCTGTTCGCCGGCGAGGCCAAGACCGACGAGCGCGACGCCGCGGTGATCGCGCGGACCGCCCTGGGCGTGCCGGACTCCCTGTCGGGGGTCCCGGGCCGCGGCGAGGCCCTCGAGGCCGCCCGCGCCCTCTCGTCGCAGCGCGACCACGTCGTCGCCTGCGCGACCAGGGACAAGAACCGCCTGCGCGCGGTGCTGCTCGAGTCCTGCCCGGCCCTCGAGGCCGCGGTCGACCTGTCGGACCGGCGGTGGCTGGAGCTGCTCGCCGGCTTCGGCGGGGCGTGGGGGATCGCCCGCTCCGGGGCCGCCGGGGAGGCCGCGGCCGCCTCCACCGCGCCCCCGCCGGCGCTCGTCGAGGCCGAGAACAGGCAGGTCAGGTTCCTGGTGCCCGGATATCGGAGGCCCTCGACGAGGCCGGGGCCCTCGAGGCCGAGACGGCGGCGCTGCTCGAGGGCGACGAGACCTACGCGTGCCTGCTCACCGTGCCCGGCATCGGCCCGAGGACCGCGGCGCAGCTCGCGGTGTCGGTCGACATCGCGAGGTTCCCGGACCACGACCACCTGGCCTCGTACTGCGGCATAGCCCCGAGGGTGAGGAGCTCCGGAACGTCGGTGAGGTCGGTTAGGGCGTCCAGGCGCGGCGACGCGAGGCTCAAGTCCCTGCTGATCTTCTCGTGCAACAGCCTGGTGAGGTCCTCGGGGCGCTACGGCGAGTACTACCGGGCCTGCAGGGCGCGGGGCATGGGGCACGGGCGGGCGCTCAAGGCCGTCGCGAGGAAGCGGCTCAGGGCGATATACGCCGTGATGCGCGACCGGGTGCCCTACCGGGAGTAGCCCCGACGGTTGACAAAACTATAGGAACACCCAATGACTAGATTGAAAAGCTGTACGTCAGCATCCAAAGATGTCGGAAAATGTCGACTTTGGATGCTGGCGTACATGTTTGGTTCGTATGGGTTCGGCTCGGTTGGCGCGAACTGGCCGCAGTGCGCGTGCTAGAGCAGGTTCTTCTGCACCCACGCGATGATGTCGCTCGACTCGTAGAGCGGCGCGCCGTCAATGAACAGACAGGGAACCTGACGCTTGCCGCCGACGGCGATAAGCGTCTGCTCGGCATCGGAGTCGGTCGAGATATTGCGCTCGGGGATGGTCGCGCCGTTATCGGCCAGGAAGCGCTTGACCTTTATGCAATACGGGCAGCCGGTCATAACGTACAGCTCGAGCTCGTGATCAGTAGCCATGGGTCTCCAATCGGTTGAGGTTTCGATTGAGATACCCAAAGCCGCCGCGGTCTATGCGCGAGCCGGGGGCGACTCGATGGCCTGAACCAAAAACGCCGTGGCCCCGGTGCCGCAGGGCTTGTCGTAGTAGTCAACAAAGCGCTGATCGGCAAGGTAGCCGTGGGCGAGGCCTAGGTACGCTTCGTCTTGGGGCTCGCGTCCCCAGTTGAGGCTAATCCAACGACGATGCATCGCAACAAGTTTTTGGGCCTCGATGCTCTTTGGATCGCCGTCGTCCATGGCAATCGAGAGCTGGCCCAAAATCGCGCGTTCAAGTTCTTTCATGTCATTCCATGTCTGAGGATCCATGTCCAGTAACGCCTCGTTTGCCGCATCGATTGCCTCATCGCCATAGCGCGCCCGGGCCTCGGCACCGTAGCGCTTCTCGTTTTCCTGCACAGTGCGCCAGCGCTCTAGTTGCGGCAGCACGGCACCCATGAGCGAGACGGCTTCGTCGAGCGACATGCCGGTGTTTTGTGCCAGCCGCGGGGCACAATCCTCGATCATTGCCTCCATCGTGGTTTCGTAGGTGTACTCGCCGTGGTCGTAGCACCACTTGCAGTAATGGTCGGTCGTGGCGCCCGCGGCATCGGTGCCGCAGTCGTCGGGTGTGAGCACCATGCCGCAGCTCTGGCAATAGTGCTCGGGCATTTCGAGCAGGTGGGACAGCGGCTCTCCGGTTACGGCGGCGATAAGCTTCATCATGTCGATGCCCGGGGTGACTTCGTCGCGCTCCCAGCGGCTCACGGCTTGGCGCGTGACGTAGAGCTTGGCGGCGAGCTGCTCTTGGGTAAGGTTGTTGGCGCGACGGACGGCGATGAGTTTTTCTGCAAAGGCCATAACGGCTCCTTTCTGCTGTTTGTTGGGTTAAGTATATGCGGCGGCCGACGCCCTTCCAAGCAACCGTTAGTTGCATGCAGATGGCGATGACAGGCAATCGCGGCCTGCTGCCCTCGCCCGTGCCGTACAATGACCGACATGGAACCTATTGCACACATATATACCGACCTGCCGCAAAAGTTCGGCATCCCGCGTAACAGCTTTTTGGCGCCCCATCTTGAGGGGCGCATTGTCTTTGAGCCGGAATATGCTTCCAGCGCGGCAGTTGAGGGTCTGGACTCCTTCTCTCACCTGTGGCTGCTCTGGCGCTTTGAAAACGGAACGCCCGGCGGCACGGCCGAAGACATTGCCGCCGATGCCAAGACGCAGGACAGGGCCGGCACCAACGCCAAGTGGTCGAAGACCGTGCGTCCGCCGCGCTTGGGTGGAGCCGAGCGCGTGGGCGTATTTGCCACACGCAGCCCGTTTCGCCCCAATCCCATCGGTCTTACCTGCGTCAAGCTCGATCGTGTCGAGCTTACCGACGACGGTCCCATCATCCATGTGCTGGGAGCCGATTTGCGTGACGGCACGCCCATCTACGACATTAAGCCCTACATTCCGTTTGCGGACTGCCACCCGGATGCGACCGGCGGCTGGATTGAGGATGCGCCGTGGCAAGAGCTCGACGTTGACTTCCCGCAAGCGCTGCAGGATATGATTCCGCCCGCAAAGCTCCCCGGCTTGATAGAGGTCCTTCGCCAAGATCCGCGCCGCGCGGGCAGCAAGCATGAGCCAAACCGCGTCTACCATCTGGCTTACGCTGGGCTCGACATATCCTTTACGGTTGATGGAACCAGGTTGACGGTAATCGCCGTCAACGACGCGCGGGACTAGCCGGCCATTCGCCGGCGCCCGCCAAATTCAACGCCAAACCCTCATGACAAAATCGCCCACGCTGGTGGACAATAACGCCTACCAAAACAATCCGCTTTGCACGGGAGTCCAGCATGAAATACGACTTTACTTCTCTTATCGACCGCCACGGCATGGACGCCATCGCCGTTGACTCCTGGGGCGAGATCCCCGGCATGGCTCCGAACGCACCCGATGAGGGCTTCGACCGCATCCCCATGTGGGTGGCGGACATGAACTTTGCCACGGTGCCCACGGTCCAGGAGCACATCATTCAACGCGCCCAGCATCCCATGTTTGGCTATTTCGATCCTCGCCCCGAGTACTTCGACCGCATCATCGAATGGCAGAGCCGCCGTAATGGCGTCGAGGGCCTGCTCCCGGAGCATATCGGCTACGAGAACGGCGTGCTAGGCGGCGTCGTGTCGACATTGCGCGCATATGTTCAGCCAGGCGATGCGGTGCTGGTTCACAGCCCTACCTACATCGGCTTTACCAAGTCCATCGAAGCGGCGGGCTATCGCATTGTCCACAGCTCACTTAAGCTCGACGACCAGGGCGTGTGGCGCATGGACTTTGAGGACATGGAACGCAAGCTCACCCAAAACCACCTCCATGCCGCGGTGTTTTGCTCGCCGCATAACCCCTGCGGCCGCGTATGGGAGCGCGATGAGATCGAACGTGCCATGGACATCTATCGCCAGCACGATTGTGTGGTGATCTCGGATGAGATTTGGTCCGACATCATCATGCCCGGCCACAAGCATATCCCGACGCAGTCGGTGAGCGAGGATGCCCGCATGCGCACGGTCGCCCTCTATGCGCCCAGCAAGACGTTTAACCTGGCGGGCCTGGTCGGCAGCTACCACATCATCTATAACGAGACGCTGCGCGACCGCGTGTGCGCCGTGTCCAATAAGACCCACTACAACGAGATGAATGTCCTTTCGATGCATGCGCTTATCGGCGCCTACCAGCCGCAGGGCTACGAGTGGCTCGATGAGCTCAACCAGGTCATCGAGGGCAACATTGACTACTTCTGCGATTACGTGGACGAGCATTTTGAGGGCGTGTCCTATTCGCGTCCGCAGGGCACGTATATGGTGTTCCTGGACTGCACCGAGTGGTGCCGCGATCATGGCCACGATATTCAGTGGCTGCTCGACGAGGGCGCGCGTGTGGGCGTGGGCTATCAGGACGGCCGTCCATTCCATGGGCCCTGCCATATTCGCGTGAATCTGGCACTGCCGCTTTCGCGTGTAAGGGAAGCATGCGAGCGCCTGGACCGCTACGTTTTTGGGGTATAGGGGGCGCTCGATTCGAGTGCTGCCCCATGTGCCCACGCCGTCAAAATGCGTGGGCACATGGGGCGCAGAGGGTAGCGAGCGCGTTTTCCGCATTCGCTACTTTTCATGAATCTGCTTGCCGCAAAGATGTTCAATCGAAATCTCGTAGAGCTGGACGCCCTTTATGTCTTTGGCGATCTCCTCCTCGACTTCTTCGGCAGAAGGGTAGTACTTAAGCGCGAGCTGACGGACTTTGTCCTCGATAAACGCGGGCGCTTCATCTACCAGGCGACAACGACCAAAGACAACGGTACTCATAACGTAGGGAGCCCAGTCGCCGTCCTTGTACCACTCGTTGCCGTAAACGGTAAAGCAGACTTTATCATCATGCCTGAGTGAATCGACCTTGTGGCCAGCCTTGGCGCCATGGAAATAAATCTTGTCGTGCTCGGCGTCAAAGAAGTAGTTGACGGGAATGGCGTACGGGTAGCCATCGTCGCCGTTGACGGCAAAGACGCCGCGCTTGCAGGTAGCGAGCAGTTCGCGCGCTTTCTCGTCGGTGATGGCGCGCTTCTTTCGACGTAAGGGCCTAAACATCGTTGGCTTCCTTTCTACTGCGCATGGTGGTTGAGCACAAACTATAGCGAAACAGCCCCGTTTTTCTTGATACAGGCGAGTATGTTTTTGAGCTTGCTAAAGTCGAGCGGTTTGGGCAGATGGGCGTTCATGCCGGCGTCGTGTGCCGCCTTGGCGTCTTCGGCAAAGGCGTTGGCGGTGAGCGCGATGATGGGGATGTCGGCCGCATCGGCCTTTTCGCTCAGGCGGATCGCCCGGGTTGCCTCGTAGCCGTCCATGCCCGGCATCATGATGTCCATCAGGATTGCATCGAAGCTGCCGGCGGGACGACCAACATATAGATCGACCGTTTCGTTGCCGTCGGCGGCGCGAGTCACGACGATGCCTTCGCTTTCGAGCAGAGCTTGGGCAATCTCGGCATTGAGTTCGTTATCTTCTGCCAAAAGGACGTTCATGCCGGCGAGCGAGCAGCTGCTTACCTGCGTGTCTGCACATTCTTTTATCTGAGGGTTCTTGTCGATATCGAGCGGAATCCGGACGTCAAACGTACTCCCCACGCCAACCTCACTCGAAATCTCAATCGTGCCGCCCATCATATCGATGAGCGATTTGACGATAGACATGCCAATGCCGGTTCCTTGGAACTTGCTGCGCGCATCGTCGCCTTCCTGGGCAAACGGCTCGTAAATGTGTGCCAAAAACTCGGATGTCATACCAATGCCGGTATCCGAGACGCTAAAGCAAAACACGGCGTGCTCGTCGTCGACCGGTTTGATGGTCGATGAGAACGTGACGGTGCCTCCGTGCTTGTTGTACTTGATGCTGTTGTCGAGCAGGTTGACAAGGATCTGCCGAATATGGGTGGGGCTGCCGATCATATATTGGTCGACAGCGTAGGGCTCGCTGGTGTCGAGCATGGTTATGCCGCGGTCCGATGCGCGGAGCTTGCACAGTACGAGCGCATTGTCGCACAGCTCTTTAAGGTTGAATGATTCGTGCTCGAGCGTCACTTTGCGCTCCTCGATCCTGCCCATCTCGAGGATGTCGTTAATCAGTGACAGCAGGTGATTGGCGGCAACGCGCGCCTTGGCGCGGCTTTCGCGGGCGACCTGCATGTCGCCTTCTCTCAATTCCTCAATTTCGATAAGGCCCAGGATGCCGTTGAGCGGCGTGCGGATGTCGTGGCTCATGCGCGTGAGGAAAGCGGTTTTGGCGGCGTTGGCGGCATCGGCTTTCTGCCGTTCCTCCTGTGCGCGGTAAAGCGACCAGACAAGGATGACGATGCCGGTGAACAAAATGCAGATGACGACTGCCGCAATGACGATGCGGTTGCGGTAGAGAAGTCGGAACGCATCCGATTCTTGCGCCGAGTACGATGTGGGGAAATAGCTGTTTGCAGAGAGCGATTCACCTGCATTGACGATGCCCTTATTGATGATTCCCAGCAGCTCGGGCTTGCCGCGCGAAATTAAACACGATAGTTGCGCCGTGTTGGTGAGTTCCTGTGTTTCGAAATCCTCGATGTCGTAGATGTCGCGGAGAGTTTCCAGGCGCGTGCTGGGGACAATGATGCAACGTGCCTTCCCCTCATTGAGGGCTTTGAGCACCTCGCCGTCATTCGAATACTCGGTTACCGTTGCGTTCGGAAAGAGACTTTCGAGCTCAAAACGGTTAACGATTGTGCTCTTTGTACAAGCGATGTTCTTAAGGTCGCTGTTCAGGTTTTTGCCACTGTGAATGGCGGTCAGCGAAACCGTTCCCATCGAGTTTGACTGGATGACCCCTGTCTGCTCGGCGAGCCAGTAGTCGCGAAACAACGGCAGGGCGACATCGATGGTTCCGTTGGAAAGGGCTTTGATCATTTGCTTGTTGTTCGAGAGTGCGATTGTTTTGACCGTAATGTCAAACTTGTCGTGCAACGTCGTTGCAAGCGAGGCGAGCGACCCTTCCATCTCGCCGTCGTCATTTTGCGTACAGTAGGGAAGTTGGTTTTTAAGATAGCCGAGCGTGATGGTATTGCCGTTTTCTTTGAGCCAGGTGGTCTCGGTGCCGGTGAGCGATGACGAGCCACTGTTTTGGGTCGAGTAACTCGATTTGACTTCCTCGTTATAGCGCGGGTTATCGCGGGCGATGGTCGTCATGGCGGCGTTGATGTCGTTCATCAGGTCAGGGCGGCTTTTAGGAACGGCAAAATAGTAGTCGCTCGAGCCTACGTAGAACATGGGTGACGCATCGGGCGACGAAATGGTGTCGTTCATGATGACGGCGTCGACCTCGCCGTCTGCAAGCGCCTCAAAGAGGGCGCTGCCGGTGTCGATTTCTTTATAGGTGCAGGTAACGTCTTCGTTGGCGAGCCACTGCTGGCCGACGATAGTTTGCATAACGCCAGAGTTGCAGCCGATGGTGAGGCCTTGGAGCGCCTGAGGGTCACCCTTGGCCAGATCGTCGCGGTCGGGCCTGGCGTAGATATAGTAGCGCTCGGTGCCCTCGGGATTTGAGGAAAAGAGCAGCTTCTGCTCGCGTTCTGCCGAATACGAGATGTTGGGCATGAGGTCGATTTCGCCTGCCTCGAGCATGTCCATAAGCTCGGAGAAGGTGCCGCTAACGTATTCGTATTGCCAGCCCTTTGTGTAATACGAGAGGGTCTGGAGGTACTCGTAGCCCCATCCCGAGAGGCGCTCGCCCGGCGTGCCTTCCTGGAAGCCTTTGTTGTTGACGAGCCAGCCAACGCGGACCGTCTTGACCTGCTGGTCGGAGTCGGCGGCAAAGGCGGGGGCAGGCATGACGGCGCTCAGCACGGTGAGTGCGGCAAGCGCGACAGCCAGGGTGCGGCGTAGGGCTAAGCGAAGGACGGCGGAAGGTTTCACATGAAATCCTATCGAGTTGAGACAGTTTCGCATAAGGATACCAGCTCAGCATGCTTAGTCGGCAGCTGAGCCGCTAAACGGTCCCGCCCGGCACTTGGGGACAGTCCCTTTCTGCCGGCACAAAAGGAACGTCCCCAACTGCCGGTTGTGGGACAATACCGAGCGAATGTGATTGGGCGTCTGGGAAAAGGGGTCGCGATGAACAAGTTGAGGACGCTTGCCGATGTTTTGCGCCAGGCTGGCTTTGCGCGCATCACGGGCCTGTTTCTCGTCTTCTATCTGCTGTGCTCGACGGCCGTCTGGCTGTCCGAGCCCACGACCCTTACGTTTGGCGATGGTCTCTGGTTTAGCTTTGAGACGGTCTCGACCATCGGCTTTGGCGATATCCCGGCCGAAACGCCGGTCGCCCGCGCTATTACCGTTGTCCTGAGCGTCATCAGCATCTTCTACATCGCCATGCTCACGGGTGTGGCGGTGAACTACTGCAATACGCTCATTAAACTGCGCCAAAAGGACACCATGGCGCGCTTTATGGACGATCTTGAGCATTTGGAAGAGCTCGATCGTGACGAGCTCGCTGACCTGTCGCGCCGCGTGCGCGAGTACCGTCGCCGACAACGATAGAACGGGCGCCGCGCGTCACGACGAGGGGGATTGCATATGAACATCACGGTGTACCTGGGCGCGAGCGTCGGCAACGACCCGGCGTTTCTGCCTGCAGTGCGAGAGCTCGGCACGTGGATTGGCTCCAACGGCCACGCGCTGGTATACGGCGGCTCCAAGTCGGGCCTGATGGGCGCGCTTGCCGATAGCGTGCTCGAGGCGGGTGGACACGTGACGGGTGTTGAGCCGAGCTTTTTTATCGAGGCAGAGTTTCAACACGACGGTATTGACGACCTCATCGTGACGAGTGACATGGCCGAGCGTAAGGCCAAGATGATCGAGCTCGGCGACGCGTTCATCGCTTTCCCGGGCGGTACGGGCACGCTCGAGGAGATTGCCGAGGTCATGTCCGCCGTGTCGTTGGGGCACTTGAGTGCGCCGTGCATCCTGTACAACCTCGGGGGCTACTACAACGATCTTAAGGCGCTGCTCGAGCACATGATTGATAAAGGGCTTTCGAGCCCGAGACGGCAGCACGGAATCTACTTTGCCGACGATTTGCGCGAGATTGCCTCGATTATCAACGGATAAGTCTTGAGCTTGCCCCACTATGACTCCCAATGGTGCCGTTTGCAGCGCAGACGGTTGGCTCGTTCGGGCAACGCTCGCTCTACAATAAAACGTATCCTTGTCGATTTTGACCGCGGGAGGACCCGATGGATAGCCTTGCAAAGCCCAAAAACCGAGCACTGTTTTTAGTTAGCGTTGCCGTGACTGGCGCGTTCGCAGGCGCCGCGGTCTGGCTGTTCTTTTTTGTGATGGAGCACGGCATTGATTATTTGTGGACCGAGGTCCCGCATATGCTGGGCGTCGCCTCGCCCGAGCTTGCCAGCGGCCCGTTTGGCTTTCTGCCGTACCCGTTTTTCGTCTGCTTACTGGGCGGCCTGTTAATCGGTCTGTACGAAAAGCTTACGGGCACCAAGACCGACGACCTCAACCAGGTGATGGCCAAGGTCAAACAAGACGGGCGCTACCCGTACGACAATCTGGGCAAGCTTTCGCTCGCAGCGCTGCTGCCGCTGCTGTTTGGCGGAAGTATTGGACCGGAGGCCGGCCTGACCGGCGTTATCGCGGGTCTGTGCAGCTGGGTTGGCGACCGTATGCGTCGCTTTGGCGCCGAGTTTAGGGAGCTTACGCTGCTGGGTACCCAGGCCGCGTTGACGGCGCTCTTTACCGCGCCCGTCTTTGGCTTTGTGGCACCGCTTGCCGGTAGCGCCGACGGCGACGAGGGCTCTGCGTCCGACGAGATCACCATCAGGCTGCCCAAGGCGCAAAAGACCGTGGTTTACGGCATCGCGATTGCCGGCGGCCTGGGCACCTACCTGCTGCTCGGCCAGCTCATGGGCGGCGGCATGGGCATGCCCAGGTTCGAGGCTGCCGTGGTGGGCAGCCTGGAGCTTACCTGGCTCATTCCTCTGTCGCTGATCGGAACAATCTGCGGCTGGCTGTACTTTGTCTCGGAACACGCGAGCGAGGCACTGTCCCATGCCATAGGGGAGCGCCCTGTCGTCAAGGCAATGCTGGCTGGTCTGGCGCTCGCCATCTGCGGCACGGTCCTGCCCTACACCATGTTTGCCGGTGAGACCCAGGCCGATGTACTTATGGAGACCTACCTCACTATTCCCGCCGGCGTGCTTATCGCGACCGGTCTTGTTAAGGCCATGCTGACGCCCGCCCTCATCAACCTTGGTTGGCGCGGCGGCCACTTCTTCCCCGTTATCTTCTCGGGCGTAAGCCTGGGCTATGGCCTTGCCATCCTCACCGGCGCAGATCCGGTCTTTTGCGTCGCCGTCTGCACGGCATCGACGATGGGCGCCGTCATGCGCCAGCCTGTCATGGTTGTGGGCCTGCTGCTTATGTGTTTCCCACTCAAGGGTATCGTCTGCATGATTATCGCGGCCGTCATCGCCGCCGGCATCCCGCTGCCCAAGCCGCTGCGCAAGTAGCACGGTAGCGCGCAGTCAGTACAAACATCTCAAGTCCGGTGCGGGCGCTGTGTCACGGATTTGCGGGTGGACTGGATTTCGTTCGGTATCGGCGCTACTTCCAAATTGCAAGCGCGGCGGTGCCCAGTACGATGAGGGCGAGACCGATGGCGCTGCGGCGGGGGAGTTTTTCGTTGAATGCCAGGCGCGCAAATAGCACCGATACGACAATCGATAGTTTGTCGATCTGCACCACGACACTCACCTGGCCTGCAGCGATGGCATAGTAATAGAGCAGCCACGATGCTCCAGTCGCGATGCCCGATGTTGCGAGAAATGTGAGTTCGCGCCGGTCAACGTGCGTGACCTGCTCCAGTTTTCCCTTGGCTGCCACGATTGCCCATGCCATAACCAGTACCACGCAGGTGCGGATTGCCGTGGCCAGGTTTGACTCGACGCCTTCGATGCCGATCTTGGCGAGGACGGAGGTGAGTGCCGCGAACACGGCGGCGCCGAGGGCGTAAGCGAGCCAGGTTCGGTCTTGCTGCTGCTCGGGTTCGGCGGACTGCTTCTTCTCGATCATTAAAAACGTGCCGAGGGTGATGGCAGCGGTTCCCACGAGCTTAACCGCAAGGTTGCTCGTCTCGTCAAAAAGCGCGATGGCGACCAGCGCGGCGAGCACGGTGCTCATCTTGTCGACCGGTACGACCTTATTGACATTTCCGATGCTCAACGCCTTAAAGTAACAGATCCACGAAGCACCGGTAGCGAGTCCCGAGAGGACGAGAAAGAGCCAGGATCTGGGTTCGATGCTGCCAATGGTTCCAATGGATCCAGAAATGCCCGCCATTGCCCAGGCGAAAACGAGCACCACGCAGGTGCGAATGGCCGTCGCGACATCGGAGTCGGTCTGCTTGATGCCGCATTTGGCCAAGATGGATGTGATGCCGGCAAAGAATGCTGACGCAAATGCTGCGACAACCCACGACACGAGTGCGGTACCTCCTTGGATAATGGGTTTATCCTGCGAGTTTTATGGACATGAGGATACCGCCCCACCATGAAGGTTTGATATGGCCGCGGCGAGACGGGGGCCATGTTCCGGGGAACCATTTGGTTAAGGCTCGAATTGAAGGTGAATGTTTTTCCGAGAAGTGAACGAGTAAATATGGACCCCTGGAGCATGCACGCTTTTTTCGAATAAAACCGCAGGATTTTTAGGCAAAAACCGCAGGAATTAAGTCCTTAAAAATGTCGATGATACGGGGCGCTGATTTTACTCGTTCACTTCGCGGAAAACCATTCACCTTCAATATGCCGTCGGTCTTTCTTTGGTTGCCAAGAGCTAAACGGCATGCTTCGAAGGGCGGCGGCGTTGTTGCTGCTTCGTCTTATCTAGTAAATGAGGTGGCGTGCAGCCCAAGCCCTTTGGCTGTCGATTACAGGTCGCGTACTCGATAAACCTTGGTGCTGACGGCGCAGCTGATTGCACATAGCGCGAGGGCAAGTGCGGCGATGCCTGCACACAGACAGCCCAGAACGGCAGGGTCGGGATTCGCTCCGGCAATCGACATAAGCCAGTTGCTAATGGGGTTGGAGGAGCTCAGCGTGGCCATGGCAAGGCACCCGAGCAGGGCAAACAAGCCAACGGATAGGCGCAGCGCCTCCATGTGTCCAAGGCGAAAGAACAGCGGCTGCGCCAAAAACACCATCATGAGGGAGATGAGCATCGATGCTGCCGAGGCGATTGCGATTTCAAAGACCGTCTGTCCCGTCGAAGGAATGCCCGCGCTGTTGAAGAGCGGGATGGCGACGATACTCAAAAGCGTAGCTGCACATGCCATGACGGCGGAGAAGACAATAACGCTCAGGTAACGGGCACAAATAATGTCTTTGCGCGAGAGGGGCAGCGTTGCCCGATAACGCTCCCATCCGTTTTGATTGTCGAAGCCGGCCAGCGAGCTCATGACCATGATGGGCGACATGGCACTGACCGCGCAGGCGCCGGCGCTCATGCCGGAATCGCCGTCCGATGCGTTGGCAAGGGTCAGCACGACGAATATGAACAAGCCGACACCCGCAATGCTTGGGGCAAGCGAGCGAACGATGGCGAGCTCGGACATAAAGGCGCGTTTCATTTCGAAGCCCCTTTCAGCATGAGGCGCAGATAGTCATCAATGGTTGCCCGATCGCAGGGAATCTCGGGAAAGGCCTCGAGCGCTTCGCGACGGTTGGGCACGAGCACGTCCACGCTGTAGGCGTGGTGGGCGGCACGGGTGCCTTCGACGCAAGCCATAAGCTCGGTGGCCTGCGCCTGGGTGCAGTGAGCGATGCCGGCGCGGTCGGTAATGTCCTCGCGCGGCAGGTCAAACACAATCGAACCGTTATCGATGCAGATGACGCGGTCGGCGGCGCGATCGAGGTCGGACGTAATGTGGCTCGAGAGCAGCACACTGTGCTGGCCGTCGGCGACAAAGGCGAGCAGCTCATCGAGCAGCTCCTCGCGTGCCATGGGATCGAGGCCCGCGGTGGCTTCGTCCAAAACGAGCAGCTTGGCCTTGTGGCTGAGCGCGCAGGCAAGTTGCAGCTTCATGCCCATGCCGCGGGAGAGGTCCTTGACCTTTGTCTTGGGGTCGAGGACAAATCGGTCGATGAGGCTGGCGAAGGCGTCGTGGCTCCAGGTGGGGTACGCCGGGCTTACGAGTGCCTCAACTTCGGTCACCTTGAGTGTGGAAGGGAAGGGGCACGTGTCCAGGACAAGGCCGACGCGGGAGTGCAGGTGGCGTTGCGACTCATCGGGCGCGTCGGCGCCACAGCGCTGCCCAAACAGGTGCACCTCGCCGGCATCGAGCTTTATAAGCCCGAGCGCGGCGCGAATGGTCGTTGTCTTGCCGGCGCCGTTTGCGCCTACAAAGCCAACGATCTGGCCGGGCTCCACAGCGAGCGTGACGTCGCGTAGTGAAAAGCGGTCGCTCACACGGCGTGAGATACCTTTGAGTTCTAGCAAGTTTTGCATGGTATAGCCTTTCTTGCAGATGGCTACTGCATGGTTTCGGGGGCTACCAGGTCGAGCATCTCGTGCAGCTTGTCGCGCGTGACGCCCAGAGTTTCGGCTTGGCTTGCCGCTTTCGCAAGTAGCTCTTCGATATGGCAGAGCTGGTTTTCGCGCAAGAGCTCCTGGTTGCCCTCGGCGACAAAGCAGCCCTTGCCCTGCACGGTGCAGATAAACCCGAGCTGCTCCAGGTCGGCGTAGGCGCGCTTGGTGGTGATGACGCTCACGCCAAGATCGCTCGCGAGTGCACGGATGCTGGGGAGTTTGGCTCCCGCAGCGAGCGTACCCGATAAGATCTGAGCTTTGACTTGCGAGGATATCTGTTCGTAGATGGGCTTATCGCTCGAATTGGATAGGATGATGTCCACAGCGGCTCCTTAGCTGTTGGGCTACACGTGTATATAACCGGTAAGCACATTATATATACACTATGCACAGTTATGCAAGAGCTAAATGTGGAATAGCCCATCGGCACTGCGCTTGCTCCAAAACAATCTCAATCTGTAACACCTGGGCCCGTTTTGTGTCGCCTGCTGTTACAGATTGAGATGTTATTTGCCCGCCTGCCTATTTGTCTCAATCTATAACAGTAAGAGTCGATTTGCGCGGCTAGATGTTACAGAACGAGACATTGGCTGCCTGCCTTTCCGTTTATCTCGATTTGTAACAGCTAGACCCAATTTGGGCGGTCAGGTGTTACAGATTGAGATTGTGTCGGCGGGCAGGTTTGTTTGTCTCAATCTGTAACAGATAGGGGGGCAAATAAGCTCTGCTGTTACAGATAGAGACAGTCTGCTGCAGAATACTTTCGATAACTAGCCGTTCACGTTCTGACTGATGTATTTGTCCTGATAGGCGCCCTATGGCGGGATTTCGCGGCTACAATAGTGCGGTTACATCGACGTAATGCACTCAATGCAAGAAAGGATCCGCATGGCAAGCCTGTCGGATGAAATCTCGTCGCGCCGCACATTCGCGATCATCAGCCACCCGGACGCCGGTAAGACCACGCTTACCGAGAAGCTGCTGCTCTATACCGGCAGCATCCAGACTGCCGGCTCGGTCAAGGGCAAGAGCTCGGCCAAGCATGCCGTCTCGGACTGGATGGACATCGAGAAGGAGCGCGGTATTTCCGTTACCTCCTCGGTACTGCAGTTCACCTATAACGGCGCCTGCGTCAACATCCTCGATACCCCCGGCCACCAGGACTTCTCGGAGGATACCTACCGTACCCTTATGGCTGCCGACGCCGCGGTCATGGTCATCGACGGCGCCAAGGGCGTCGAGGCCCAGACCAAAAAGCTCTTTAAGGTCTGTACGCTGCGCCATATTCCCATCTTCACCTTTGTGAACAAGCTCGACCACGAGGCTCGCGATCCGTTTGAGCTCATGGAAGAGATCGAGAACGTCCTGGGCATCAATACGTATCCCATGAACTGGCCGATCGGCAGCGGTCGCAACTTCCGCGGCGTGTTCGATCGCCAGACCCGTCGCGTTATCGCCTTTGAGGGCGACGGCCATGCCAACGCCACCAAGAAGGTCGCCGAGGTCGAGGCCGAGCTGGGCGACCCCGCCATGGACGAGCTTATCGGCGAGGAGAACCATAAGAACCTGATGGACGACATCGAGCTGCTCGATGGCGCCGGCGACGAGCTCGACTTGGATGCCGTGGCCTGCGGCAAGCTGAGCCCGGCGTTCTTTGGCTCGGCACTCACCAACTTTGGTGTGGAGCCCTTCCTTAAAGAGTTCCTGCGTCTGGCCCCGACGCCGCGCGCCTACACCGATACGCTCACCAGCGAGCCGGTCGCGCCCGCCGAGAACGACTTTAGCGGCTTTGTGTTTAAGATTCAGGCCAACATGGACAAGAACCACCGCGACCGCATCGCCTTTGTGCGCATTTGCTCGGGCAAGTTCGAGCGCGGCATGGACGCCTTCCACGTGCAGGGTAACCGCAAGCTTAAGCTTGCTACGGGCACGTCGATGATGGCCGATGACCGCGCGATTGTTGACGAGGCGTACGCGGGCGATATCGTGGGCCTGTTCGATCCGGGTATCTTTAGCATCGGCGACACCGTGTGCTCCGGCAAGCGCCACGTGCAGTATCCGCAGATCCCGACGTTTGCCCCCGAGATGTTTGCCCGCATTACGCAGGTCGACACGCTCAAGCGCAAGCAGTTCGTCAAGGGCATGGAGGAGCTTGCCCAGGAGGGCGCCATCCAGATCTTCCGCGAGCTGGGTGCCGGCATGGAGAGCGTCATCGTGGGCGTGGTCGGCGTGCTGCAGTTTGAGGTGCTCGAGCGCCGCCTCAAGGCCGAGTACCGTGTTGAGGTTCGTCGCCAGCCGCTGCCCTATACGGACATCCGCTGGATTCAGAACGACCCCGACACCATCGATATCCCGGGCCTTTCGCTCACGCGCGACACGCTGCGCGTCGAGGACATGCGCGGCGGCAAGCTGCTGCTGTTCACGAGCCCGTGGAACGTCGACTGGGCTACCGACCACAACCCCGACCTTGTCCTGTCGGAGTTTGGCAACGTAACGTTTTAGCGTGCCGGCGCGGTGGTCCTGTGGGGCCGCCGCGCCGTTTGCTTGCCTGATGCCGTGTGAGCGGCTATCATACCCACCGTCGTCTCAAGACTGGGGCGTCCGAGCAGTTCGGGTCCGATATCCTGCTCGTTAAACCTAAAACCAAAGGAGTACATAATGATCAAGAAGGTCATGGAGGACTACAAGGTCCTGTTGCGGAGCATTCCCGCGGCAACGGTTTCGCTGTTTTTCGTGAGCGTCATCATGATGAACCTGCTGGCCAACAAAGAGCTTATCAGCCTGCCGTATCTGGCACTCGACTGCGGCTTTGTGGTGAGCTGGGTTTCGTTTTTGTGCCAGGACATGATCTGCAAGCGCTTTGGCGCCAAGGCATCCATCAAAATCTCTATCCTCGCGCTGCTGGTTAACCTGGCCGTGAGCCTGTGCTTTTGGGCATGCTCGCTCACGCCTGGCATGTGGGGCGCCTACTATGACACGGGCATGATCGAGGTCAACACTGCCCTTAATGCCACCATCGGCGGCACTTGGTACGTGGTGCTCGGCTCTTCGCTGGCAATGCTCGTTTCTGCCGTGGTCAACTCCACGCTCAACCAGTCGCTTGGCCGTATGCTCAAAAAGAATAACTTTGCGAGCTTTGCCTTCCGCTCCTATGTGTCCACGGGTGTTGGCCAGTTTATCGACAATCTGGTCTTTGCCATTGTGGTGAGCCATACGTTCTTTGGTTGGACCTGGGTGCAGGTCCTTATGTGCTCGCTGACCGGCGCTGTTGCCGAGCTGCTGTGCGAGGTCTTCCTGAGCCCCGTGGGCTACAAGGTCGTGCGCGGCTGGGAGCGCGAGAACGTGGGCGCCGAGTACCTCGAGCGTCACGCGGCTGCCTAAGGAGCCAATATGCAGGTATTGATCACGGGCGCTTCGGGCGGTATCGGAGCCGCGTGCGTGCAGCGCTTTTTGGACGAGGGCCACGAGGTCGTGGGCTTTGATCTGCTGCCGGCGGCGATCGAACACGAGCGCTACCGCCATCTGATCGTTGATGTCCGCGAGCCGGACTCGTTTCCAGTTGACCTTGAACCCCAGGTAATCGTGAACGTTGCCGGCACGCAGGACTCGGCCGACGATATTGCCGCCAACCTGTGTGGCACCATCAACGTGACCGAGTGCTACGCCTTTGAGGGGGAGGGGCTTGCCGCCAAGCCGGCGCCGGCTATCAAATCCGTGGTCAATGTGGGGTCGGCGAGCGGACATACGGGATCGGAGTTTCCCGCCTATGCCGCCAGCAAGGGCGGCGTTATCGCCTACACCAAGAATCTTGCAAACCGCCTAGCACCGCAGGCCATCGCCAACAGTGTGGACCCGGGCGGCGTTATCACGCCGCTCAACCGTTGCGTGATGGAAGACGAGCACCTGTGGAACCAGATTATGGAGCTCACGCCGCTTAAGCGCTGGGCCACCGCCCAAGAGATCGCCGAGTGGATCTACTTTGTGGGCGTGACCAACCGGTTTATGACCGGGCAGAGTCTGCTGATCGATGGCGGCGAAGCCGGCCGCACCCAGTTTATTTGGCCCGAGTAACAAAACGCGCCCGATGGCAAGCCGTCGGGCGCGTTTTTGATGTATCGATTTTTAGCCGAGGCAAGTCCAGTTGACGGGGGTCGAGCCGTGCTGTTCGAGTAGCCGATTGGCAGCGGAGAAGGGGCGCGACCCCATAAAAGCGGGGAGTTCTGCCGTGGCACGGTTGGCCGAAAGCGGCGAGGGGTGCGTGGAGGCCAGGCAGAACTTGTCGGTTGCCTTGCCCGCGCCAGTTGTGACGAGCTTACCTTCGACCATCTGCTGGGCAAAGCGGCCCCATGCCAAAAAGACTACCGGTTGGGGCAGCTGACAGCAGCGTTCGATAATGTAGTCGGTGAGCGTGCTCCAGCCCAGCTTGGCGTGCGAGTTCGCGGCGTGCTCGCGCACGGTGAGCGTGGTGTTGAGAAGCAGGACGCCCTGTTGTGCCCATGGGGTTAGGTCTCCCGTGGCGGGAATGGGGCAGTCCAGATCGGCATTGAGTTCCTTGTAGATGTTGCGCAGGCTTGGCGGCAACTTGGTTTGCGTCGCGGGGACCGAGAACGACAGCCCCATGGCCTGGTTGGGTCCGTGATAAGGGTCTTGACCCAAAATGACAACTTTGACCTGGTCGGCCGGCGTATAGGCGAGGGCATTGAGGATGTCGTCTTGTGCTGGGTAGATGGTCTGCTCGGCACGCAAAAGAGCGATGCGCTCGAGCAGCTGGTTCGTCGTGTCACATACCGGCTGCGGCGCATCGCCCAACCAAGTTGCTATGTTGCGGTCGCGAGTTGCGGTGTCCATGGGGCTCCTTTATGGCAGATGCTCTGTTGGCATCTATTGTAAAGGCGCACCGGTTGCCTTTATGACGCGGCTGTATGAAGAGCGGGGTCTACGAGACATGCTCGGGCGCTCCTGCCATGTGAGCCTGTCCATGTGCGCGAAGGCGCGGAAGCTCGACGGTTGCCACCATGACGCCGGTGAGGATGAGGGCGGCGCCAAAGAAGGCGATGGGGCTCAGAACCTCGCCGACCAGGAAGAACGAGAAGACAGCGGAGCAGACCGGCTCGAGCGAGAAGGCAAAGCCGGTGGTCTCGGCGGGCACGTGGGGCTGCACGAGCGTCTGGGTGATAAAGCCATAGGCAGAGCAGATGAGTGCGAGCGCAACGACAACGACGATTTCGCCGGGCGTGCTGGGAAGCGTGAAACCGCCAAAAGCGCATGCGGCGATGCCCGAGAACAGGCCGCCAAAGCCCAGCTGCCAAACGCCCAGAGCCAGCGGGTCGACTTCTTCGACAAAGCGCTTGGCAATGATAATGTGGCTGGCATAGATAAAGGCCGAGAGCAGCATGATGAGTGCGCCCGGGTTCAGGCTGGTGAAGTCGGCGCCCGAGAGCAGCAGCATGCCGCAGGTGACGATGGCGGTGCCGACGAGCACCTTGCGCTCGGGGGCGCGACGCAGCAGGGCGGCGTTGGCAAACGGCACGATCACGACTGTCAGGCTCTGCAAAAAGCCGGCAGTGGAGGCAGAAGTGAGACTGGAGCCCAGGCACATGCAGGTGAGCTCGGTTGCCATAATGGCGCCGATGATGGCGGCGCGGACCATAAGGTCGCGGTTGATGCGCAACGCGCGCTTGTGGAAGAGCAGCAGGCAGGCCACAAAGGCGATGATGCAGCGCAGCGCAACGATGCTCGTGGCGTTCATGCTGTCCATGCCGATCTTCATGAGGGGATACGAAAAGCCCCATGCGACGGGAACGGAAAATGAGAGCGCGATTGCTTTTTTGCGGTCCATGGGACTCCTTTTGTTACAGAACGGTTTCGTAAAAAGGATTCTGCTCCCAGATGTAGATGTAGTAAAGCGAATGTATCTTCAGTATGATTAAGAAATACTAATGTAGGCAGAAAAAGCCCTGGCAAAACGTTTTACGGCTGCATTGATGTGGAGGCACGATGGCATCGCGTTATCAGATTGTTTGTATGGTGGTCGATCGCGGCAGTCTTAAGGGTGCGGCCGATGAGTTGGGCTATACGCAAAGTGCGGTGAGCCAGGCCGTCAAGGCGCTCGAGCGCGAGCTGGGTACCACGCTTATCGAGCGCGGCAAGCAGGGTGTGTCGCTTACGCGCGACGGCAAACAGTACCTGCCGTATCTGCGCCAGATTGTAACTGCCGAGGCCGAGCTTGAGGGCAAGCGCCAAGAGTTGCTGGGGCTCTCCTCGACTGATATTCGTATCGCGACGTTTACCAACGTGAGTCGTACTGTGTTACCGCGTGTGATCCGCGACTTTGGGGCCCTGCATCCGGGCGTGCACTTTACCCTCAAGCAGGGCGATTACACGCGCAACGCCCAGTGGGTACACGATGGCGTGGTCGACTTTTGCTTTACGGCGCGCGGATTTACCACGGGGCTCGAGAAACGCGTGGTCTATCACGACGAGCTGGTGGCGCTGTTGCCAGCCGTCCATCCACTGGCGGCAAAGGAAAAGGTGACGCTTGCCGACCTGGCGTCCGAACCGTTTGTGCTGCTGGATGAGGGCGAACAGAGTCTGGTGCTCGATGCGTTTGCCGCGCATGGGCTATCGCCGCATGTGACGAGTGAGGTCACCGATGACTACACCATTATGGCGATGGTGGAGGAGGGCCTCGGTGCGAGCATGCTCTACCGCCGTACCGTCGAGGGCATGCGGGCCGAAATTTGTGTGCGCCCCATCGTGCATGCCCCCTCGCGCGACGTGGTGGCCGCCTGGCGCAGCTGGGACACCATGCCTATCGCCACGAGACGCTTTATCGACTATATGAGCTCGCATATTGTCAATTAATGACTGGCGTGGCGTTGGGTGCGGTGTTTAGCGGGCTGTCGCTTTGGCTTGGGTGGCGCAATAGGTGCGTGCCGGGTGGCAGAGTAGTACCGCCACGACCATGAAGAACGCCGTGGTGCCCAAGCTGATGGGGTAGACCATCATGATGTTCGCAAAGGTGCGGAAGTGCGGGAACACGCAGAACACCCAATAGAAGCGGATGCCGCAGACGCAGATCATGGTGATGAGGGCGGGCGTGAGTGAAATACCAAAGCCGCGCAGGTAGCCTGACATGTTTTCGTAGAACATGCTAAAGGCGTACGCCGGGAAGATCGAGCACACGCGGATATAGCCGATCGAGACGATGTTGGGATCGCTGTTGAACAGCGACAAGATCTCGCGCCCCAGACCGACAATAACGATGATCGTGGTGAGTTCAACGATACCGCCTTCGACCAGGCAGACCTTGAGCGTTTTGGTGCAGCGGCCGATCTGGCGGGCACCGTGGTTTTGTCCCACAAAGGTGGTGCAAGCCTGGCTAAAGCTGTTGAGCAGGTTGTAGCATACGTACTCCAAGCTCATAGCGGCGCTCGATGCCGCCATGACCTCGGTGCCCAGGCTGTTGATAGCAGACTGGATGATGATGTTGGCGACGGCAAAGACGGCGCTCTGGATGCCGGCGGGCAGGCCGATCTTGACGATGCGCTTGAGGGCGACGGGGTCGATAGCCAGGTCGCGCGGGGTGACGCGGACGACGGAGTCGGTCTTGAGCAGGCGGATAAAGAGCGTAGCGGCGCTGACGGTGTAGGCGATGGCGGTGGCGATGGCGACGCCCGCGACGCCCCAGTGGAGTACGGGGACAAAGATGAGGTCCAGGCCAATGTTGAGGACGGTGGACACGGCAAGCGCCTGCAGCGGCATGCGGGTGATGCCGACGGAGCGGAAGATCGCGGCCTCAAAGTTGTAAAGCAAGATCGAGGGCATGCTGAGCAAAAAGACGCGCAGGTAGAGCGAAGCGAGCGGCATGGTTTCGGCGGGAACGTTGAGCGCGGCGAGCATGGGCTCGGCAAAGATCTCGCCCAGCGCAATGACGACAAAGCCCACGAGCGCCATTAAAATCGAGGTATGGACGGCGCGTTTGACCATGTTCTGATCGTTGCGGCCGATAGCGTTGGCGATGACCACGTTGGAGCCAAGCGACATACCGATAAACAGGTTGAGCATAAGGCTGGTAAGCGGAACATTGGAGCCGACCGCCGCCATGGCGAGGGTTCCCTGGTCGCCCGAGAAGTTACCGATGATGACGGTGGCGATGAGGTTCGACAGCTGCTCCAAGATGCTCGTGGCGGCCACGGGGAAGGCGAACAGGGGAATATTGCGCCACAGCGAGCCGGTGGTCATGTCAATGTGCCTAGATGCGGTATCAGCCATACGCTCTCAATCTCTAACATGCTCTTTCGTGCTTATTTGCGCAGACGATGATACTCCTAATACATCCAGCCGGCACTTAGGGACGTTCCTTTTAATATGAGCAGGACATTGTCAAGAGGC
>NZ_QSTE01000024.1:0-21206 GCF_003438115.1 Collinsella sp. OM08-14AT
CATCGAAATTTATCGATGGCCTATTTCAGACTGTAATGGGGACAATTATTTATCATGGCGACCTCCTCCCCGCTTGATGACGAGCGCGACGACAATAGCCACTACTCCGATGACGGCCAAAGCCGTTACCAACACCAACGTTCTATCTCCCGTCGAGGGCATAAAGCCTCGACTCACTTCGTTACTTGGGGTGTTAAGCACCGACAACTCGACTAAACCCTTCCCGGCATCGGCGGCATCAACTCGCAGAGGGCTTTCGGCCGATACGGTCACCTTAGGCTTGGCGGCCGCCACCTGGTCGACGTCCAGGCCCTCAGCCTTGACCGTCACGGAGCGCGTGCCCTCAAAGGCGGTGTAGCCCTTGGGCGCCTTGAGCTCGCGGACCTCCAGCTTGCCCGAGTCCACGCCCGAGACGGTCACACGGCCGTCCTCGCCCGTGGTGACGGTGGCCTTGCCCTCCGCATCCCACGTGCCGTCGGCCGCCAGCGTGCGGCCGCGGTCGTCGGCGATGCTCAGGACCGCCCCGGCAAGCGGCTTGTCGCCGTCGCTGCCGCGCTTGGTGAGCGCGAGATCCCAAGTGTAGGCGCACGCATCGTCGCTCGGCGTGCGGGTGAAGCCGGCATCGCCGGACTGGTCGGCAAAGGGAGAGCGCGGGTAGCGCAGATAGACCTCGTTGGGGTTGCCCTTCGCGATGCCGCGGTTGCACGCGCTGTTGAGCGGCGCGTTGTACACGGCGACCACGCGGGCGCCCGCGGCGAAGGCGTCGGCCCCGCCGAGCGCGGCGATCAGGTCGCCGGTGCGCACGGTGAAGGTCCCGTCCGCCGCCACCTTGGTGGCGCACTGGGCCGTGATGTCGGTCCAGCCCTGCGCGGGCTCGGTGCCGGCGCGCCCGTCCTTACCGTTCGAGACGGCGTCGAAGGTGCCATCCGCGCCCGCCGCCACGTACACACGCATGCTCGCGGCCACCTTGGAGGGGTCGAGCCCCGCGCTCATGGTGTCGACGAACTGCACCGCGTAGGTGTCATAGGCGGAAAGGCCCGCGGGAACCGTGGCCGAGAGGCGCCAGTACAGGTCGTCGGCGACCGTGGCGTCGGCGGCCTTCTGCCATGCGGCGGTGTTGTCCTCCAGCACGTGCTTGGCGACCTTGGGCGTCGCGGCCTTGGGCTTGACGGTGACGGCGTTGCCGCCCACCAGCGCCATGATCGGCGCGGTGCCGGCCTCGCCCTGGGCGATGGCGTCGTCTCTGGCGACGATGAGCCAGTAGCCGCAGGGCAGCTCGGCCGCCGTGCCCGCGTTAAGGGCCACGGGCACGGCGCCAGAGCTCTGGAGGGAACGAGCGAGCTGTGCGCTCAGCGCGCTCGTAAGGTGGGAATCGGTGTTGAGCCACTCGGCAGCTTCCTGCGCGGTGGTCTGGGAATCGGGCATGCCGGCGCTGTGCAGCACAGGCAGGATAGCGTCGCGCGCGGCGTCGCTTGCCCAAGCGAGGTCGGTAAAGGTCTTGGCGTCGCCGTCGCCGTCGACGACGTTGGCGCTAAAGATCTGGTAGGCGTCGTAGTTGCTCGCCACGGCGCCGCTCACCGTGATGGAACCGGTCGAGGTCGGCGCGGCCTGCGCGGATGCGGGGAACACAACCGCGCAGATGCCGATCAGGAGGGCAAGCAGCGCAAACAAGATCGGGAAGGAGCAAACTTTCTTATTCACGACGCTCACCTCCCTTCGCATTCGCCTTGCGACGAATGTGCATCCAGGCCGCAGCAGCGCAAAGCACCGCCGCGCCGGCAAGGTACGTCAGAGTGACGCCCGACATACCAGAAAGGGGCAAAGAGGTGGAGTAGGTGTTGGTGAAGGTGGGAGTGGACTTGCCGGTGAGGTCGTGGGGCGTGTCAGTGGTCACTTCATTGCCATCACGATCCTGAATCTGCTTGTAGGTCGCAGTGACGTCGATATGGTGGTTAGAGTCGTCAGTCGCGTTAACCGTAATCTGATAGACCGACTTGTCGTACGTATAGTGCGAGAACAGCGAACCGTCGTCTTTCTCGCGCACGTAGTACGTGAAGGTCTTGGAAGCACCACGGCCAGTGGGGCCAGACGCGAGCTGGTCGAGTTGATCGAGTTTGTAATCAATCTTGTCGAAGCTCAGGGTCTGGGACTTGTCGCCGTCGGCAGTGGTGGACTTGCTGCTAACGATATCCGTAAAATCTGTGTCGGTCGCAAGCTGGAGCGTGAACTCCTTCATCTCGCCACCCTCAACGACCTTAGTCGCCATAGGCGTCCAGGAGCCCTTCGAGTCGTACGGAGTGAACTTGTTAGTGAAAGTCGTGGAGTCACCCTCACAGATAATTGGATAATAGTCTCCACTCTTCTGCACCTTGCTCCTCGCTTTTACGTTCTCCCACTTCCCAGACGACTCGCGGAATTCGTACTTGGTTACACCGACGTTTTTAATCGTGTAGTTATGGATGTAAAGATCCTTCAGTTGGCTTGAGTTTTCTTTACTCGGAACAGACATGAGCAAGGTCTTGGTATCTTCGGCCGTCACCACAATCTTATACACGCTGGAGTCGTACGTGATGCCAGAATCACCACCGGGATCTTCGACCAAGTAGTATGTGATTTCGTTACCCGCGCCACTCGATGCGAATTGTTCACCAAGGTCAAACGTAATGCTGCCTTCTGCATCATTTGCTGCTGTTCCAACCTCGGTGCAAACGTCGCGATTGAATGTCGTGCCAGCTGTCGTGCCAGCCAAAGGGTCGTCTGAATCCTTGCGATACACCGTAAAGGAGAACTCCCCATCATTGAGCTTGCGGCCTTCCAGCTTCTTGGTCGCCTTGAGCTTGAGGCTCGGATAGACATACGTGTCCTCAGGCGCGCCCATGTACAGGTCGCCGTTCGACATGATGCCGCCGCCATGGTTCCAGGAATAATTGCCCGTGATAAACGTCGCGCCCGCCTCTAGCGCAGCCTTTCGCGCATTGATCGCCTCGGGGTCTTGAGCCTTAACATTCGAACTCAGGCCGATGCTGTTATATACCTGCACGCCACCGTTAGCGGGGACAGTAATGGCTTTCTGAAGCTCTAAGCTTCCCCGATACTTAGCATCGCCGCCGCCAAGCATTTTGCCAATCACCGCCGCGATCGGAGTCGTATGACCCTCCGCCGCAAGGAAGAAGTCCGCGTGGCCGTTTTCGCGAAACACTTCGGCATTGTAGGCGTCGGAGTCCTGGTCCTTACCGTGACCACCGCCGGAAAGATGGGGGGTGCCGTTATTGCCTGTATTACTCACGGATTCGTAGTCGTTCGCGTTTTGCTCATTTCCGGCAGAAGTATTACCGAAAATCGCCGTGCCGTCGGTGCCTGTCACCAAAGTCTTACCCGTCGGGCAAACCGCAACGCCGCCACCGTAGCCACCGGCCTCATTGCTGCTTATATAGGAGTTATAGACAAATAGCCTACCAGCATTAGACGCGACCTTAGAATCGCCCTGGACGAAGATGCCGCCTCCACCCCAGTCAAAGCGAGACATGCAGTGGTTATTAGTGATATAGACTGGATTTGAATTTGACGTTCCTTTTATCATCGCGTCAACCATCTGGCCCACGCGAATGCCGGCACCCTCAGAGCGAAAACTCACGTTAGAGGCAATAGTTCCCCCCGTAATGTTGAGCCATGCCATTGTCTTGCGCGAGCTCGCCCCTTGGTGTTCGATGTCGGTCACATAGACGCCGCCGCCGGCTTCCTCAGAATAGTTGCCCGTGATCTGGCCGCCCGAAATGGTGACATGAGTACCGTTTTTAGCGGCAAGTCCAGCACCGCCATGATCGCCATTACCATCGTTACCACAGTAATTGGCATATTTATTGTTAGTAATGTAGCCACCAGAAACAGTAACGCTGCCGCCTTCGGCCATGATGCCGCCGCCGAAACCAACACCAGTAGCAAGCGTGCTGTTGCCGGAGATTACGCCATTAGTTATGTTGACCGTGGAGTCTTTAGCATACACACCACCGCCACTAGGAGCACTGTTGCCGGCAATTACGCCACCGGAAACCTCGAGGGTCGAATTACCGTGTATTTCAATTCCGCCGCCCGCACCCGAGCCAGAAGCTCCACACACATAGCCGCCGCGCATGTTGACGGTAGAGCCGTTCTCGGCATAGACCAAGCTGCTAACGCTGCCGCCTTGTTTTTGCGTGATCACGCCGCTCACAAGGTTAAACGTGCCGCCCTTGCCGTTGTTGTTATATAGATTGATGAGCTTTAGATTTGCGTTGCCGCCGCACGCCACGATGGCGCCTTTAATCTCAACGTCATGTTTGACAAGTGTCTCGGTTGTGCCTGTTCCGCTCGGGGACGATTCGGTCACGTAGTAGGTAAGATTAGATGGAATGTTATCGTTATCGTAAGTCAGTTCGGCATTCTTGCCATAATTGGCGGCATTCTTGTCATAATTATCGGCATTCAGGCTCTGCCCCTGATCAGCTAGCTGCTGGCCCTCGCTGACCGTCTCACCCACCTGTGCAGAATCCCTAATTGTAAGTGACGCACCACCGGCAACATTGAATAACGGCTTGTCGGCGCTCGAGTGCTTAATCTTATGACCACTTAGGTCAAGGGTGATATTGCTGCCGCCTTTGTTAAGTGTGATTTCACCAGGAAAGTCAATATCAGCCGCAAGCGTAAAGCTGGCGGTTTGATTTTCCTCAACGCCTAGAAGCTTTCCCTGCAAGTCACCGGCATTCTTGATGTCCGTGGCTGTCTCTTCGCTCGCCACAGCCTCCTCGGCTGACGAACCAGCGCCATCGTCGATCGCTTCATTTTCTTCTGCCTGCGACTCGTCCTTGGGCTGCTCCTCCTGCTGGATTTCGTCGTCGCCCGCAGCATCGTCACTATTCTGGTTTTCGGTATCCCCGTTGTTGGTGTTGCCTACATCAGTAGACTCACTTGAGGAACCCCCCCCCATCACAGTTTCCTCGGTAGAAACCGTCTGGGCATCGTTGGCAATGGCCTGCGAGATCGGAGGCATGACGAGCGACAGTACCAGGCTCAAAACGGAGGCTCCGCACAAAACGCCTGCCAGCACACGGCGCGTCGCTTTATTACTCTGCTTAGATTTATCCGAATTCGCTTTCATCGATGTCTCCTCCCCAAGAGACCGCGATCTTGCTCTTTCACCATCAAACTTGGGCGCGCAACCTATAATTGCTCGCGCTCGATATGCATATTATTACTCTTTGTTTAAACAGCGCAAGCCTAACAATGTCAGTTTTGCTTTACGTTGCCTTAACTTCTTGACAATTATTCAAACTATGCATTGTTTTTCGAGGGTTAAATTTCGGAAAGACGCTGGTAAACTCGTTAGCAAATCTAGATAAATGACACTTTATCATTGTTTGTACAACACTTTGTTTTAACCCGCTCAATCTGTGAACGGTCAAAATTGCGCCGTGAATGGCAGTATATCTACCTGGAAATATTAGTTATGAGCTAATTGGTCAATTACTGCACAACTAGCGTGTGCCGATATGTTCATACATCGACACTTGAATGGCATCGCATGTTACCGGCCGCAAATCTCCTCGCTACAAAAAAGCGTCCCAACAATCGACTGTTGGGACGCTTGGAAAACCACCACAAAGGCGCTCTGCCCTCTTTGTGGCTGCCCCCCGGCGCTACAGCAGATGTTCCTCGATAAAGATCGCGATGCCGTCCTCGTCGTTGCTCGCGGTTACAAAGTCCGCGGCGGTACGGGTGGCGTCGCTGCCGTTTGCCATAGCCACGCCCACGCCGGCGTCGGCCACCATGCAGGTGTCGTTGTCCGCATCGCCAAACACGCAGATGTCCTGGAGCTCCATATCGTTGAGCTCCGCCACGCGCCCAAGGCCGCGCGTCTTGGACACGCGCGGATCCATGAACTCGTAGAGCCGCTGCGTGGTCTGCAGGGCCGCCGCCTTAACAGTGTTATCTGCAAACGTCGACGCCCGTTCAATCACCCGCGGCATCACCTCGGGCGCCATGGTAAACATCACCTTGGGCTGCGGCTCGCGCAAGAACTCGGCAAAATCGACCACCTGGTAGGGCACGCCGTCGACGCGCGACAGGTGCTCGACGCACGCGTTGCTCTCGGGCACGTAGAACACGCCGTCTCGGGGGCAGACGGGTGTTGCCGGAAGGTCCGCCATGTGCTTGCAGATGCGCGCGATGGTCTCGCCCGGCAGCGGATAGCTCAGCTCGTTGATGTCGTGCGCGCGGTCGATGACCTCGGCGCCACCGCAGCCCACCAGCACGTCCACCAGGCCTTCGATGCCCCAGAGCTCGTACATGGCCTCGGTCGCGTGGGCGTCGCGCCCGGTGCACAGGCCAAAGAGCACGCCGCGCTCGCGCAGGGCGCGGATCGCCGCCACGGTGCGCGGGGACACCGTGTGCTGGCTCGTGAGCAGCGTACCGTCGATATCGCAGAACACGGCTTTGATGTGGCTGAAGGTGGTGTCCATGGGAGCCTTTCTGAGTTGTGCGGCGGTGCTGGATGAGGTCAGAAATGGTGTACATGGTATACCAAGGCGCAGGCGCGGCCTGTCAAAGCAAAAACCACCACAAAGGCGCCTGGCCCCTTTGTGGTGATCGCGGCGTCTACGGGCCAAACCATCACAACATTCGACGTTTTTCGGCAGAATCGCGATTTTTACCGAATGTTGTGATGGTTTCTTACTGCTTTACGGCACGTTCCAAGTGATTGCGTCCAAACAGCAGCAGTGCCGCGGGAACCGCCGTCACGACCATGCCTGCCCCCACGAGTGTCCGTTGTACGCCAAATGTTGCCGCCAGCCACGGGGCAATCGCCAGAGGGGCCACACCAGCGAACATATTGCCAAAGCCCATGACCGAATTGACGCGACCAAGCTGCTCGAGCGGAGCCGTCGTCTGCACAATGGTGTTGTGGAGCGGGTTGACGACACCCCAAGCTATACCCAGGGCGATCTGGCCGACAAGGGCCACGCCCACGTACGGTGTCCCCACATAGAGCAGACTTCCCAGGCCCACGGACATAAGCGCCACGAGCAGCGTTTTAAGGTTGACCAGGTGCGGCGGCAAGCGGAGCGCGAGCACGGCACCCAGCACCGCGCCGACACCGCAGGCAGACGAGAGCCAGCCCATCCACTCAACGCCAACGTGCAGAACATCGCGATAGAAAAACGACTCGAGCGGATCGAAGGCACCGTAGCCAAAGTTCGAAAGAAAAATGATGCAGAAAAGTAGCGCGAGGACGCTGTTGGTGAAGACCGTCTTGATGCTGGCTGCGAAGGTGGCGCGGGCGGGCGTGCTAGGGTTGGAGCTTCGTCCCGCACGCTCCCCTTCCTCTGTCGAATCGGTATCCGCATGCCCGACGATATGGCTGGTCTGCGGCCTAAAGCCCCAACCGACGACGAACGCCAGCACGGTAAAGAGCATCATAAGCACGAACACCGCGCGCGACGACGCAGCCGCCGCGACAAAGCCGCCCAGCGTGGGGCCAACGATGATACTCACGTTTGAAAACATGGCGATGGCGGAGTTGATGTCTTTGAGCTCGACAGGATCGTCGGTGAGGTAAGCCGGATAGGATGTGGCGATGGGCTGGGCGAATCCCATCGTAAAGCCCAGAAACACCGCGCCGAGCAGGACGACGCCGGTCGCGCTACCAAAGGCGATGATTGCCGTGCCAGTTGCGAGCGTGCCGACGATGCTCAGCAAGAAATGGCGGCGCGGACCCCATGCGTCGAGCGCAGCGCCGCCCGCAAAGGATCCCAGGATCACGAAAACGTTCATGAACAGGACGGCCAGCGATGTCGCGACGACCGAGGCATCGTCCGCATAGGTAAGCGTTCCGATGACGCCGATAAAGTAGCTGGTCTGAAACCCGGTGTAGATGAGAAAGCGCATCGCTACCAGGCGCTTGGCCTGCATGGACAGCGAAGGTTGAGGTTTTGAGAGAAGAGATGCGAGCATGGAGACTCCTTGTTTCATACGAATACGGGCGGTGGGTATTCGCCACCGTCTGTCAAATCAATCTATCCGCATGAAACATTAAGGACGCATCAGGACCCTTCTCTCCGTTTTTCGCTCAGTATGAACTACTTGGTAGATTGTAAGGCATGTCCCACACATCTACTAAAGTAAAAACCACCACAAAGGTGCCTGGCCCCTTTGTGGTGGAAATGACGTTTGCCCAGATAAAACCTGCCAAAACAAACCTGTCCCTTTTTGGCATGTTATGGCAACGCAGCGAGCCGGTTCCAAGTGCCCCAGGTCGCCCCGAAAGAGGAGCGACGCGTACTTTGGTACGCGAGCGACGGCTTGAGGGACGAGATGGGGTGCTTGGGGCCGGCGCAGCGTCGAGCCTTAAAGATGATCTTGGATAAGATCGCAGATGGCTCGGGCGTCGTTGATGTTGATGGCTCGGGTCGCAAAGCCGGCGTCGAAGGCCTGACGCGCCAGGGCTTCGTTGCAGGCAAGGGCCAGCGTGTGACCGTCGACCAGGTCGAGCGAGCTCTTGCCGCGCAGACGGTCGACACCGGAGCGCGCGACCACGATGTTGTCGAAGCCCTCGGTCTTGTAGCCCTCGATGATCACCACGTCGACATCGTTGTAACGCGACAGCAGCTCGCGCGCGGGCATCTCGTCCTCCTCGCGCGTGTCGGCGTACTCCGCCCAGCGCGTGGCGCAGATGAGCCCCACGTGCTTGGATCCGGCTTGGTGATGGCGCCAGGTGTCCTTAGCGGGCACGTCGATATCAAAGCCGTGATGCCCGTGATGCTTGAGCGAACCCACGCGCAGGCCGCGGCGGGTGAGCTCGGCGATAACCTTCTCGACGAGCGTGGTCTTGCCCGAGTTTTGGTAGCCGATAAACGCGATCGCAGGGACGGCTGGAGTGGGAGCTGCGGGTGCGACGGCGACGGGTGCGCTCGCGGGTGCGTCGCCCGCGGCCCCCACAGCCTCAACAGCAGCGGCCTGGCGCTCGGCGCGGTCCCACACACCCGAGCGGCCGCCTTCCTTGTGCAGCAGGCGAACGTCGACGATCTCCATGCCACGATCGACGGCCTTGCACATGTCATAGATCGTTAAGCACGCGGCACTCGCGCCGGTCAGGGCCTCCATCTCAATACCCGTCTTGCCCGTCACGCCAGCCGTAACCAGTACGTGAAAGCCAACTTGCCCGTCTGCGCGCGCCGGCGCCCAGCCCTCGGGCACGTCCTCGGCAGGCGTCCCCACCGGCGCGATAGGCTCGATATCGCACTTACTCTTGGTAATGAGCAACGGATGACACATGGGGATGATGTCACTCGTGCGTTTGATGGCCATGATGCCCGCAACGCGTGCGCAAGCGAGCACGTCGCCCTTTTTAGCGCCATCCTGCAGCACCATGGCCTGCGTCTCGGGGTGCATAAGAATCGTGCCCTCGGCGATGGCAATGCGATGGGTCTCGGCCTTGTCGGACACGTCGACCATGCGCACCTCGCCCTTGGCATCCACGTGCGTCAGCTCGTCGCGGCGGGCGTCGCGGGCGGGCTCGGCAGCAGTGCCGGCGGACGGCTGTACCGCCGCGGACCCAGCGGTGTTGCTGGCAGCAGCCGTGGCTTTATGGGCAGACATCGCGGCCCTGCGAGCGGCCTTGGTGGCATCGGCGTACCTGCTCTTGGCCATATGATCATCCTCCGATTTGGGACATAAATCGTTGCGTGCCCTCAATTATCGCGTGTTCCTGCGGTTTGTGGGCCACGGCATCGCGCCAAATCGAAAGTACCTGCATATCATCACCACGGCGCAGCGCTTCACGCACCGAATACTCAGCATCGCTGAACAGGCACGGACGCACGTTGCCATCGGCCGTCAGGCGCAGACGGTTGCAATTCGCGCAAAAATGGTTGGACATGGCGCTAATGAAGCCGACCGTTCCCGCCGCACCCGGAAAGTGCCAGTAGCGCGCAGGGCCCGCGCCGGCAGGAGCGTCGTTGATGTCGAGCGGCTCGAGCTCGGCCAGCCCCGTCGCGGCGACCCCGGTATTGATGCGCGCCCGCAGTTCGTCGCTCGGCACGGTATCGCTCGCGTCCCACAGCTCGGGATTGAGCGCGGGCGCATGCGGGTCCACAGCGCAATGCGAGCTCGTACGCTCGTCGCCGATGGGCATGTACTCGATAAAGCGCAGGTGGATGGGGCGGTCGACGGTCAGCCGCGCAAGAGCCGCCACATCCTGGTTGAGCCGACGCACCACAACGCAGTTGACCTTAACGGGCTCAAAGCCCCAAGCCAGCGCCGCGTCGATGCCGGCCATGGTCTGTTCGAGCCGGCCCAGGCGCGTGATCTTTCCAAAGAGCGTAGGGTCGAGCGTGTCGAGCGAGATGTTGACGCGATTAAGCCCCGCGTCTTTGAGCTGCGGCGCCAGCTTGGGCAGCAGGGCGCCGTTGGTGGTAAGCGAGATGTCCTCGATCTGCGGAATCGCGCGGATGTCACGAATAAGTGGGATGATACGGCGGCTGACCAGCGGCTCGCCGCCCGTCAGGCGTACGCGACGAATGCCCTCCCCCGTCACCAAGCGCACAAAGCGGGCGATTTCCTCGGCGCTGAGCAGCTCGTCGTGTGCGCGAGGCGCCACGCCATCGGCCGGCATGCAGTAAATGCAGCGGAAATTGCACTTGTCGGTAACGGCAATACGCAGGTAGTTGATATCGCGGCCAAAGCCGTCATGTTGCACGTGCCCGTCCACGCAGGCCTCCCCTCACGCGGCGTTTTATTCTTCGGAAAACATAATACCCCACGGGAGAATCACGCCGACACCCGTACGACAGGACAGGTCGCTTCGAGCAAAACGAACTTCCCAAGCCCATCCTCAACACACAGACCATCACAACATTCGATGCTTTTCCCGATTTTGGCAAAAAACGTCGAATGTTGTGATGGTTTGCCTGCCCACGGCACCCCGCAGAAGGGCCAAAGCGCCCCTAAAGGCCGCCGTCCCAGTGCCGAATCACGAATTCTCGCAGGTCGTTCTGCCGCTTTTGGAACGCTTCGCTTCGGTCGCACTTAAGGCCTATCGCAAGCGCGATGGCGTTCATCGCCCGGTGCAATTGCAGCTGATGGGCAAACTGAGTCCCGGTGAGGACGATCATCTTAAAGCCCAGCGCGCTCAGCACAGTCATGCGCTCCGCATCCGACGCGCTGCGCTGTTTATCAAGATGGTCCGAGCCGTTGTATTCAATTCCCGTACCGCTCGCAGGCGCATATACGTCAATCTCGAAATACCCGGCCTTAGCGAGATACTTGAACTCGTTGGGAACATCGACCCGATGGTTGAGCTCGATCTTGGTGTATCCCAGCCCTCCCTGGGAACGTTTTGCTACGACCATGATTGCGGTGGCCGTCTCCATGGGCGATCGCGCGCCATCGTGCACGCGCTTGAGCACGGCGGCCGCGCGTATAGCCCCCTGACGAGATCGGTTCTCATTGCAATAAGCAATCAAGTCGGCAACGGTATACCTCTGCCCCATCTCGATATAATCGCCTGTCGACAGATGATTCAAATGGTATCGGGCACAGATTTCGTAGCCATATTCCAGCTGCTCGGGCTCGCTCATCCACGAACCCGCCTGGACAAAGCACATGGCCTCATCAACCACCAGAAGGCCCTCCGCCACCTCGATAAGATGGCCTGGAGGTACCGGCGCTCCAAACACGTGGCACCTAAATCCAGCCGGCGTCGAGCGCTCAAAATCGAAGTTGACGAGCGTGTCGATATGATCGAGCTCTTCCCGTGGAATACCAAGCGAAACCAGATAGTCGGTAACGATCCCAACTGCCGTTGAAGCCCTCAGCCCCTTGGCATCGAGTCCCAATTTGGGCAGGCTCGCGGTCGGCTCCGCCTCGTTAGCAAGCGAGTCCTCATCGTATAGGCTGCTTGCCCGCGAGAGCGGCTCGGACGGACGCGCCACGTTGTGGTACAGCCAAGCGGTCTTATGGGACAGGACGATCGGCAGGTCCATGAGCCCTCCAATGAGTCGGATAACCAACCTTATTCCCCTGCCCACGGATCCGCACACCTTCGTGCGCAAGAAAGCGATTCCACCCAGTCGAGTGGCAGAAAAACCATCACAACATTCGATGCTTTTCTCGATTTTGGCAAAAAACGTCGAATGTTGTGATGGTTTGAGGCGAGGTAAGGGGCATGGAGGGGTCGAAGCATCGTACTTTGCAGGGCGCGTGCCCGTATTCAATTGGAAATGACCGCGCTCGGAGCGTGACTTTTTCGCCCCGCCGCCAACACAAACCTTGACTCTACAATCGTTGTAGGGTTTTCACTACACTGGTAGCTAAACGAACCAAGCCAGAAAGTGCCCCGCCCATGGAACACGACCTCACACGCGGCAATGTCCTCAAGACCATCGCGGTCTTTGCCCTACCCTATATGCTCTCGTACTTTTTGCAGATGCTCTACGGCATGGCCGACCTGTACATGATGGGACAGTTTAGCGGCGCGGCCGGCATCACCGCCGTGGGCAATGGCGCGCAGACGCTCTACATTATTACCGTGACGCTTGTGGGCCTGGCCATGGGAACGACGGTCATCGTCGGCCACGCCGTGGGTTCGCGCCGTTTTGACCGCGCCGAGGCTGCCATCGGCAACACCATCACGCTCTTTATGGGTGTCTCGGTGGTGCTGGCCGCTGTCCTGCTCGCACTGTGCCCGCAGGTTGTAGCGCTCATTGGCACGCCGCCCGAGGCAGTCGAAGGCACCGCCGCCTACCTGCGCATCTGCTTTGTCGGCATTCCGTTTATCGCCGCGTACAACATCCTCTCGGCCATCTTTCGCGGGCTGGGCGATTCGCGCTCGCCCATGTACGTGATCGGCGTGGCATGCATCATTAATATCGCGCTCGATTTTCTGTTTATCGGCCACATGGGGCTCGGCCCCGTGGGCGCGGCGCTCGGCACGGTGACCGCGCAGACGGCCAGCGTTGCGCTCGCGCTCGTGTGGCTTAAGAGCCGCCGTACGAACATCCACGTTAAGCGCAGCGACCTGCGCCCCCAGCCCGAGGTGCTCGGCAGCATTCTTAAGATCGGCGTGCCCGTGGCCGTGCAGGACGGCTGCATCCAGGTGGCGTTTATGTTTATCACCGTCATCGCCAACCACCGAGGGCTCGTCGACGCCGCCGCCGTGGGCCTAGTCGAAAAGATGATCAGCTTTTTGTTCATTGTGCCGAGCTCCATGGGCGCCACCGTCAGTGCGCTCACGGCGCAAAACGCCGGCGCGGGCAAGGGCGACCGCGCACGTCAGGTGCTCAAGGACGCCATGACCATCTCGGTGGTGTACGGCTGCCTAATCACGGTGCTGATGTGGCTAGTGGCGCCGGCGTTTCTCGGCTTTTTTGCTAAGGACGCCGCAGTGGTCGCGGCCGGCACCGGCTACATGCGCAGCTATATTTTCGACGCAATCTTTGCCGGCATCCACATTTGCTTTAGCGGCTTTTTCGCTGCGTACGGCAAGAGCTACATCGGCTTTGCACACAACGTGCTGGCCGTGGCGCTCATTCGCGTGCCGGGCGCGTGGCTACTGTCGAATGCCTATTCCGATACGTTGTTTCCCATGGGCATTGCCTCGCCGTGCGGATCGATTTTGTCGGCAGTCATCTGTGTTGTCGCGTTTACCGTGCTCAACCGGCGCGGGGCTTTTGACAGGTTGGTGGCGTAGCGGGGCAACGCGAGCCTGGCGCCCCTCCCCTGCTTTTTTCCGAAAGGAGCAGTCCTGTGACCGACACGCCAACTGAACATACCGAGGGCCTGCTCCGCATTGGCGAAGCGGCGCGCCTGTTTAACCTGAGCGTGGGCACGCTGCGCCATTACGAGCAGATGGGTTTGCTGGACCCGGCACGCATCGATCCGGCAAGTGGATACCGCTACTACGGATCGCGGCAGCTCTCCACCCTCAACACCATTAGCCACCTGCGTGTTCTCGACTTGCCGCTCGCGCAAATCCGTGAGTTTGTGACCACGCGCGATGTGGACCTCATGCAGCGGCAGCTGGCCCAGCAGCAGGAGCTCATCGAGCGCAAGCGCCGCGAGCTCGAACGCGTATCGCGCAAGATCGATAACCGGCTTGCCCTGCTGCACGATGCCTTGAACACCGAGCTTGATACCATTTGCACAATTAATGCACCCGAGCTTCGCTGCGCCATCTTGCGCGAACGCGTCAACCCTACCGACGCCTATGCGCTGGAGTGGCAAATTCGTCAACTGCAGAAGGGCCAGCACGAGACCTTTGTCTTCCTGGGCAACTTAGGCGTTGGGATTAGCGCCGAGCGCCTAGCCGCCGGCGACTTTGACGGCTACGACGAAGTCTTTCTGCTGCTCGATGACACCGATGAGTACTTGGGCGACGTCGAGACGCGGCCCGCCGCGCGGTGCCTGACCATAAGCTTCCGCGGCACGCACGGGCAAGCAGCCCCGCGCTATGAGCAGCTGCTCGGCTATATGCGCAAGCACGGACTGGCCCCCGTCGGCCCCTCGCGCGAGATCGCTCTCATCGACGACATCATCAGCGACGACCCGGCGACCTACGTGACGCAGATCACGGTGCCCGTTACTGTGCTCGATTAAGAACCTCCCGGACAGGCATAAAGCGTAGCTCAACTAACGAGCGTCAGCTACAGGAGAACCGCCATGTCGAGGACAGTCCCCGATATGGCGGTTTTACTCCTCCGGAATCGGAAACGCACGGATGAACTCTGCAGGCGAGAAGGTCTTGATGGTCGAGCGCACAAAAGCGGCGCGGTCACGCGTGATGATAAAGTCCACGCCGGCACGCTCGGCCATCGCACGGATACAGCCGTCCTCAAAGTCCGGCTCATCGGAATAGGCGGAGGCAAAACAAGCTTCTTGGTCGAGAGGCTCTACCGAGTAGCTCTTAAGGCAGTCGCGCACTACCTCGCGCCCGCGCGCCTCGCCGGCCTGTTTGGTGAGAATGTAGTACGCGTCCTTGAGAGAGCAGGCCGAAACAACGCCCTCAATAAGCCCCACGTCGACGAGCCCCTTGATCGTTTGCGCCGCTGCGTGCTCCGGCCGGCCCGGGAGCACGCAATCGAGCAGAAAATTGGTATCGAGAAATGCTCTCATAGGTAGCGCTCCCTCGCGATACGCTTTTCATCTTCAACCGTCATCGTATCGAGCGGCGTTCCCTTGGGCATTTTAGCTACGAGATCGAGATACTCCTGGTAGCTCTCATCCTCCGCGAGCATCTCGCGAATCTCCTTCCAGGTGATCTTGGGATGCCACATCGTACCCACGTCGCGCTTGGGCTTGTCCGAGCCGCGCGTCGGCTTTGCACCCCCGCGCTCCTGGGCAGCGTCATATTCCACTGCAACCGGGCCTTGATAGTCGAGCGGCACGATCTTGAACAACGGCTTGCTCCGCTTGAAGACCACAACCTCCTCGCCCTCATTGGCAACCTTTTCGGCCACCTGCGTAAGGTTCTGGCGCAGCTCCGAAAACGCGACGGTAACCATAGCGGCTCCTCTCAACATATATCTTTACTGCTCAGTATACACGTTAATGTTAATGTTAACGTACACAAAGACCGCCGCAATGGAGACAACTCTCATTGCGAGGCCCCTCTACCCTGCATGAATCTCTTATCGCTCCGGGACGGCACCGGTCCGCAGGATCACCCTCAGCAACCTTCATGACGCAGATCACGCTGCCCGTCACCGCACCCAAATAAAAACCTCCCGGAAAGCGTCAGCGTTTTCGGGAGGTTTTCAATTTACTTATCGACGCCTTACGCCTGAGGCACCTGACCAGTCGCCAGGATCTGCTCGAGTGCGTCCTCATCCAGCACGGGTACGCTCAGCTGCTCGGCCTTGGTAAGCTTGGAGCCCGCTTTGGGGCCGGCGACCAGATAGCTCGTCTTCTTTGAAACACTGCCCGAGACCTTGGCGCCGAGCACTTTAAGCGCCGCACCCGCCTCGTCGCGGGTGCGGTTTACGAGCGTACCGGTCAGCACAAACGTCAGGCCCGCAAGCGGCTGCGCGTCGGCGAGCTCGCCCGCCACGCCAGCGTCGGCTGCGGCTTGCGCGTGCACGGCGCCCAAGTCGACCTCGAGCGACAGGCCCGCCTGGCGCAGGCGCTCCAGCACGGCGAGATTCTCGGGCACGGCCAGGAACTGCTTGACACTCGCCGCAATCTTGGGACCGATGCCCTCGCATTCGGCGATGTCTTCTTCGCTCGCCAAGATGAGCTTGTCGATCGACAGGAATCGCTCGGCGATGACCTCGCCCACGCTTTTGCCCACATGGCGGATACCCAGGGCAAACAGCACACGACCGAGCGGCTGGCTCTTAGACTTGTTGAGCTCGGCGATGATTTTCTCGGCCGTCTTAAGGCCAACCGGAATGGGGTCGCCCTTCTTGACGCCCTTTTTGCTGTTGGAGCTGGCATAGATGCGGCCTGTGTCCAGGCCTGCGATGTCGTCGACTGTGAGCTGGTAGAAGTCCGCGACATCGTGGATCAGGCCGGCGGCGATCATCTTGTCGACGATCTCGTCGCCCAGGCCGTCGACGTCCATGCAGCCGCGGCTCACCCAGTGGAGCAAGCGCTCCTTGAGCTGCGCGGGACAGTCGATGGAGACGCAACGGTAAGCGACTTCGCCATCCTCGTGGACCACGGGGCTACCGCACACGGGGCAGACCTCGGGCATGTGCCAGTCAACCGAATCGGCCGGGCGCTTATCGAGCACCGGGCCCACGACCTCGGGAATCACATCGCCCGCCTTGCGCACGATGATGGTATCGCCTTCGCGCACGTTCTTGCGGCGGATCTCGTCGATGTTGTGCAGCGTGGCGCGCGCGATGGTGGAACCGGCGACCGTCACCGGGTCGAACTCGGCGACCGGCGTGAGCACACCGGTGCGGCCCACCTGGATGCGAATCTCGCGCAGGATGGTCTGCTTTTCCTCGGGCGGGAACTTAAAGGCAATGGCCCAGCGCGGTGCGCGGGCGGTAAAACCTAGGTCGAGCTGCTGCTGGAAGCTGTCAACCTTTACGACCACGCCGTCGATGTCGTAGTCCAGGTCGCCGCGGTGCTCGAGCGCCTGGGCACAGAACTCGTGGACCTCGGCCGGCGTGGTGCAACGAGCCACGTTGGGGTTGACGCTAAAGCCGGCGTTGCGCAGCCAGTCGAGAAATTCGCGCTGGCTGTGGACGTGCAGCGGGTCGGTATCGGCGATGGCGTAGATAAAGGTGGCCAGGTCGCGGCGCGCCGTGACCTTGGGATCCTTCTGGCGCAACGATCCGGCGGCGGCGTTGCGCGGGTTGGCGAAGGGGTCGCGGCCCTCGGCATCGGCCTCGTCGTTGAGGCGCACAAAGCTGCCCTTAGGCATATAGACCTCGCCGCGTACCTCAATGGTGCGCTCGCGGTCGGCGCCCATGTGGGCGAGCGCCGGCTCGGACAGGTGCATGGGCACATCCTTGATGGTACGGACGTTGAGCGATACGTCCTCGCCCGTGGTGCCATCGCCGCGCGTGGCCGCGCGCACAAAGGTGCCGTTTTGATAGGTAAGCGCCACGCCCAGACCGTCGATCTTAAGCTCGCAGGTATAGGTGACGCTGCCGGCACCGAGCGCATCCTCGGTGCGTTGAAGCCACGTGTCGAGCTCGTCCAGGTCCATGGCATCGTCCATGGAATACATGCGCGCCATGTGCGTTACCGGCGTAAACTGCTCGCTCACGTATCCGCCCACACGCTGGGTATAGCTGTCGGGCGTCACCAAATCGGGGTAGGTCGCCTCGATTTCCTGCAGCTCAACGAGCATTTTGTCGAAGGCGGCGTCCGTGATCTCGGGCGCATCGAGCATGTAGTAGCGGTACGCGTGGTAATCGAGCTCGTGGCGCAGCTCGGCCGCGCGTGCTGCCGCCTGGACACGGGCATCGGCCGGTGCGGCGGCATCCGCGCTCGCGGGCGTTTCGGTATCGATGTCCACGCCGTCACCAAACAGGCTCGATTGCTCCATAGCGGCACTCCTTCGCTCGATTTCAAACGGATACAAGAGTACCACCGGTCGCAACGGGGCCGAATAGCGGTCTCAAACCGCACCGAATCGGCAGCCGCCGGACCGGGGTGGACAGTTAGTTCAGATACGTATAATTCTGCGAGCCTGGTCGTGTTCAGACGTCGCCATTCCAGCCAATTTGGCCGCCCCGGGGGCTGCACGACCGACTCGTCCCCCTTCTAAACTCCCATCCGAACCCCTCCCCCATCCCAAACAGCTCAAAACGCATGCCGAACCGCCTCGGGTTTATACGTATCTGAACTAACTGTCCAGACCATTCCGAACCAGGCCTCTTGTCAGCTCCATGTGATCCGTTTTCCTCCGTCCCCAAAGGGTCACTATAATAAGGATAGAAAGGTCGTGAAAATACAAAACAGGAGGTTACACACATGAGGAAGCAGGAGCAAAAGGGTAAAATCACAGCATTGTACGAAAGGTTATCTCACGACGATGGGCGGTCTGACGAGAGCGTGTCCGTAGAAAATCAAAAGCGCATCCTGGAGGACTACGCCCGAAAAAATGGCTTCACTAATGTCCGCCACTTCACCGATGACGGGGTGCGGGGAACGACCTTCAAGCGGCCCGGCCTGGACGCTATGGTGGACGAGATACGGGCCGGAAATGTGGCTACCGTCATTGTCAAAGACCAGAGCAGAATAGGCCGTGACGTGGTGGAGGTCGGCTTGCTCAAACGCACCTTTGACGAGTACAACGTCCGCTTTATCGCCGCCAATGACAACCTGGACACCGCCAATGGATTTGATATTATGTCCATCTTCCGGGATGTGATAAATGAGTGGTACGTTGCTGACACCAGCCGCAAAATCAAGACCGTTTTCAAGTCCAGAATGGAAAAGGGCCTGCGCTGTTCGGGGGCCGTCCCCTATGGCTATCTCGCCTCAAAAGAAGAAAAGGGCGAGTGGGTGATCGACGAGGAAGCTGCCGCCGTTGTGCGCCGCATCTTTCAGATGGTCATGGACGGTCAGAGCGTCAACGGCATCGCCCGAACGCTGCGGGCCGAGCAAATCCCCATCCCTTCCGAACACTGGAAGCGTATCGGCTGTCCTGTTCGAGCCAACAGCTACCGCGACCCCTACGCATGGTCTGCCACCACCCTGGGTTATATTCTTAAAAGGCCGGAGTACCTGGGGCGCAAGGTGCTGGGCAAGACTGTCTGTGAGAACTACAAGACTAAAAGCACCCGCAGGACAATGCCAGAGGAACAATTTGTATTTGAGGGAGCCGTCCCCGCCATCATTGACGAAGAAACGTGGCACAATGTTCAGCGTTTGCGGGAAACCAAGCGCCGGACACCCAAGCGGAGTAATGCCCCTAACCGTTTAACCGGACTGCTCTACTGTGCCGACTGCGGCGCAAAGCTGACCCACCACAACAGTCTTGTCCAAGGCAAGTACATTGACGATGCTTTCACCTGTTCCAGATACCGGGCACCTATGGAGGATTGCACCATTCACTATGTTGCCACGCAAAAGCTGGAAGCGGCGATCCTCTCCGCCATCCAGCGGATAAGCTGGTATGTCCGCAACAACGAGCAGGAGTTTGTTCAGCGGGTTCGAAAGGCATCCAGTCTGCGCCAGGAGGAAGCAGTCAAGGATTGCCGGAAACAGATTGTCCAGGCGAAGAAGCGCCACGCCGAACTGGACGGACTGGTGAAGAAGCTGTACGAGGCCAACGCCACGGGCAAGCTGCCGGATAAGCATTTCAGCCGTCTCCTTGCCGAGTATGACGAGGAACAGGCCGCGCTGGAAGCCTCCATGACGGAGTGGCAGGGCTTGCTGGACAACTGGAACGCCGACCGGGTGAGAATGACGGAGTTTATCGACGGTTGATTTTCAATCTCAACGCAACAGCCTGAACGGGACCCGCGTTTCCGCAGCTAGCGCAACGCGGAAATAGCTCCCGGCACCTGGCCGTCGCCTCGTTTCCGCAGGTGGAGAGGCTATGGAGGCCGGTGCCCCCATGCCGCCGCCGCATGCTCCGCCAGCCCGCCGCGCAGCCGTTCCGGACTCAGCGCAACGGGCCATCCGGCCCATGTCCCGGCCCGCCGCCTATCCCGCCAGCGGCCCCTCGCCCCTCGCGGCCCTGGCCCTGTCGATGCAGCCGGGCGTGAGGTCGAGCTCGCCGGGCGCAAGCTCCTCTATCCCGAACGCGTCCATGAGGGCGGAGGCGTCCTCCCCGAGGGCCATCCGCAGCACGCGCGCCGGCGTCAGGAACCCGAGCGCCCCCCTCGGCTCGGAGTTCACCTGCGACATGAGCAGCGCGCAGTCCGCCGCCGTCAGCCGGTCGAACCTGGCCCCGGCGCCCTTGGGCAGCAGCTTCCTGATCTCCACGTGGTTCTTCTCGCACGCGCCCTTCTGCTGGCTCTGCCGGGGGTCGCAGTAGAAGAGCCTGGTCTCGCCGTCCCGCTCGCCGATCAGCGCCGCGATGGCGCCCTCGTCGGCGAACTCGCTGCCGTTGTCGGCGAGCACGGCGCCGAAGGCGCGCCTCGCGCCGTCCTCGCCGAGGACCCCGCGCAGGGAGGAGAGCGCCGCCAGGACCGAGGCGCACGTGCCGTCCGGCAGCGGCAGGGCCAGCTGGAAGCGGCTCGGGCGGTGCAGGAGCGTGAGGAGCCTGGCGGAGTCGCCCCTGGGGCCCTCGACGGTGTCCATCTCCCAGGCCGCGGCGCAGGCGTCCTCGCCGAGCGCGAGGAACGACGCGTGCGACCTGCGCGACGAGTGGGACGTCGCCCTCTTCGGGGCCCGGCGCGACCTCGGCCTGTAGCCGACCTTGCGCCTGAGCTCCATGTTCGTCATGCCGTCGTAGCCGGCGTCCACCCACCTGTAGACGGTGGAGGCGCTGAGCCCGGGGGTCGTCGCCGCTATCTGCTGCGGGGAGAGCCCGCGCGCGAGCCCGTCCCTGATGGCCGCGAGCTTGGCGGCGGCGCCCTCCTCGGTCTCGTCGATCCCGGACCTGCTCGCCGAGAGCTCGGCGTCGGCCGCCTCCTGCGCCCTCCTGGCGCTGTAGAACACCCTGGGCCTCCTCGAGCAGCCGTAGCCCCTCCTGTGCGGGCAGCCGTTGCAGCACCTCGGCCACGCGGAGAGCCTGGGGCAGGCCCCCGAGAGGTCCGCGGGCGCGG
>NZ_QSTE01000025.1:0-3022 GCF_003438115.1 Collinsella sp. OM08-14AT
CGCAGGCCGCCGACCGCGCCCGCGCCGCCGCCGCGCGCACGGCCCGACCCGGCGGCGCGCATTACCGCCCCGGCCACGCACAGTGAAGGGAAACGCAGATATGGACGATTGCGATATCGAGCCCACGCCGAACGATCCCGAGTTCGACCCCTACGAGTGCGAGAGCGCCTATGCCCTCTGGGCCTTCAAGGAGGAGGGCGAGCCCGTCAAGTTCCTCGAGGCCTCCCTTGTCGAGAACCCGGACTGCCCTTCCGGCTATTCCTTCTGCTGGCGCACCCTGTCGCTGTGCGATAGAACCGGAAAGCTCGTCGACCGCTTCGGGGGCGATATCGGGGACGTCTCGCGCGCCGACTATATCGCGGACACGGTGCTCCCCGGCGGGGCCGTCTCCTCGCAGGTCGAGGATGACAGCCTTCCGAACCTACCGTATTCCTTCGAGGAGGGCGATCTGGACGACACCGCGAGGAAGTCGGCGGCAGAAGCGATCCGCGGGGCGATTCTGTCGCTGCCGCTTTCCATCGCGGAGTCGACGGAGGCGGTCCCGGCCTTCTACAGGATTGACAACCCCGCCATGCCCGACGACCCCCTCACCCGCGACATGCTCGCCGACGCGCTCCAATCCGTGGAGAACTCCCATCGCAGCGCCGCGATGGACGCCCTGCTGTGCAACAGGAACGGAATGGATGTCGCGAAGCAGGCCCTCATCGCCTCCGCGGCGAGGGGGATGCAGTCCAGCGGCGAGCTGTTCGATATGATGTCCCGCGCCGTCGGCCTGATCCGCGCGACCGAGGGCTCCGCCGCGGGCGTCGGCGACTACGCGCTCGCGCAGAGCCTCCTTTCCACCGGACTCCACCATATGCAGAACCGGTGTTTCGATACCGTCACGCGCGACCCGGCAGACACCCGCTTCATGGACACCTCCAAAGTCACCAAGCTCTTCGCCGAGGAGCTGGAACGAGACACCGGCCTCGCGCTCAATGCCGCGCTCAAGGGGAAACATGCCCGGCACTACAGCCGCGACGCCTACGCGCTCATATTCACCGAGGCCGACTTGGACGAATATGCCGAGCTGATCGACCTCGACTGCCCGGACCTCGATGCGAAACAGCGTCGCGAGGTTGCGGCCACAGCGGTGCGCGAGTGGTGCCGCGACCACGCCATGGACGGCTTCAGCGTCTTCTTCCACGATTACGCGAAGGAGTATGCGCGCAGCGCGGCCGAAAAGCAGGTCGGCGGCATCAGGCATTGACCGATCTTCGGGGCGGTATCAGGGGCGCAGGCTGATTTTCCCCGACGTTGCCCGCCCCGCCGTCGCGGCGGCAAGCGACCTGTCGGCGAGCAATTCGAGCTCGGCGTCCGTCCAATGGCGATATGCCGCGGCGTCTCCCATCACAGCCCCCTCATCGTGTGCAGCAGAATCTCGGGAGTCATACCCATCGAGAGCCGAAGATTTCAGCGCTTCCCGTTCGGGAAGCGCTTTTCTTCACGGGATCGCGGTTCGAGCGAGGACGGACAATCTCCTAAACGAGAAACCCGACTATCGGAGGTTCCAATGAGCGATTACGTCACCGGCCTCTTCCGCGAAGCACTCGGAAGGCTCGAGGGGGAATACCGCGGCGAGGGGCTGGACGCCATGGCTCTCGCTGCGCGGAGCCTGGCCGCGGACGAGTCCAGGTCATATGCGGCGGCACACTCGGTGCTCGACGAATCCGCCCGGCTCGGCGAGATGTTCGACCCCTTCACCTACCCGGCCCTCGCCATGCCCGCGACCGACGACGCGATCCGCCGCAGCGTCGCCGTCGGCGGCACCGATGCGGCCGATATCGAACGACAGCTCGCCAAGGGAGGGTCCGCGGAGCGCGGAGTCAAGAGGGCCCTCGGCGACCCGCACGCCCTCGAGCGCCATCCCGACACCGCGCCCGCCGGCCACCGGCCGAGGAAGATGTCGCCGGCGGGCCTGGCGAAACTGGCCCGCAAATCGGCCGCGAGTAACGCCCCTAAACCCGACATGGGCACGGGCACCGTCGCCGACAGACACCGCTGACCCGCATCGATGCGCCCGCGGCTGGACGGGCTTCCCGTTCGGGAAACACCGTGGTGCCGTCAAGGCGGCGCGGGTAACATCGTCGGCAAGCATCTATCCGCCTTCTGTTCGCTGGAGCTGATCAGTATGGCAAATAACGATTTCCATGACGGCATCGACGTATGCGTGGGCAACTGGGGCTACTACAGCGAGGGCGAGCTTCGCGATACGTGGATGCACCTGCCGATGGACCCCGACGAGATCGAGCCCTGGCTGCGCGACCACGGGCTCGTCGACGAGGATCACGAGGAGACCTACATCTCCGACTACGACGGGCTGCCGTTCCGCTGCCCCCAGGTGTTCAACGAGTACGCCCGGCTCGATAAGCTGAACGTCCTCGCGATGCAGCTAATACTTCTCCCCGAAGGGGACTTGGCGCATATCCAGGCCGCCATCGATTACGGCGAGCCGCTGAGCCGCCTCGACGAGCTCATGAACCTCGTGGCGCAGGCGGACGAGCTGCCCGTATACGACTACGTCTACGACGACATGTATGTCGAGGACCAATGGCACAAGACCTGCCTCGAGCGCTCGACGCCGCAGGAGAACTACGCATACACGGCACTCGACGGCGATTCCGAGTTCTGGGACCTGATGAACCGGGGGGACGGCGAACTCCTCTCCTGCTTCGACTTCAACAGCTACGGCGACATCGCCGTGCGAAACGGCTACGTCGAATTGTGCGAGACCTGCTATGTCAACAAACGCGGCGACTGGCCGCCGCTCGACGAGTACCCGTTCGAGGAGATCGCGGACGAGACCTTGGCCGAGTGGCGCGGGGCCCGCGGCAAGGATGCCGCGGAGAAGCCCGCGGCGCCGTCCGAGATCGCCTATGCCGCCAGCGCCATCGCGGCGCTCAGTGCCGACGACGGGGCGGGCGGCACTGAGCGCCGCGAAGCTGTAGGGAGGGCCGCGGCCATGATGTTCAGGGATATCAAC
>NZ_QSTE01000025.1:3032-17658 GCF_003438115.1 Collinsella sp. OM08-14AT
ATGATGTTCAGGGATATCAACCAGTCCTCCACGATGGCGCGCTCGGCCTACCCCGACGGCAACGGCGAGCTCGCCGACTTCAACCTTTTCGCGACCAAGTACGACGCCGGGAAGCCCTCCATCGCCACCGACGGCCTGCCCTCCGAGCTCTCCTACCGGGTAAGGTCCGCCATCCGCCGCGCGGTGGACGAGCTCGGCGTCGACGTGCCGGAGGCCGCCGTCGTGCTGAAGTACCCGATCCACTTCTACTACTCGGACGCGAGCGCGGAGCTCACCGGCGTCCTGGCACTGCCCGGCGCCGTGGCGATCCTCGCGCTCGACGGGTTCATCCCCAAAGAACAGCTCGCCGCCCCTGTCGTCGGCGACATTTCCAGGCTGCGCGAGGTGGCCGACGAGCTGCGCCGCCGCGGCGGGCTCGAGCCGCTTCCCGTTCGGGAAACCATCTATACGCACACCGTGCCCGAGGGTACATTCGTAGCAAATCAACGTCCCGCCGCCCACCGTGCGACGGGCAGGAAGAAAGGTACCGCCATGGACCAGGAAAAGTACGACAACGAGGTCAGCATCAAGTTCCCCGCGAAGTGGTGCCATGTTACCGACGCGCAGGGCGAGGACATCGTGATCACGAACAGCACGAAGACCGAGACCTGGCCTGCCGTCCTCTGCACCATCCCGACGGGTACGGACATGAACGGCATCGACATCTCCGGCTACAAGTTCAAGACCTTCCGCAAACCCTGGACCGAGTCCGATCTCGCCAACGGCAAGGGCACCACCGTCACCGTCAAGAAGGACATGCCCGTCCATCTGGTCAAGTATGACGAGAACGACCAGCTCAAGACCCTCGATGTCGACCCGTTCGAGCTGACCAAGGCCGTCAAGGCCGCACGCGAGGCCTACAAGGCCAAGATGAACGCCGAGGCGCCCAACCCGCAGTCCCAGGCCGCCGCGGCCGTCGCCGCGGCCCACGGTACCGCCGAGCAGGGCGCCGAGGCCACGCAGGCCGCCAAGCTCTAGCGCGCGCCCGCAACCTCCGCGACCCGCACCCGAAGGGCGCCCGCGCACTGTCCCGCGGGCGCCCTTTCCATGTTTTCGGATGTGATGACACATGAAAAGCTATATCGAACCGAGGAGCGCCGCCGAGGTCCTGGACGTGCTCGACCTCTACGGGGTCGATACGCCCGGCGCCTTCCCATCGACCGAGCATGAGGGTTGCGTCGAGGTCGAGATGGCCGGCCATACGGTCCTCCTCGAGACGCCGGATAGCGTCAAGATGCTGTTCGGCGACGACGCCGCGGCGGCACTCCGCCATCACGCGAGCTTCCGCAAGGACGCGGCCGAGATCATGGGGGCTGCTCTCGACCTCGGCGATTTCCTCTACAACGTCTACAGCGGCGAGGCGTTCATCCCGGACACGGCGCCCGACGGCGAGTTCTTCGGGTTCCATGTCGCCCATATCCCCCTGACGGCCATCATCGAGGAGGACGCCGACCCGCTCTCGCCGGACGTCTGCGACTACGGCCTCGACTTCATCGGCGAGACCAACGAGGGCGTCGCGGTCGGGGATTTCGATCCTTCCGGCGAGGTCGATGATGGAAAGTTCCTCACGGCGGCCGACTGGGCGCTGTGCGATATCGAGTGCGGCGTCCTCGCGACGTTCGGAGCCGGATGCAGCCCCGCGCTCGCGGGATGGACGCTCGGCGACCCCGAGAGCATCGCCGAGACGTGCGCCATGCTCGGGGTCGACATTGCCACGGTCCAGGCGCCCGACGATCCCGCGAGCGTCGCCGCGGCGGCCAAGGCGGCCGCGAAGGGAACCGGCACGACCGACGAGGCCCACACGGCCATCAAGCACTGACCCTACCGACCCGCCGACGGAGGCGAAACCGATGAATTTCCCGAACGAGGTATCCTGTTCCATCCTCATCGACCCGCGCGACCTGGGCAACGTGATCGGCGGCAAGAACTCCATCGACCCCAGGGACCTCACCGTCTTGCCGGACGGGTTCCATCCCCTCGGCTACGGATTCGTCGCGGACGTCATGATGGAGTTCGCATCGGCCAGGCGCGCGGCGCGCGAGGACGGCATCGACTGGCCCGGCTGGGCCGAGCGCCTGGACGACGGGCTCTCGGGACTCGTCAAGGCCCTGAGGGACCGCAGCGGGTGGAGTCCCGGGCACCCCCTCGACGCGAACGCCTTCCATGCCGGTGAGGGACCCCGCGACGAAAGGCTCGTCTGCCGCGACCTCGACGGGTTCGCGGACGCAGGCGAGCTCGCCGAGGAGAACGCCAGGCTCTACGGCGCGCCGTCGGTAGCCGACCTCGCCGAGACCGTATGGGGCTGCACCAGCCTGGAGCCCGTGAAGGTCAGGCACTTCGGCGTATACGGCTTCCGAGGGCTCGAGTTCTCGTTCAGGGACGGTGCCGAGACGCGCATGCGCGCGTGGCAGTTCGACGCCTGCCCGAAGGTCGCCGCGGCGCTGGCCGCCGCGCTCACCTACCGGTGCGAGAAGGGCTTCTACATGGAGGCCGGGTGCGCCGGCGAGAACGGCGGCGTCTGGGGCCTGAGCTTCGACAGGAAGGAGCGCGGGGCGTATGCGGTCGCCAGGTTCCACCCGGAACGCGCGGCCTACGACCCACGTCGCCGGGAACACGTATCCAGATGCCCGATCCTGCTCGAACAGGACGGGAGCGGGAACATCGCCTTCAGGCACCCCGGCACGGTGCCGGACAGGCTGATCGACAACTTCATCCCGGCGATGAAGCGCTGCGACGTCTCCGGCGGCGGTCCGACCCCCGGGATCGAAGACGCCCCGGAAGGCGCCACGGTGCGCGCGACCAGGCCCGGGGACATCAACATCAGCTTCCCGGCGCTCGCCGAGCGTGCCCAGGCCGCGGCGCTGGCCACGGCCCGCGGGGCGACCACCGCGGCCGGTAACCGGCTGTGACCGGCCGCCTTCCGGCCCGCCAGCGGGCCAACACGACTACCGACCACGATCCATTGGAGCCATCATGAGCACCTATAAAGAGCAGGATGCAGAGAACCTGCTGGCGCACCTGCGCGAGGGCATCGACCCCGATTCCGTCTCGGCGCTGCTCGACGACACCCGCGTCGACTGCGAGGGCACCGGGGAAGGCGAATCGGTCTGGATGCACCTGGTCTTTCCCGGGGCGCGCTACGGCAAGGACGACAGGGTCATATACGACCCGTACGAGACGTTTTCGGGACGGTCCCTGAAATCCTCGGGCGGCCTGCCCATGGTCGAGTTCTACCTGCATCGCGGCGACGACCGCCCCGATGCGACGCGCAACATCAAGGATATGGAGCCCCTGCCGTATCTCATCGGCCGCTACTACATGAAGACGCTTCTGGCCGACCACCGGGGATTCGGCATCCTGCTCCAGGACACGCCGCACCTGGGCCTTCCGGCCGATACCGTGCTCGACGTCCAAGATGCGCTCGCCGAGACCGCGAGGGCCTGCGCCGCCGGATGCGACTTCGAGATCGATACGGCCGACGCCGATATCGCCCGATGCCTCGCGGGGGGCGGATTCCGCGATGGGCGAGCCAAGGTCGCCGCGGTCTACGTGCCCGTGGGCGACCTGCCGCGCGAGACGACCGTCTTCGCCGACATGGACCGCGCCCTGGCCTCCATCGGCCTCGACCGCCCCGAGACCGAGACCCTGGCCGAATACGGGGACGTCACCGTGAAGCTGCTGCGCGCAGGCGACGAGGAGGGAGCGTCGCTCAAACCGAACCGGACCATCCCGCGCGACGGGGGATCCTCTATCATCCGCGGCAGCTTCCTGGTCGTCGCCGTAGATCGGAACGGCAAGCTGACCGACCTGCCCCGTTGGGCGGTCGAAAGCGCGAAGGCGCGCTTCGCCGACCCCTCCACCGGCCCCTTCATGGCCTCGGCCGAACTCATGCGGGAGACGCGCAGGGCGCTCGGGGAGCAGGTCGAGCGCACAGGACGGACGCCGTCCGACATCGCCTCGCTGGCATCGCAGCTCGCCGCGAAACCTGGAGAGGGCGGCGGACCGGGCGGAAACCATATCTGAGAAAAAAATCGGACCAGACGCGGCGGCTATGTATAGATTCGCGTTTGCACGGGTATCAATTTTGAAATCAGGCCGCAGCCAGCTATCCAAACGTCACCCAAACGCATCGCCGCGGCCTGGTGCGCGGGAGGCAGAGACGTCGGAGGTCCGAATCGTGCATCCGGGTTTCGCCCATCCCGCCGCCATTTTCGTCGAAGGAGGCGCCTGCCGCCGGCATATGCTTAAACGGGCGCCATATGGGAGAAAAACAGGACATCGGCAGGGGGAACAGCATGCACCGGGGCTCCGATAGCGAACGACACGACAGGACCGAGTCGCAGCGGCAGCGCGACCGCGACTACGCCAAGGAGCTGTGCGCATCGCGCCTTGCCTTCACGCTGTCGAGGACCGGCACGTCGAAAGAGGACTACTGCCGCGCCGTCGGCATCTCGAGCTCGACGCTCTCGCGCATCCTCAACAGGCAGACGCTCATGTCGACCTCGACGCTGATCGAGACCGCGAGGTATTTCGAGGACACGAGCGTGTCCTGGTTCCTGGGACTGTAGGAGGACAATTGAACCCCATCGATTTGGTCAAGCACTCAAATATCGAACCGCATGAGCTGAGGCGCATCGCGCTGGCCGCCATCCTGACCGCGCTGCCGCCCGCCATCTTCCAGCTGCAGAGCGCCGCGTCGGTCATCCTATCCTGCCCGACAGACTACTACTCGCCAGCATCTGCAGCGTGGTTTCTGACCAGGGGCTGCTTGGGCGCCGTCTGGGTCCCGATTATCCTGCTCATCGCCGCCGGCATCGCCTGCAAGGTACGGAGCCGCGCCCTCGACCTCGGCATCGCCGCGGCCCTTCTCGCCCTCGCGGTCCGCAGCGCCATCCGCCTGGACCCGTATTCCATCGGCTACCTCGCCGTCGCATTCGCCTGTTTCGCCGTCTCCGGCCTCAAGGAGGAGTAGATCGCTTTGAACACCTCGCCAGAAACCAATATGGTCCCAGTACAGGACGGGGACAGCGAGAAGACGGGGCTGCTCGAGCTTCCGATCTCCCGTCGAGGAGCCTTCGCTGCGCTCGCCTGCGCGGCTGGACTGGCACTGCTCGGACCCGCCCGGAAGGCGGAAGCGCTCGCGGGCATGAACTTCAACCTCGGCCAGGGCTGGTTCGGGGCCGCCGATGACTCGCTGCTCGTCCATTCGGACCCTCGTCAGGGCGAGGGGGACATGTTCTTCGGCTTCGCGAACAGCTACCATGAATGGCTCTGCGCCGCCCCCGCCAACACCAGCTACTATATAAATCATTACGGGCAATGGCTGAGGTACGCCTTCGCCTGCGTCTTCGAGTGCAATTACGCCAACGAGCTCTACACCCTCGTAGTCGTCAGGCCGTTCGCATGGTGCTCCAGCAAGGACCTGCAGAATGGCAAAGGCCTTTGGGTCGATACCATCTCCGAGGGCGGCGACAACAAGGGGTACGTCTACCTCGACGGCGCCGAGTTCGCCGATTCCCGTTTCGCCGGCGACTTCAGGAACCAGATCGACAACAAGTACTACGACTGGATCTCCTACGGCTTCTACGACTTCAACGACTTCCGGGGGAGCACGTACTGGGGATCGACCCGCCCGTCCTTCTGGGTCAAGAGGCAGAAGGGCGAGGCGCGCCACAGCGTGTCCAGCAAGCTGCAGGTCTACAACGTGGACTACCACCGCTTCGGGACGCACGAGAACATGATCAAGGAAAACGACGCCCCGAACTACTGGTTCCTGAGCCAGACCACCCCTTCCCGCCATTTCAGGATCGAGAAGATCTACATCCGCAACGACGTCACGCTCTACGGCGGCATCTTCTACATCAGGCCCGTCTCCGCGCCGGACATCCAGCTCGACTTGTTGCAGGGCACATATAGCGACGGTAAACCCCAAGCCATGTACGATAACGGACGCGGCGTGTGCCTCTACGAGAACTATCACGGCGTCAACCAGACCTGGATGCTCAAGCCCTATACCAACGACGGCGTCGACACCTTCACGTTCGCCCTAGCCAACATGGTCGGCCCGAACCTGACGCACATGCTGAACAACAGCGGCCATGCGGCGCCGGTGGTCGACCACGGAGTCGTCCAGAACAGCCATGCCGACATCTGGGACATCAACAACGCCGACGGCCGGAGCAAGGCATGGTGGATCCACCACGAGCCCGACGCCTCGAACGAGACCGACCATTCCTGCTACTTCATCACCTCGGACGCCGACGGGCTGCGCCTCGACACCAACGGGGTCACATCGGACTCCACCGCGAACGTGACCGTCCAGTCCGCCGCCTGCCCCGGGCGCTGGGCCATCCAGAAAAACGCCCAGTGGAACCTCGTCGAGGCCCGCATCGAGGGCAAGGTATCAGTCCACTGCCCCGGCGGGATACTCAAGATCGGCGACAAGGCGAAGATCTGCGGATGGCATAACGCAGACCCGGACGACCCGGATGTCGGAATCAGGCCCTCCGGCTGGGCCCTGGGATGCAAGAACGAATCGGACCTGCCGGTCAGGCCGATCTTCAGGCTCTACATGTCCGACATCGATGACGACCTCCCCGAGGACAACGCCTCCATCTTCGCCCAGTGCGGCGTGGCCACATGGGGGTGGCAGCAGGAATCGCTCGCGCACCGACATATCGGCTACCCCCATGGAGGCCACTCTATCTACGGCCTCGGCCTCAGGCTCGAGGGTTCCGCGTTCCCCGGATCGATCCACTACGCCGCGCAGCGCTACAGCGGGGGCGAGTGGGTCGAGGGCTCCGACGGCGTGCACATCCTCGACACTGAGTCGGATATCCTCGGCAAGGTGAAGGTCTGGCTCACCGGCGAGATAGCGGACCACTACGACCTCGAGATCAGGACCAAGCTTCTCAACGGGAGCGGCGAGTGGTCCGACCCGGTCTATGTCAACTGTTCCGCCTCGGCGCCGCTCGACGCCAACACCGCACCCGCAGCCGGCATCGAGCCGGACGGCGGCGACGGCAACAAGATCTGCGGCATGAACATCCACCTCGTGCGCAAGCCGCAGGGCGGTCGCGTCGTCAGAGAGTTCTCCGACAGCGAAAACCTGGCTGCCGACGCCTCCTGGGGGCCGGGGTTTCTCTACGCCGCCGCGATGCTCGGCATCCGCACCGTCAGCAAGACCGACCGCTACGTATGGACCGACCGCTATCTGGGCACGCTCGTCTCCCGCGGCGTGCGAGTCGTCACGACGTGCGTCGAGTACTATGCCGACGGCATCGAGCAGAAGGACATGGTGTATCGCGACCTCGACGTCGAAGGCGGCGATATCTACAACCCCGTCGACATCGCGACGCAGAAGGCCCTGAAGGACACCTGCAACCTCAACGAGCAATACGGGCAGAACCCCTCGACGGGGTTCTCGGGCTGGTTCCTCGATCCCGAGCTCACCCAGCCCGCCGCGAATGTCACCATCGTCAAGGACCAGACGCTCAAACTCTACGGCCGCAACCGCTGCACCGTGCGCGTCGAGTACGCCGAGGGGTCACTCAAGCCCGAGGACGCCGGCATCTACCGCACCGCGCCGCTCATGTACAAACCCGATGCGCGCTCCTCCTTCGAGCTCCCCGATTTCTCCCTGTCCACGGAGAAGCACAGGCTCGACGGCCTGGCGCTCGCGGCCATCGGCGACGACGGGCAGGGGCACAAGGCGCTCTATTGGGGCGAGAGCGTCACGCCGGTGAAACCCGGCGAGGTGTTCGCCATGATCGCCGACGAGACATGGCGCAGATACGTCCCGGAATGCTGGCTGACCTCGGCTAGCGGCACCGAGAAGGTTTCCTCGGTCACCGCCAAGCGCGACGTCACGCTCTACATCAAGTGGACCGAGGCGAAGGCCGAGGGCGTCGCGAGCAGCAAGGGCTGAGCGCGGACCGTGCCGTACGGACCGGACCCGTACACGATGGGAACACATTTCCGCCAATGACGTGATTAGCGTATATCGCCAAGGGGTATAGTCAAGGCAACGCCGTCACTCCTTCCGATAAACCATGTCACGGCGACCCGGCCGACCCACCATCCGATCCAGTCGGCCCCATATGCAATGGCGGACTCCCCAATATGCCGCCATTCCCCCATCGGCGGCCGGCCCTCACCGGCCGCCATCCTTTTGCCGATATCGCGACCGCGGCAATCTGCCTTTTCGGTGCCCCGTTCCCACTTTTGGGAGCGGGGTTCTTCTTTTCGCCGCGGCGGCGTATGCTCCCGGTCGAATATCTACCCCTTGGAGCCATCTTGAATGCAACCCTTCAGGCCGGCCGCACGCGGCTCGCCATATCCGTCCTATGCGCCCTCCTCATCGCGGGCCCGATTCTCGCCCGCGCCCTGACGGGAACGGGAACGCTCGACTCCGACGTCTGGTTCCTCCTCGCGACCGGCCGCGAGATCGCCCGCAACGGCATATCCCGCATCAACCCGTTCTCCATCTGGCCCGGCCAGGGCATGGTCGCGCAGCAGTGGCTCCATGACGTCTGGCTCTGGGCATGGTACACGCGCGGCGGCTATACCGCAGTGGCCGTGTCCGTCTGCGTGCCCGCCGGGCTCCTCTTCTGGCAGCTGTCCCGCCTCATGCTCGACGCCGCCGACGGGAAGCTCTCGCCAGCGGCCCTGGCCTTCTGTCTTGCGGTGCCGTCGGCGTGCATCTGCATGTACATATCGGTCCGACCGACGATCTGGACCGCGCTGCTGTGCGCCATCACGGCGAGGATCATGCTCAGATACCTCGGGTCAAGATCGCGCCGGGCCCTGCTGTGGCTCCCCGCCGTCGCCGTGGCCGGCGTCAACCTCCAGGCGGCCCAGTGGCCGCTTCTCGCCGCGTGCGCCGCGGCGTTCGCCCTGCCCTGCCCGCATGAGCTCGCCAATCCCGCAACACGCCGCGCGTGGTCCGCGCGGGCGATGCCCATCTGCGCCGCCGTGGCGGCCATGTGCGCGGCCTCGCTGCTCAACCCATACGGCGCCGACGGGTCCCTCTACGTCCTGAAATCGCTCGGCGAGGCCTCCTATGGCGGCGCCATCGTCGAGATGCAGCCCCTATGGGTCCCGCTCGGCCCCCTTTTCGCCGTTCCCGTCGCGGCGATGGCGCTGGGGCCGATCGCGCTGTGCCGTCGAAGCGGGGCGAAAGTCCCGGCCGGCGCCGTGGCGATGCTTCTCGCCGGTATCGCCGCGGGAGTCCTGCACTCGCGCTGCATGTGGATCGCCGGCCTGTCCTGCGGCCTGTGCTGCGCGTTCGGGCTCGCAGGTGCGCTCGGGGAGCCCATGGCGCACCCGGGGCGCGCGGCCGCCGCGGCAGGTGCCGCCATGGCCCTGCTCGCCGCGGTCTCGGGGCTCGCGGTATCGCTGGCACCGCGATCGGGCGGCGAGGCGGGCTTGCTGTCCGTGACCGAATCGGAGATGTCCCCCATCTTCTCGGCGATATACGACGCCGGACCCGACGCGCTGGTGTTCTCCAGCGACGTCTCGGTGTACAACCAGCTCGAGTGGGAAGGCTTCAAGGTACCCTGCGACATGCGTCCCGAGATCTGGGGCGAGCGCATCGCCGGCGCCGGGTCGAGGTCCGCCTACCGCGGGATCGTCGACGTCCTCCAGGGGTCGACCTCGCTGAAAGAGAGCACCGAGGACTGGGGATGGGAGCTGTTCCTCGTCAGGGACGATGAGGCCGATACCCTGCGATCCGGCGGGCACTTCGATGAGCTCGCGCACGGCGGCGGATACACCCTCTTCAGGCCGACGGAAGGCTGTGAATAGCGTGGAGCGCGCGGAAGATATGCGCCGCAGACGCATCCTGCTGTGGGCGTCGCTCGCGGCCACGCTCGCCGCATGCGCGGCGTCGCTCGCGGCCACGCTCGCCGCATGCGCGGCGGCGCTCGCAGCGGTCTCGCTCACGGGATGGTCGCTTTTCCAACCCGACACCCGCTACATGGTCGCCATCGGCCGGTGGATCATCGAGACCGGCGAGCTCCCGACTTCAGACCCCCTTACCCTCCACGAGGGCCTTGCCTATATCTGCCAGCAGTGGCCCCTGTGCATCGCCGCCGCGGCCATCTTCGACGCGTTCGGCGAGGCCGGGATCAAGTGCGCGGCCGCCGTGCTCGACATGGCCGCGGCGGCGGCCCTCTGGGCCTGCACTCTCGACCGCGGCAGGACCGGCGCCGTCCACATGGCGGCATCGGCCGCATGCGGTGCCGCCATAGCCGTGCTGTGCAACTCAACGCCGCGCGGAATCGACGTCACGGCGCTTTGCGTCTGCTATGCGGCGGGCAGGAAATGGGCACGCGGCGGGCGGGACTCCCTGCTGGCCGCCTTTCCCGCCGCGGGATTCGCCATGGCCCAGCTCCACGGGGCGCTGTGGACCGTCGCCCTCATGGTCCCATGCTGCCTCATACTTGACGGCAGGCTCGACAGGCACGGCAGGCTCAAGGCGCTCACGGCGGCCATGTCGACCTTGGCCGCATGCATGTTCAACCCCTACGGCGCGAGGCTGCTCATGGTGCCGTTCGCCACCATGGGCGCGGAATCGCTGAGATCCGTGGGCATCGGAGAGCTCGCACCGTGGACCGAGGCCGCGCCCGCCCAGGCGGCCGCCGCGTGCACCCTCGCGGCGGCGCTGCTCCTGTACCGCCTCCGGGTGCGCCGCCGCGGCGGGGGCCGGGCACTTCTCGAGGCCGGTGACCTGCTCGTGCTCGGCACGCTCATGCTCGCCCTCGCCAACGTGAGAAACGAGCTCTTCCTGATGACCTCCATGGCGCTCGCCCTGTCCGATATCCAGGGAGAGGTGGCGGGCCCGTGCGTCCGCAGCCCCATCGCGCCGGCGGCATGCTGCACGGCGGCGCTCCTGGCCTCGCTCGGGCTCCTCGCCGCGACCGTGCCGAGGCAGACGCCCATCGAGGCATCGGCCGCAAGGGCCATGGCCGCGCTCGAGTCATCCGGCGCCGAGCCGGGCGATGCCGTGATCTGCGATATCGACGTCGGCAGCGAGCTGGAGCTCGCGGGATACCGACCGCTGCTCGACACGCGGGCGGAGCTCTTCTGCCCCGAGCTCAACGGCGGCGCGGACGCCTGGGGGACAGCACGGCACGTGCTGGCGGGCGACGAGGACGCCATCGAGGGAACCGGCGCCGATTTCGCGGCCGTCCCCTCGGTGGCCTACCCCGCGCTCGAGGACTCGCTTTCCGGGCTCGGGTTCTCCCTGGTGCATGACGACGGGACCTTCGCGGTCTTCGCCCGCAAGCCCTCATAGGGGCCGCATGCCGTCGACAGCCGCATAGCGCCCCGGCCCCGTACGGGAGCCGCACCGGGCCCGCCGCCTCATAGGGACGACGGGCCCTTCGCTCCATAATTCCTCCATAGGTAAGAATGTGGTCTGAGCTGGGGATATACCGGGTCTTTCCCATTTTTGGGCAGGGTGCTGACCCGCATCTTTCCCGGGGGCATAGTTTATGCCGTACCGCCACAGACGTGGCACAGGCTGCGCGGGTGCGCCCGCGCATACATCAAAGAGAGGAGGAGGTCCAATGCACGATATCCTCGCCAAGCCGGCGGCCATCGCCACCTGCGGCCTTTTCAACATGAAGCGCCGCGCCAAGGAGGCCCTGCCCGCACAGGGCTCCATCGAGTGGGTCGTCATCGTCGTCTGCATCGCCGTCGCGCTGATCGCCGCGCTGGTTTATCTGTCCAACCAGATGAACATCAAGATCAACACGGTCTCCAAGACGCTGGCCGGTACCAACGTCAATGGAGCCAATACGCCCAGCTAGCGCATCTCGGAGCCATCCGTCCGGGGGCAGACACCCCCGCCCCCGGGCATCCCGAACCTTCCCGCGCGCCGACAGGGCGCGCTTTCCAGATAACCACAGCACCGGAGGGAGCCGTATGCTCGGAACACTCACGCTCGCAGCCGGGTCGGCCGTCGCCGGCTGGCTTTTGCAGCATGCCTACCAGCACATGCGCTATTCCTTCTACGAGCGCGAGGACGCGGCCATGCTCGCACCGGGCGCGGACCCTGAACAGCGCCGCAGCTGGCTGGCCGCCATCGCGCCGCAGATCAGCATCCAGGCCGTCGCCCCCTCCACGATCGACGCGCTCGCCGCATCGGGAGATATCGACGCGGGCCTGCTGCCCGCCCGCGCGGCCGGGGCCTACGCCCGCCGCTACAATCCGACGCTCGCCGGCGAGGCCTACTGGATTCCCGCATACCTCGCCGCCGGCCTCGCCGGCGCCGCCATGTCTCCCGCGGCCGCCGTCGCTGCGGTGTCGTCGCTTGCCATCGCGGCGAGCGACATCCGCTTCCGCATCGTGCCGATCCCCCACCTCGCAGTCCTCGCCGCTTCCTGCGTCCTGGCGTTCTGCCCGACGTCGGCGGGCGCCGCGATCACGGCGGCCGGCATGGCCCTCACCTGGGCCGTCGGCGCCGCCGTGCGGCGCATCGGCGGAGAATGGGGCGACGGCGACTCCCTCATGCTCGGATGCGTGCTCGGGGCCACCGCCGGAACGCCGACCGTGCTAACGCTCGTGCCGGCGCTCGGCGCCGCGGCCCTGCTCTTCATCGCCTGCTCGCGCCGTATCGGTGTCGAGACCAGCGCCATGCCGCTCGCCCCGGTCATCTCGCTCGCCCTGATCGCCTCGCTGGCTACGGGGGCGCTCTCATGACCGCCGCGAGGGCGCGCGGACGCCACGGACAGGGAACCTTGGAGTTCATCCTGGTCCTGCCCCTTCTCATCATCATGCTCGTCGCCGTCGCGGACTACGCGCACCTCGCGCGCGAGACGGCGAACGTGCAAACCGCGAGCTCGGAGGGGGCGCGCTACGCCGCGGCCAACCCCACCGCATCCGACGACACCGTCGCCGCCTACGTCCGCGAGGCATGCGCCCTCGGCGATACCGCGAGCGTCACCGTCACCTCGGCCGATGCGCCGTCAAAGCCCGTCACGCTCAAGAGTGGCGACAAGTCGGTCTCCGCGCGCTACTCGCGCGAGAAGGTCACCGTCAAGGTCGTCAAGGACGTCCCGTGCATCTTCCCGCTCAAGTCGCTCGGCGTCTCAGGCGCCACCGATGCCGGCTGGCGGGTCCACTCCGAGATGTCGTCCATCAGGTCAGAGATCGGGAGGTCCTGACATGCCCACACGCTCTGCACGCCGCGCACAATGCCGCCTTGCGGGACAGGGGTCGGTCGAGTTCATCCTGGTCATGCCCGTCCTGCTGGCATTTCTCTTCGCGATCGGCTCCTTCGCGATGCTCTCCTATCAGAACACCGTCATCCAGCACTCGCTGGCGACGCTGGCCGACTCGCTTCCCGCCGGATGGCAGGAGCGGGACCGCGACGAGCTCGTCCGCGACCTCGTCTGCTCCGGCACCGACCTCGAGAGGGATAGGCTCACCGTCACCAACGCCAAGGTGAAGGCCACCACCTCCGGCGTCGTCAACGACGGCGACTCGATCGCCAACGAGCTCGGGGCATCGACCCTCAGGACCGAGACGCGCCGCGTCACCGTCGAGGCCGACGTCGCCTACGAGTACAACGACCCCCTCTCGCTCGGCCGCAAGACGGTCCTCACGCGACACGTGTCGCACAGCTACACGACCTACACCGATTGGGAGGTGCTGTGATGGCATCCAGAAAACCCCGCCGCGCCTCGGGCCTTTCCGGCCAGGTCGCAGCCGTATTCATCGTCGCCCTCGCCTGCCTGCTCGTCGCCGTCGGCCTCGGCGTCGACGCAAGCACCGCCTATTCGGCCAAGACCGGCCAGGAGGCCGTGCTCGAGGCCGTCCGCCAGTCCTCGCTGGGGATGGCGAACGCCGTCAAGTACTCCGAGAACCCCGGCCGCGAGGCGCGCGACGAGGTCGTCGAGCTGCTTTCCGACAACGGCTACTCCGGCGCCGCCGAGATCTGGTACGCAGAGCTGCCCGAATCGGAATCCGGCGCCAGCGACCGCTATGCGGGCGTCTACGTGATGCTCGCCAACGACACCCCGACCACCTTCCTCCAGCTCGCGGGCCGCGACAAGCTGACCGCCAAGTCGACCGCGATCTGGACCATCCACCCCTACTCGACCGGAACCGTCTACCGCCCGGCGAACGCCGGCATCGGCAGCCTCGAGGCGACGTTCGAGGGCGGAACCGTGACAGGGCGCAAGGAAACGGCATCCAGGCTCGAGGACGCCCCGGACGACCTCGTCAAGGCGATCCGCGACGAATCGAAGGCAAAGGCCGGATCCGGGCACGTGGATAGCGGAAACTGAGGCGGCCGGCGGCCGTCCGCTCAAGAAAGGAAACCTAAGGACATGAACGATAACCGAGACGAGATCCAGCGGCTCCGCGCCATGAGGGCCGAGGCCGTCAGCCGCAACGACTTCGCGCGCGCCGACGCGATCGGCGCGGACCTTGCGCGACTCGAGGGCGCCCAGCCCGCAGGCGGCGCGGTCGACCCCATCACCGGTCTCCCCGTCGGCGGCGCACCGGCGCCGCGCGCGGCTGCGCCGGTGCCCCAGCGCCCGGCCTATGAGGAGCAGCACGCGCCGGCGCCGGTGCCCCA
>NZ_QSTE01000026.1:0-12288 GCF_003438115.1 Collinsella sp. OM08-14AT
ATCGAAATTTATCGATGGCCTATTTCAGACTGTAATGGGCGTATATTTGCATCGATGGGGACGACACACATATATAGCGAGCCGCTGCTTGACGTCCTCATGGATTGGGGAGGGCCTTCATGAATCGCGTGTGTGCGAGAGCTCGAGAAATGCTAAAGCCTTTTGGCAAGAAAACCAATACCGCAAAGCGTGTCCTGAGGGTTTTGGCCGTCCCGCTGGCGGCGTGCGCGCTCATGTTTGGCGCGACGAGTGCGTCGGCTGCCGTGGGCGACCATACCGTGCAGACGGTGAATCCCACCGGCACTACGGTCAATTTGTTCGACTATTGGGTCGTAAACGGCGACAACGATAGCTCGGCAAACATCAATAACGACAACGGCAATAACAACACTGGCATCAACAAAGATCACCAGCTCAAGTTCAATGGCGGCGCCGGATCGGGCATTAATAAATGGACGGGAAGAAGTGGCACCGGCGGCTTTGGACGTCTTTCATTTGTGAAGAACACACTGGTAGATGGCTATCCGTCAATCAATGCCGGCACCTATACCTCCTATGGCTTAAGTGATACGTACGCCGACGAGTCGCTGGCCTATCTCTTTAATAATGATAAGCAGAATGGTAAGGCCGTCTACAACAACGTGAAGGGCCTTTTCCAGCTTAAGGATGGCTATTACGTTTACGACTCGTATGGTTCTGACGGCAACTATGCCGTGTATAGCCCCGCGACGAACTCCTTTAATGTCTACGACTCCGCGGGCGTATACAAAGGAAGTTCTAATAGCGAAACCAATCTAGGCCAATTCTTCCCCTTTGACTCGGCCTACAAAGTTTTCGACGAACAGGGCAATAAGCTCTCGCCCAAAAAGATCGTTGACGGAAGCACGAACCTTAACCACCACTTTGGCATGTCCATGACCACGGAGTTTGTCCAGCCTAACGGTGGCAAGACCACCAAAGGCGAGGATATGGTCTTTGAGTTCTCGGGTGACGACGACGTCTGGGTGTACATCGATGGCGTACTCGTGGGCGATCTGGGTGGCATTCACGAGAAGGCGACGCTCAAGATCAACTTCGCTACCGGTGGCGTGCATGTTGGTCATATTGACAATGCAAATGATCCCGAACAGACAATTCAAGACACCACCATCAGGGCGATGTTCGAAGCCGCCGGTGCGGATACCACTAACTTCCGTGAGAACACCTTCCAGAACAGCACCAAGCATACGCTGAGCTTCTTCTATCTGGAGCGCGGCGCGGGTGCATCGAACATGTCGCTTAAGTTCAACCTCACCACCCTGCCGTCGTCCGAGGTCGCGAAGGTCGACCAAAACGGCGAGGCAGTCCAAGGCGCCAAGTTTGCGCTGTATCAGTCCGATGAAAGCTGGACCGTGCAGGACGGGGCTGAGGCCATCGCTCAAGGTACGACGGACGACAAGGGTCAGTTGGTGCTTCTGAAGTCGGACGGCTCCGTCCTTTCATTTGATAACCAGCATGCCGACGGGCACGACTACTTTGTACTCAAAGAGACAGGCCTGCCCGAGGGGTACCGCTCGAGCCTGACCTCGTCGACCACCGCAACGCCAGGCGAGCTGCACCTGCAGTACAAGCAAGCTGCGGCGAGTGGCTCGGGTGGTGCGGTGGTTGCACCGCAAACGACGGTCACCATGGCCGACGGCACAACGCAATGGACGGGCAGCCGCATGTGGCTGAACGGTGGCTATCTGGCTGCCAAGGAGACCATTTCTCTTAATAAAGAAACAAAAGACAATAAGAATAACCCAATTAGCTCGGGTACGACGTTTGCCGTCGTACTCAAGCTCACCGGTGCGAGCGAGGACCACACAAGCGAAGACGCGTGGACGGCGGTCACGGGCAACCCGCTCAATGGCTATAAGCTGTGCTCCGCGCACGGCATTGCCGGTGCGGTCGAGGCTGCCAAATCGGCGGACACGAGTGTCTTTGATGTTGATACCAAGGGCGACTACGTGGTGACGGTCAGGTCGCTGCCCGGAGATATCGAGAAGTACGCCGCCATGATGACGGACAAGTCGGAGGCGGAATATACCGTGGCGGTGTATCACACCACGGCATCGTCTCTGGCGGGGGCAACCATCGGCAACACATCTATGGTCAAATATCAAACGATAAACAGGCAGTTCTCTACGGTGATCCACCTCACCAACGTTCAGAACCGCCTGTTTGTGCAGAAGGTCGACGACCTGGACAAGCCCGTGAACGGCGCGACGTTTGAGCTGTACCAGGCCGAGGACGTTACCGGCGATAGCCCCAGCACGTATGCCATTGAAGCCGGCGCCACGCCGTATGACACCGTGCAGGCAAACGGCATGACCTATCCGTATGACATTGAGGGTGCTGCATGCTTCCCACTCAATTCGACAAAGCATGCACCCCTTATCAAGGGTACGTACTACCTGCGTGAGTCTGTAAGTCCAGATGGCCATGAGATTAACAACACCATCACCAAGGTAATCGTGGACGATTCGGGTGTGTATGTGGATGCCGGCAAGGAAGGCGACGGTGTGCGCAGCATGAGCGGCCCGGGTTCGCTGATTGCTTCCCTGGCGCAGTTTGGCTCTCCCGACTCCATCGACAACACGCTTACGCACATTAAGGGCAAGCTGCAGAGTGTGGCCGTTGACGCCAACGGAAACCTGACATGGGGCCAGACGTGCACTGCCCAAGGCGTGACGCCTTCTCTTGCGGGCAACTGGATGCATATGCGCTATGACAAGACGACGCAAGATACCAAGACCATCCTGCGCTATGTCGAGGACGGTGGCGACCGCAACGGCCAGCTGGCGACCATCTTTGCCGATACGGGCATCAACCGCATGGCTCTTTATCAAGACGATGATGCTACCAATGGCACCGATCTGGGCACGCTTCAGCTCAATCATCTCTTTACCACGGCAACGGCCGTGCAGTATACCGATCGTCGCGTGGCACGCCTGCAAGTGACTAAGACCGTGACGGCGGACAGTGGCCTTACCGCGCCTACCAAGGATTTTACGTTTAAGTTCACCCTGCCGGATTCCGAGGAGGGCTATGAGGCGCGCGTATTCGATGCGAATGGCAAGCCCGTGGGCAACTCCTTTACGCTCAAGAACGGCGGCACCCATTCCATCAAGGCTGGCGAGACCATCCGCGTATACGACCTTCAGAAGGACGACAACTATAGCGTGAGCGAGCTCACCACTAAGGGCGAGGAGTTCAGTGGCAATGTGCTGGCGAGCATCGTTAACACTGTGACCGGCTCTGCCGACGAGTCGGTGCTTCCGGCTGGCTTTAGCCTCGTGAGCCGCAAGGCCGGCGGCGAGGAGCAGTCCGGAACCGGCAACACCATCACGGGCAAGATCGTCGCGCTCGAGGACGGAAAGATTCCCGCGAGCAACAAGCTAGAGTTCACCAACAACTACAGTGTCAACCCCGTAAAGAATGGCCTAAGCGCCAAGAAGGTGCTCGAGGGCCGCAATTGGGCCGATGGCGATACCTTTACCGTGCAGCTTACGGCTAAGGACGGCGCCCCCATGCCCAATGGCGCCAAGGACGGGGTGGCGACGGTCGAGTTCACCAAGAATACCCAGAAGGCAACGTTTGGCGATATTACCTATACCAAGCCCGGCAAGTACGCCTATATCATCTCGGAGGTTATTCCCGGTTCCGATGCCAGGGCGGATGGCATAAGCTACTCTGCTGCTCGCTATACCGCGACGGTCGTGGTGGAGGACAACCAGGCTGGCGCTCTGGTCGTTAAGAGCGTGAAGGTGGTGCAGGAGTGCAACGACGCGCGCGTCGACACCAATACGGATGTTGCCGATAAGGTCGCAACCTTCACCAATCGCTACGATACACACGAAGCGAAGATTATCATCCATGCTCAAAAGATCCTGACCGACAACGCCGGGAGCTTTGCGCTCGCCCAGAACGCCTTTAGCTTTACGCTCGAGGGTATGGGCGGCTATGCGGACGACAATGCAACGTTCGATCCCGATAAGGTCGACACGAGCATCAAGGCTCCCATGCCCCAGGGCTCCGAGGACAATGCCGCAACCGTGGGCAACAACGCCGACGGCACGGTGACATGGCCGGCGATCTCCTATACCGCCAAGGCGGATGCGGGACGCGCCTACGTGTACAAGTTCGCTGAGAATCGCGGTAGCATTGCGGGCATGACCTACGACGGGTCGGTCTACTACGCCGTGGTGCGTAACGCCAAGAACGGCGCCGGCATCCAGACTTCGATCGAGTACTACAAGGTTGCAGAGGACGGCTCGGTAAAGCAGCTGGACATGAATGCCACACCTTCCTTTACCAATCTATATAGCGTTGAGCCCACGAGCGTGACCCTGCAGGGCCAAAAGACTGTGAGCGGTCGCGACTGGAATCAGGGCGAGAGCTATACCTTTAACCTCACTGCCGCTACGGATGATGCCAGTACGACCGGTTTGGGCAGGACCACAAAGCAGGCCGTGAAGGATGGGGCTGCTGCCGTTAACGCCAACCAGGCTGTCGCCAGTGCGCCCGAGTTGGGACGCGTGGCATCGTTCTCCTTTGGCACCGAAGCCGCCCCGACCGTGACGTTCAACCGCGCAGGCACCTTTACCTTCAACATCACCGAGAACGCCGCGCAGGATGGCCAGGCGGGCATGTCCATGGACAAACACACCGCACGCGCGACCGTCGTGGTGACCGACCTGGACAAGTCGGGCAACCACGCGGGCAAGCTACGCGTGTCGAGCGTGACCTACGCCAACACCGGTGCCCCCGATGTGGACAAGATCGTAACCGACAAGGCTGCCTTTACCAACGCGTACCATGCATCGGGCACCTTTGATGGCGTGACGGTGAGCAAGACCCTTGAGGGTCGCGCCTCTACCGCGGGCCAGTTTACCTTTGCCGTGACGGGCCTTTGGTACAACGGCGTTCAGACGTCGGTCGATGGCTCCGAGGCCAGCCTGTCCAATACGGCGGCGGGAGCCAGCGTGTCCGGTGCCGTGGTGGGCGCAAGTGGGCAAGAGAAGCTCTTTGCTCGTACGCTCACGGAGCAGGATCTGGGCCATACGTTTGTCTATCGCATCCAAGAGAACCAGCCTGAGGCTGCCGGCTACGCCTATGACACCGGCTATACCGGCGACGCCATCGTGCTCGTCAAGGTTCTTGCGCGCAAGAACGACCCTGCCAAGCTCTACACCGTGACGACTGTGCTCAAGGGCGCGGGTGTGACGGAGCTGCTGGGCGACGGCGCCGACGCGAGCGCGCTGACGGACGAAAAGATCGTCGAGCTCAAGCAAGATTCGCATACTTACGTGCAGCAGTACGATGCAAGTGAGGTCGGCGCCACGCCTGCCGTCTCGTTTGTGAACCGTTACACGGCAAGTCTCGACTATGGCGCCGCTGGCGGTTTGCAGATTGAGAAGACGTTGACGTATCCAAAGGACGCGACCATTTTTGGCTCGCCTAAGAGCACGTTCCGTTATATCGTCAAGCCTGCTGACGAGACATCTGCCAGCAAGGTTGGCATTTCCACGAATGGCAAGGTCTTTGAGACCGCAAATGTCGAGGCCAACGCTCCCAAGACCGTAAGTTTGGTACCTGCGGGTGGGCTGATCTTCACTCAGAATGATGCCGGCAAGACGTTCACCTATACGGTGAGCGAGATTGACGACAAAGCGACGGGCTATACGTACGACGAGACGGTCCATACGGTTAAGGCTGTCGTGGCGGATAACGGCGACGGTACGCTTAGGGTCACGACGTCGGTAAGCAAGCAGGTCGATGGCGAGGACGAGCTTGAGGGCCAGTGGATCTACCCGTCGAATGCGACATCTGCCGGTGTCGCGACGGTCAAATTCAAGAACACCTATACGGTCACCGAGGCGGCAACCTATACTCCGTCTGTGACAAAGGTGGTTGTCGGTGCCGATGCTCCGGACAAGTTCACCTTTGCCATGACCGCGGCTGACGATGCTACCAAGACTGCCATCAACGGCAAGCTCATCACCGGCTCTTCGATGAGCGCGGACAACGGCTATGCCGAGAAAAAGCAAACGACGGCGGCCCTCAAGGACGGGGAGCACGAAAAGATTGACTTTTCGAAGCTCACCTTCAACAAGCCGGGCACGTATATGTTTGCTATTAACGAGCTGGCCCCGAATGGCGGCCTCGGCGAGTGGACGTATGACACGCACACTTATGTCCTGACCATTACCGTAACCGATGAGGGCGGCAAGCTTGTGGCGCGTGCCGATGGCACGACCGGCTCGGAAGGCTTCATCTTTACCAATAGTTACCAAACTTCAACGAGCTACGAGCTCCAGGGCGGTCTTGAGATTGTCAAGACGCTCAACGGGCGCGACCTGCATGCTGGCATGTTCGGCTTTACGGTAACAGGCAAAGACAACGTCTCGACCGATAAGCTCAACAAGCTGCTGCGCGCAGATGAGGGCAAGCTCACTGTGACAAACGATGAGTCGCAGGCCGATGGCACGTCCCATACCGGCATTTTGGGTGGCCTGACCTTTGCGACGGAAGATGCAGACAAGACGTTCACCTACAAGATCGTCGAAAATGGCGGCGGCAAGCGCGGCTATACATACGACTCCACCTATTGGATGGTAGAGATTGCGGTTAAGAAGCGCCGCGACGGTTCGCTCTATACCGTGACCACGGTCAAGCACTATGACGCCAACGACGTTGAAAAGCCCCGCGATACGAAGACCTTTGGCCCCGAGAGCGGTACCGCCATGGCCCAGGTGTCCTTTACCAACAGCTACGCTGCGACCGGAAAATTCGACGGTCTTACTGCCGAGAAGGTGATGGACTCTGGCGATAAGATTGAGGCTGGCCAGTATACCTTTGACTTGTATGCCGAAAAGGCCGATGGATCGCTCAAAAAGATGGATGAGGGCACGAGCCAAGAAGGTGAGAACGGCAAAGCCACGGTCGACTTTGGTAAGGTTTACTTTAAGCTCGGCGATGCCACCAGCGGAACTGATGAGCAGACGATTGACCTTGCCGACGCCGTCAGCGATGGCGTTGCCACCAAGCGACACAATGCCGACCACACTACCACCTATAGCTTTAACCTAGTGGCAAAGGAGTGCTTGGCCAACCTGCCCGATGGTGTGCGTCCCGTGGATACGTCCGCGACGTGCCGCGTGCTGCTCGAGGTGACCGACCACAACGATGGCAGTCTGACGTCCAAGGTGACCTATCGCGATGGTACCGAGAAGGGCAAGATCGTCTTCCACAACACACGCGATAAGGTCAAGACGATCGGCACGGTCGCGAAGCCCGATGTGGACATCGACGGGCAGCTGCTTTCTGTGGGCGACTCCTACGTCTATACCATCAACTGGGTCAATACCGAGGCCGATACCGCCGGTAACCTGGTTCCGGCCAGCGTGACCGTGACCGACAAGCTTCCTGCCGGCGTCGTGTTCGAGGCCTTTGAGGGCGAGTGTGCCGATAAGGGCGCTGCGAGCGGTCAGTTGCTTGCCTGGAACCTGGGTGAGCAGCCTGCGGGCAGCCACGGTTTGGTGCGCGTGCGCGTCAAGATTACCGAGGACGCTGTGAAGGACGCCCAGGGTGCGGTCGGCACCGTTGAGAACAAAGCCACCGTAACGGTTGACAACAAGATCTATACCGGCACCACGACCAATTACGTGCCCAAGAAGTCCGAGAGCGATGCTCAGGATTCGACGGGGTCGGGTGTGGCGCTGGGCGACGAGCTCACCTACACCATCGGCTACAAGAACACTGAGGGCGTGTCTGCCACGGTGACGATCACCGATACCGTTCCCGCGGGAACCGAGTTCGTGGAGTTCGCCGGCGACCATAAGGATGCCGGCTCCAAGGACAATGACGGCAAGCTCACCTGGACGCTGGCGGACGTTCCCGCCGGCAAGGAGGGTACGGTTCAGTTTAAGGTCCGCGTGACCGAGGACGCGTTTAAGAGCGGTGGCGCTTCGGGCAATATTTCCAACCAGGCGTCGGTGACGGTCGGCAACAACCCTGCCGTCAAGACTAACACCACTACCGATGAGGTCTCTGACGGGCGCCTGACGTTGAGCAAGACGGTCACGGCCGCCGAAGGCATCACCGCGCCCAACAAGGCATTTACCTTTAAGGTACTGCTCTACCAGGCCGATGGCACAACGCCTCTGGCCGGCACCTTTGCGTACGCCGGTCGCCCCAGTGGCACCAATGGCACTTATGTAAGCGGACAGATCAAGAGCGGTGACACCATCACGCTTAAGGCCGGCGGCTCCGTCACGGTTACCTTGCCTGCGGGTGCTCACTACGAGGTGCGGGAGCTCAACTCCAAGGGTGAGCTCATGACGAGCGAAGACGGCTTTGCGGTTGTCGATAAGGCGAACCCCCAGAAGGGTACCGTCGGACAGGCGACGCAGGTGGGCTTCACCAACGTCTACAGCGTGGAGTCCACAAAGGTGGAAAACGCTTTTAAGGTGCAAGAGAAGATCTCCGGACGCAGCTGGATGACATCGGATGCCTTTACCATGACGCTGACTGCCCAAGGCGAGGCACCCATGCCCAAGGGCGCCAAGGACGGCGTGTCGACGATTGAGCTGCACAAGGATGCCCAGGTCGGCAACTTCGGTACCATCGAGTACGCCAAGCCCGGTACCTATACCTATGTGATTACCGAGCAGCCGGGTGACGAGGCAGCACTCACGTTCTCGAAGGCCACCTATCGTGTCACCGTCACGGTGACCGACGACGACGCCGGTAAGCTGTCTGCCAAGACCAAGATTGCACAGCTGACCGACGATGCGGGCGATGCTGCTGAGCGCACGGTTGAGGCGGCGGTCTTTACCAACACCGCCAAGACTGGCAGCCTCACCGTCAAGAAGACGGTCGTCGGCGGCGACAGCCAGCGAGAGTTCGGCTTTACGGTCGCGCTGACCGACGGGGACGGCGAGCCCGTCTCCGGCACCTTCGGCAAGGGCGAGCACGCCGTGACGTTCGCGGACGGCAAGGCGAACTTCACGCTTAAGGATGGCGGGGAGAAGATTATCTCCGGCCTACTCGTGGGCGCGCACTATACCGTGACCGAGGATGCCGCCGAGGGCTACGCGACCACGGCCGAGGGGGCCGAGGGCACCGTGACCGAGGCAGGCGCGACTGCAGCGTTCACCAACACGTACGGAACGGCCACCGAGGGCAGGGACGTCTCCACCGCGGGACTCTTCACCAAGACGCTCGAGGGCCGCGACTGGGCGGAGGGCGATAGCTTCCAGTTCACGCTCGCGGGCGAGGGCGGCGCTCCCATGCCCGAGGGCTCCGCCGACGGCTCCAAGACCGTCAGTGTGACGGCCGCCGCCGGCACCAAGGCGGGCGATAGGGTCGCCTTTGACTTCGGCTCCATCCGCTACACGCTCAATGACATCAAAGATGCCGGGTTCGCCGAGGTCGGCGGCAAGCGCGTGCGCGCCAAGACCTTCACCTACACGGTGCGCGAGGTCAGGCCCGATGACGGCTCCGCCATCGCCGGCGTGGCCTACGACGACCACGTCGCCACGATGACGGTGACCGTGACCGACGACGGCTCCGGCAACCTTACGGCCACGACGCCCGCGATCGCGCAGGCGAGCGGCGGCGACTTCGTCAACACCTACACGACCAAGCTCGACTACTCGGCCCGCGCGGGTGTGCGCCTGTCCAAGACGCTCTCCGGCCGCTCCATGGAGGCGGGGCAGTTCGCCTTCACCGTGACCGCCGACGCCGAGACGGCCGCCAAGCTCGGCCTCAAGACCGAAAAGGACGTCTACGCCGTGGCCGCGGCCGATGACGGTGCGGCCGACCTGGTCGACCTCATTGGCTGTGCTGCGGGCAGCGACGTGAAGTTTACCGACGCCGACGCGGACAAGACCTACAGCTTCACCGTCACCGAGACCAAGCTCGGCGGCGAGGGCTACACCAACGACACCGTGCCGCGCACGGTGACCATCGCGCCCAGCTACGACGCCGCGACGGGTAAGCTCACGGTCACGACCACGGTTGCCAAGGACGGTGTCGAGGTCGCCCGCAGCGAGGTCTCCACGGCAGATGACGCCATGGCGGCGCCCGCGCCCGTGACGGTCGCGTTCCAGAACTCCTACGAGGCCACCGGAACGCTCGGCGGCGAGGGCAACGTGGCCATCAACGCCACCAAGACGCTGACGGGCCGCGCCGCGGCGGCGGGCGAGTTCTCGTTCTCCGTCCGCGATGCCCAGGGCAATGTGGTCGCGACCGCGACCAACCGGGCCTCCGGCGACGGCGAGGCCGTGGGACTTTCGTTCTCGCCCATCTCCTACACCACCGACGCTCTCGAGCAGATGGTGGCGGACGGCATCGCCACCAGGGCCGCCGACGGCTCCTGGGTCATTCCCTATACCGTTTCCGAGGACGGTACGGACCGGCTGCCCGCGGGCGTGACGGCGGCCGTGTCGAGCTTCGGCATTACGGTCAAGGTGACCGATAACGGTAAGGGCGGGCTGGATGTGGCCGTGGTCTACCCCGAGGGCTCCGACGGCACGCTGTCGTTTGTGAACGGCTATAGCGCCGGCGAGGCGACGGTCGACATCGCGGGTGCCAAGACGCTGGCGCTCGGCCAGGCCGGACTCGGCCTCACGCAGGCTGACATTGCGGGCAGGTACGCCTTTAAGATTGAGCCGCTGGACGGCGCGCCCGCACTGGTCGACGCCTCCGGCAAGACGGTGACCGAGGCGACCAACGACGCCGCCGGCAACGTCGAGCTGGGCCATGTCACGTTTAAGCAGCCGAGCGATCTCGATGGCGTCGAGATCGACGGTGACGGCCTGCGCACCAAGACGTTTGCCTACCGGGTGAGCGAGTCCGGTTCGGTCGACGGCGTGGTCAATGACGCGACGGCGAGCAGGATCTTCACGGTCAAGGTGGTCGAGGACACCAATGCGGGCACGCTCGCCGCGGAGGTCCTGCCCGCAGAGGGCACGCCCGAGGGCAGGGGTGCGTTCGAGTTCACCAACACCTACGGCGTGAACCCGACGCCGAGCTCCGTCACCGACCAGATCAAGGTGAACAAGAAGCTTAAGGGCCGTGACCTGGCCGAGGGCGAGTTCGAGTTCCAGCTGATCAAGATTGCCGCCGACGGCAGCGAGAGCGTCGCGGCGACGGGCAAGAACGCCGCCGACGGCACGGTCGCGCTCGGCCCCGTCACCTACACCGCGCCCGGCGCGCACAGCTACGAGCTGCGCGAAGTCGCCGGCACGGCGGGCGGCGTGACATACGACAGGGCGACGTACCGAGTGCGCACGACGGTCACCGATGCCGGCAACGGCACGCTCGCAGTCAAGCACGAGCTCATGGATGCCGAGGGCAATGCCGCGAACGACACCTCGGTGACCTTCACCAACGGCTACGAGGCCGCACCCGTCACCCTCAAGCTGGGCGCCGCCAAGGTGATCGAGGGCGCCGAGCTCAAGGCTGGCCAGTTTAGCTTTGAGCTCAAGGGCCGGGACGGCAAGGTCATGTCGACCGCCAAGAATGCCGCCGATGGCAGCGTCACGTTCGATGCGCTGACCTTCAAGCAGGCTGGCACCTACACCTTCACGGTGAGCGAGGTCGACGACGGTCAGGCGCACGTGACCTACGACAAGGCGGCGCACAAGATCGTCGTCACGGTGAGCGACGAGGCGGCAGACGGCACCAAGACGGGCTATCTGTCGGCGAAGGTCTCCTACGAGGGCGACGCCAACGTGCCGCCAGTCTTCACCAATAGCTACGCCGAGGAGCCCGGCACCCCCGAGAACCCCGGCACGCCGGGCGGCGGCTCGGGCGGCGGTTCAGATAACGGCTCCGGCAGTGGCTCCAGCGGCGACGGCTCCAAGGGCGGCATGCCCGACACCGGCGACCGCAGCCTGCCGGTCGAGGCGCTCGCGGCCATGGCCGGCATCGGCGCGCTGACCGCAGCGGGCGGCGCGGTCCTGTACCGTAGGCGCCGCTAGCGATATGGACGAGTGGGGCGAATCCATCCGATGGGTTCGCCCCACTTGCCGTGACGGGCGGGAGCAGGTAAGATATACCGAGCGCCTAGCGCGTTCGATGGGTTCGGATGACGACATGTTCCGAATCTGGTCAGGTCCGGAAGGAAGCAGCCATAAGGAGCCTCTGTCGGGCATCCGAATCCATCGAGTGCGCAGGCGTTTTTTGGTGCCGCGGCTACCCGCGAGTGCCGGCAGGGCGCTTGGTGTCTCGCTGGTCCTCGGCTTCGCCTGCGGGATC
>NZ_QSTE01000027.1:0-12149 GCF_003438115.1 Collinsella sp. OM08-14AT
AATGTGGCCTCCGTCGTGAGCAGGACTGTAGAGCAGGAAACCTAAGCCGGTGTCCCCGCTCTCCCGGGGCCGGCGGAATTTAGTTGTTCAGCATGCGGTCGAAGCTTCCCGAGTCGCCATCCCGATAGTCGGCGGTCATCAGAATCTCCTGCGGAATGCGCCCGCCTTCACGTAGCACATTGCGGAACTGCACGCGCGTGACCATGGGCAGATCCTTGATCGTCGCCGCCAAGTTCTGCGGCACGCCCTGGTTGGCAGCCGCGCGCTCGCACTCGCCGCCGGCCTTCACGCGACGCTTATGCTCGGCGAGCATGGCGCGGTACATACCGGCATGCAGGCGAATCTCAACCACATTGGCATTGCGAGCCTGCTCGACGATGCGCGCGCCCTCGCGGTCGATATCGCCCACGTAGTAGACGTAGTTAAAGCGATAGCCGATCTCGGCCAGATAATCGTCCAGGGCATGCGAGACGCTCGCCTTGCATCCGCCGCCAAAAATCACGCCGCCCACCTTGATGCCAAAGAGCTTGGCGTGCTTGCGGCCACGCAGCAGCCTGACGATCTCGTCGTAGGTGTCCAGGTTCTCGACCATAATGAACGGCTTATCGGCGCCCAGCGTAAAGAAACCCGTAAAGTGCACGGGGCGGTTGGGGGCGACCTTGATCGCCTGCATGCTGATGCCCTTTTCGGTCATGCGCCTTATCAGGCGCTCACCGTGCTTGCCGTCAAAAGCCTTCTCGTCGTTAAAAATCTGGTAGGCACGCTGGCGGCGCGAGGCAACCGGCGTATCGGCACCTCGGTTTTGCTCGATCCAAGCCTGGATGATTGCGATTTCCTCGGCAATCTTGCGGTTGGACATCTCGTTGTGCTGAGTGCGCTGCGGCGCCTTTTTGCCGTCCTTGCCCTCGACCTTAACAATTTGAGTCTGCTGTTCCTTGATCTTAGAGAGCGCCGTAGGCGTAGGGACAACTTTGAGCAGCTGCCTGCCCAAAACGCGGGCAAGGGCAAACGCCGATACCTCGCCGTGGACGGCCGACTCGGGCTGCTGGGTAGCACTATCAGCCGCGGCAGGCTCAGCCTGTGCATGAGGCTTACGCTTGGAATCTGCCCGGGTATTACGTTCCTGCTTGGGCGCAGACGAGCGCTTTTGCGGACGATCGGACTTGGCCTCCTTCGCCGGCTGGCGCTTGACCTGATCCACCGGAGTCTCGGCCTTCTCATCTCCGTTTTGTGTCGCTGTCTTCTCGGCCGCGGCCTCGGCATTTGAGCCACGACCGCCGCGGTGACGACGACGGCGGGGCTTGCCTGAGGCGCTCTCCCCCGCCTGCTTATCAGCGGTATGTTGAGCTTTGACCTCAGTGTCAGCCGCAGGCTGCGACTCGGAAGGTTGCTGCTCGCGAGCCGCCGGCTCAACGGTTTTCTCGGTTTGTTCGGCCTTCTCGGCCTGAGCGGTCGGAGCCGGCTCGCCCTTCTCCTGACGCCTTACGGGATACGCGCGCCTCGCAAAACCACGTCCGGGACGACATGAGCCCGGGGCCTTCTTGGCAGACTCCTCAACATCGTCTGCGGCCTCGGAAAGCTCTTCAACCTCATGCGCGACATCCTGCTGCGCAGCCTTAAAGTGGGCACCACGGCGACGCTGGGGCTCCTGGGCCTCCACGGGCTTTTGCTCCTTCGCGGGCCTCTGCGACTCGGCAGCAACCTCGTTCTCAACAGCCTCGGCATCCGTCTCACCCTTTCGAGCAACGGCGCGACGGAAGCGCTCCTGCTGGGCGCGACGCTGCGCATCGCGCTTGCCACCCCCGCCAAAACCGCCGCGCCCTGCCTTGGCCGTAAAGGCACGCACGACGTTCTCATCGAGCAACTCATCGGTATCAACATGCTCACGCGGAGCAACTTCTTCCACAGCAGGCACGTCAGCGGAATCCTCGACGACAAAATCTTCGACGGACTCGGCAGGCTGCTCCTGGGCATCGCGGATCTCGACATTGATGGTATAGAACGCCGGGCGCCCGTTAATGCCGCTGCCCTCGATCTTGGTCACGATATTTGCCGCGATAAGCTCATCGCGCATCGCCTTGGTATCGCATTCCTTATCGACGGAGCGGAAAATCTGCGCCAGCGCGCTCGACTTAATCTTGAGCGCCTTGCGGCAGAGCAGGTCGTAGGCAACCAGCTTGGCGCGCTCGGCAGAAAGCGACGTCTGGCTGCTCAGACGCTCAGCCAGAGCATCGACATTGTTTTGATTATCGGAATATACCGTCTTGGCCACGGGGCCCCTTTCATATGCACACATATACGTCCATATGGTACAACGCACGAGCCTATCCACGCAAAACATCTGCGAGAACGCCCTTGCACCACCTGTTATCACAAGAAAAAAGACCGGGTCCGCTTGATTGCGGACCCGGTCTTTCCGAGTCAAATAGATGGGAGATTCAACCCGTCCGACCGACTAGGCCTTAGCGGCCTCGGCGTCGGCAGGAGCCTCAGCGGCAGCGGCGCGACCGTACTCGGCCTTGCCCATCTCGGACCACTCGGGCTCCTCGTCGGGCATGGAGCCGGCCTCCTTGCCGAAGAACTCCTTGAGGCAGTTGACGGCGACGATGAGGCCCAGGACCATCAGCAGGACGGCGAAAACGAGCTGCAAGCCCTTGGTGGCGGCGACGGAGACGGCGGCCGTGGTGGCGGTAGCCGGGATGGTGCCGAAGAAGCCGTAAGCCTGGACAGCGGTCATGCAGCCCATGGCGCTCTGGACCAGCGAGGTGAAGGTGCAGCAGAGCAGGAAGGCGACGGGCACGTAGAGCATCCAGCCCTTGCGGCCGGTGCACTTGCAGAACACGGCGAGGGTGATCATGGTCATGCCGCCGAGCAGCTGGTTGGAAGCGCCAAAGAGCGGCCAGATGTTGGCATAGCCGCCAAAGGCGAGGGCGAGACCGGGAAGCAGGGTGACGACCGTGGCGAACCAGGGGTTGCCGAGAACCTTCATGTAGCCGGCCTTGGACTCGATGGCCAGGGCGTCGTTGGTCTGGGCAAAGAACTCGGAGAACGAGGTGCGGGCGATGCGGGCGACGGCGTCGAGCGAGGTCAGGGCCAGAGCGGAAACGTTCATCGTCATGAAGACGGTAGCGAGCGTGCCGTCAACACCGAAGGCCTGCATACCGCGGGAGATACCAGCAGCGAAGATCTGGAACGGGGTGGAAGCGACGCCAGCGTTGATGGCGCCGGTACCGGCGGTGTTCATGTCGGAGAACATGATGCCGGCGACGATGATGGCAAGGATGCCGACGAAGGACTCGACGATCATTGCGCCGTAACCGACCTTGACGGCGTCCTGCTCCTTCTCGACCTGCTTAGAAGAGGTGCCGGAAGAAACGAGGCTGTGGAAACCGGAGAGAGCACCGCAAGCGACGGAGACGAACAGGACCGGGAACATCATGCCGGAGGCAGTGGAGAAGCCGGTGAAGACCGGAGCGGTGATGGTGGCCTGACCGTTGACGCCCAGGACGACGATGCCGAGGACAGCGCAAACGATCATGACGATCATCATGATGGAAGTGAGGTAGTCACGCGGGGTCTTGAGCATCTGGATGGGCATAGCGCCAGCGAAGACCAGGTAGACCATGACGACGGCGAACCACTGGAACTTATCCAGGTAGACCGGGAACTGCATACCGACGGCGAACATGAGAACCATGAGGACCACGCCGGTGACGAACTCGGTAGCACCGGTGAGGTTGAACTTCTTCTGGGCCCAACCAAAGGCGATAGCGACGAAGGTGAACAGGATGGAGATGGTACCAGCGCAGCCGGCGGCATAGGACTTGGTGAAGTCGATGGCACCGGTAGCAGCACCAGAAGCGTCAACGGCCGGGGTGAACATGAACGTCTTGCAGACCATGTCGGTGAAGGCGGCGATGACGATGATGCAGAACAGCCAGCAGAACAGCAGGAACAGGCGACGGCCGGTCTTGCCGATGTACTTCTCGATGAGCTGAGCGAGCGACTTGCCGTTGTTCTTCATCGAGGCATACAGGGCGCCAAAGTCGTGGACGGCGCCAAAGAAGATGCCGCCGACGAGGACCCAGAGCACGACGGGCAGCCAGCCAAAGGCCATGGCGACGATCGTACCCGTAACAGGGCCGGCACCGCAGATCGAGCTGAACTGGTGCGAGAACGCGGTGAAGGCAGAGACGGGCGAGAAGCTCTTGCCGTCCTTCATGCGCTTGGCCGGCGTGAGGGCCTCTTTGTCAACGCCCCACTTGTTGGCCAGCCATCGGCCATAGCCCAGATAGCCGCAGGCGAGCACCGCCGCGGCCACAACCATGAGCAAAACTCCGTTCATTACATTTCCTCCTCTAAAAAGAACTTCTCAGACATAAAAAATGAGGGCCGTCGGTTGCGCTCGACGGCCCTCATCTTCATCAGCCGCCCGTTATCGTACGGGCTAGCTGTATGTGCTAACCCGCATCAGATAATTACTACGCTGATAATGTTTAGCTGATGCGTGAACATGTCTAGGAAATCCTCTTCAATCATGATGCGAACAATCCGTGCGTGTTCACATCCCCCAGTGGATGAAAAGCAGTATGAAACTTTAGTTACCTAAAGTCAACGCAAATAAGTAATGAATTTTCAACTTTTTTGAATTTCTCGTTATAAAACGCCACTAACCTCGGACTTTACCCGACAAAAGTTTTTGCATGAGAGATGCCCCCTCGGGAGCCGCGGGAGCTCCCATCCCAAATGCGGAGCAAAGCTCCGCACACCAACTTTTTCTTTCAGCTAAAGAACGCCGGAAATTCGACGCAGGCTGGTTAACCTTGCTGGACGTTGTCGACGCCGATCCAGCCCAGAAGCCATATCGATACAGAAAGGTCCCCGGCCGGAGGGGCCGGATATAAGGTTTATCGCGAGTTCCGCACGCAAAGAAGGCCACTTAATGTGTCCTTCGTCTTGCGCAGGACTGTAGAGCAGGAAACCTTATATCCGGCCCCTCCGTCCGGGGACCGCGCCGTACCAGCTACAGCGTCATGTTTGGATCGGCGTCGACGTCGAACGGCGAGATTTCACCTCGGTCGAATTTACGGCGGGCGACCTCCGCGATCATGGCGGCGTTGTCGGTGCATGCCGAGAGAGGCGGCACCGTCACGCGGATGCCCTGGCGCCCAAGCTTCTTGATCATCATCTCGCGCAGATGCGGATTAGCCGAGACGCCGCCGCCGATGCAGTATTCCTTGCATCCGGTGGCATGCAGCGCGTTCTTGGCCTTCTTGTACTGAACGTCAAAGACGGCTGCCTCAAACGAAGCCGCCAGATCGGGCAGGTGAATCGTGCGCCCAGCCTTGGTCTCCTGCTCGATGTAGAGCGTCACCGCCGTCTTGAGGCCCGAAAGCGAGAAGCGATAGTCCCCCCTGCTGTTAAGCGCGCGAGGAAAATCGATCGCGCGGGGATTGCCCGTCTCGGCCAGCTTGGAGATGATGGGGCCACCGGGATAGCCCAGACCCAACGCCTTGGCTACCTTGTCGAAGGCCTCGCCCACAGCATCGTCGAGTGTCTCACCAAGTACCTCGTAGTCGCCCCATGCCTTCACGTGCACGAGCATGGTGTGCCCGCCCGAGACAAGCGTAAAGATAAACGGGGGCTTGAGGTCGGGCTGCGCCAACAGGTTGGCAAACAGGTGGCCCTCCAGATGATTGACGCACACGAGCGGCTTGCCGGCAGCATACGCAAAGCCCTTGGCAAAGGCGACGCCCACCACCAGGGCGCCAACCAGGCCCGGACCCTGTGTCACGCCCACGGCGGCAAGCTCACTTGGTGTAATGGCTCCGCCCGTAAGGCCCAGCGACGCTGCGGCGTCCTCGAGTGCCGCATCCACGACACTCACAATCACCTCGACGTGCTTGCGCGAGGCGATCTCGGGCACCACGCCGCCAAAGCGTGCATGAAAATCAATCTGCGTCGACACCTGGTTGGCCAGCATATTGCCATCCGCATCGATAATCGCCACCGCCGTCTCGTCGCAGGAGCTCTCGATAGCGAGTACGAGGCGGCGACGCTCAATCTCGACACGTTCCTCGGCAGAGCGCCAAGGCGCAGGCAGCGGCCATACGCGCTGCTCTGCCGCCGTCGGCTCGGGCGAAGCATTGTCGACCGGAAGCACCAGGGGCAGCGGAGCCGTCATGACGATGGCGTCCTTGCCGGCACCATAGTAGCCGCGGCGACGGCCAGCCTCGGTAAAGCCCAGAGCGTTATAAAGCGCGATCGCTCCCTCGTTACCGTCCTCGACCTCGAGCGAAGCCGTGGTGCAGCCGAGCATCTGGGCATCATAGCTCACGTGCGACAGCAGCTTGCGGGCAATGCCCTCACGGCGATGTGCCGGGTCGACGGCGACATCCAGAATCTGCACATCACCGTCCACGACCATACCGCCGGCAAGGCCCAGCAGCTTGCCGTCGTCGTGTGCCACCCACCAACTACGCGGCGCAGCGACGTCCTCGCCCAGTTCGGACAGGAACATGCCCGGCGTCCATGCCTCGTGTCCGGCACCTTCAAAGCAGGCAGCCTCCAGCGCGCTCGCGCCCTCGGCATCCGCCGCGCCCATGGGACGGAACTGCAGATGACGACCGGCGAGCTCATCGGCAACACCCGTAATTTCGCTCTGCGCACTCTCGGCAAGACCAAGACGCTTGCGCTCGTTTTCCTCGGCATCCGAAAGGCGCGTGTAAATCGGCAGGACGCGGGCCGGATCGCCGTCACCCGCAGCGTGCGCGAGCAGCAAGCCCTCGCCCGAAGGCCACCACAGGTCGCGCTCCACGCAGCGGGCGGTCTCGTCCTCACCCAGCAGCTTGCCATAGCGCACAAGACCGTCACCGGTCAGCTGAACCTGGTCCCAGTCCGCTGCTTGGCGCCACTCATCGAGCGCCACGGCGGCCTTGACCACGTGTTCGCGCTCAAATTGACGCTCGGGACCCTCATCGACCAGCATATACAGCGCCGGATATACCTCACCGCGCATAGCATCGGCCAAGATACCAAGCTTGCCACGCACGCCAGCCTTCCACGCCGTCCAAGCGCAAGCGTCAAGCGTCGACACGCCCAGCAGCGGAACATTGGCACCACATGCGAGGCCCTTGGCAGTGGAGATGCCGATGCGCACGCCCGTAAACGACCCCGGGCCGCGGCCGACCACGTAGCAACCAACATCGCTGCGATTCAGACCGGCTTGAGCCAGCACGCCATCAACGGTATTCACGAGCTCAACGTTGGCGTGACGGCGACACATGTGGTCGCCACTCGCGAGCTTCGTCTCGCCCGTCTGCCCATCAATCCAGCTTGCCGCGCAGGCAAGCATGTCGGTCGATGTGTCGAGCGCCACCACCAGCGCGTTGTCGTTATGCAAGCTCATCTTGTACAGCCCTATCTATCAAATGGGAAAGCTCCTTTGCGCGATCGCCGTGCGCCTCGAGCGTTATCGTTCGCACGTCGCTATCGTCCTCGTCGCGCTTAAGCGTCACCGAAAGATACTCATCTGTCAGTTCATCCTGAAACTGCTCGCCCCATTCCAGCAGGCAAACACCCTCATAGCCCAGCACGTCAAAAATGCCCGTATCCTCAAGCTCGTAGGCATGTTCCAGGCGGTACAGATCAAAATGGAACAGCGGAATACGTCCTTGGTCATGAACGGCCATGAGCGCGAACGTAGGGCTCGTGACCATATGCTCATCGCCCAGGGCACGCGAGACGCCCTTGGTAAAGTGGGTTTTTCCTACACCCAAGCCGCCGGTCAAAATCAGCACATCGCCATCTTCTAGACACGGTGCGACCAGCTCGCCAAAATGCTCCGTATCGGCAGTACGAGCCGTTCTATAGGTACCTACCCCCAGGCGCTCCAGGGACATATGCGCTCCTTATTATTCCGAGGCGGTCTCCGGCGCGGGGTGCCGCTCCAGATAGTCGCCCAGCATCTTAAAGTCTTCCTCCAGCAACTCCTGCCACGCCGGATTGCGCAGCGCCGCCGCAGGATGAAACGTCGGCATCACCACAAAGTGCCCCATCTGATGGAACCTGCCGCGCAGCTTGGTAATGCCGATCTCGGTCTTGAGCACAAAGTGCGTTGCGGGGTTGCCGAGCGTCACGATGATATCGGGCCAGATGCTTCGAATCTGCTCGCGCAAAAACGGTGAGCAAGCCAGCACTTCCTCGGGACGCGGATTGCGGTTTCCCGGCGGGCGACACTTAAGCACGTTGGCGATATAGACATCCTCGCGCTTAAGACCTGCCAGGGACAAAATGCCGTTGAGGTCTTCACCCGCCGCTCCCACAAAGGGTTCGCCCTGCAAATCCTCGTTGCGACCCGGCGCTTCACCGATAAACATGACGCGAGCGCGGGGGTTTCCCACGCCAAACACGATATTGTGACGCGACTGATAAAGCTGACAGAGGTGACAATCACCCAGAACGGCCTCAATTTCCTCGAGCGCGACCTCGCGTGGCGCCTGATGGGAATGGCCGGGGATGTGCATGACGCCCATGGCGACTCCTACACGTAGACCTTGTCGAGACGCATGCCAAAGCCGCAGGCGACCTCGTAGTTAATCGTTCCGCGCAGTCGGGCCATCTCGTCCATAGTGATCTCGGCATCGCCATCGCGGCCGACAATAATCATCTCGTCACCATACTCGGCCTCGGGAATCTCGTGTGCCGGGTTGGACTGAATGGCGACCATAAACTGATCCATGCAGATATTGCCAACCTGACGCACGCGCTCGCCGCGATACAGCACGTCCATACGATTGGAAAGCGTACGCGATAGGCCGTCGGCATAACCGATCGGCAGCGTACAGATCTGAACGCGTGTACGCGGTACGCGGTAGGTAAAACCGTAGCCCACGCCCTCGCCCATCGCAGGGTGTGCCACGCGCGTCACGCGCGCATGAACGCTCATAACGGGATCGAGCTGCATCACACGGCCACTCAGCTCGCACGGCTGCATGCCATACAAGCCAACGCCGGCGCGAATCATATCAAAATGCATCGAGGGGTCGAGCATCGAGGACGGCGTGTTGGCGCAGTGCACGATACCGCACTCAAAACCCGCATCCTTAATGGCTTGAACTGCCTCGGTAAAGCGCTGGCACTGCAGCTTATAGTCCCAGCCCGAAGGTTCATCGGCCGTGGCGAAGTGCGTAAATACGCCGTCACACTGAATGCCGCGATGAAAATTAATACCGCGGACAAAGTCGAGCACCTGCGTGTAATGTACGCCGATGCGGTTCATGCCCGTCTCGATGGCGAGATGATACTTGCCCACCTTGCCTGCCGCGACAGCACATTCGCCATACGCAAGAGCAAAGTCAGACGTATAGACCGAGGGCATAATATCGAACTCGAGCAACGTCGGAATGGCTTCGATAGGCGGCTCGCTAAGAATGAGGATGGGTTTCGTAATCCCGCCCTGCCGGAGCTCAACGCCCTCGTTAACCGTCGCCACGGCAAACATGTCGGCACCGGCCGAATACATGATCTTGGCGCACTCAACAGCTCCATGACCATAAGCGTCGGCTTTAACCACGCAGCACAGGCGCTGGCGCGGATTCAGCAAATTCTTATAGGCCCTCGTGTTGCGGCGAAGCGCCCCGCGGTCGATCTCGACCCAGGACCAACGCGTCAAATCGGCTTTATTCATACTTAATCATCCGACCCTTCGTCTGTGATTCCCAGATCATCGAGTGCATCCTTTGCCGCCAATTCCATGGCGGGACCGATCAAGTCGATAAGATCGGTCGCGATAACGCTCTTCTCGCCAAACTCCGTCGCCGCGGCAAAACCGGCATAGCTATGAAGCGCGACAGCATAGGAGTACAGCAGCTCCCAGCGGTCCATCTCGTCGCGCATGGTGGCTAGCGTGCCGGCCAGAATACCCGCAAGCACGTCACCCGAGCCAGCGGTCGCCAACGACGCCGGGCCCGAGAGCGGCAGCAACACGCGCTCAACACCGCAAATGGCCGTCGTCGGACCCTTAGCGATAACAACGAGGTTATCGGAACCGGCGGCCCAGACAACCTTTTGCGCAGCAGCAATCGCTGTGCCCAGGTCATTGACCTCATCGCCGGCAACGAGACGCGAAAGCTCACGATAATGCGGCGTCATAACGAGCGGCTGCTCACGACGATACATCTCGGGATTGCTGTCGATGCCATCGATTGCAATCTTGGCAAGGCAGTTGAGAGCATCGGCATCCAAGATAAGCGGCACATCGAGCTCGAGTAGGCCGGAAACCACCTGCATGGCACCGGCAGACGTCGTCATGCCGGGGCCACAAAGCACGCAGCTGTACTTCTTAGCAATCTCGCATACCGTCATGCGCGCAGCGGCGCCAAAAGAACCGCGAGAATCCGACGGAATGGCAAAGACCGGAATCGAAGGAAGTGCCATGCGAATGAGATTGGCACAGGCGTCAGGAGCCGCGACTGCCACGTAACCAGCACCCGCGCGAGCTGCAGACTTGGCCGCCATAATGGCAGCACCAGGATATTGCGCTGATCCGGCGACAATAAGCACGGAGCCACGGGAATACTTATCGATATTCGATGGTAGCGGAGCAAAGTAATCAACTAAGTCACCGGGCTCGACAATCTCGGCGGCGTGGTCGACATCATCGATGACCTCGTCAAGACGGTCGTAAAGATTGCCGCAGGTCAAATCGCCGGCATACTCAGGACCATCAGCGCTATACAGACCAATCTTGGGCGCAATCATCGTCACCGTGCGCTCGGCACGAATGCAGTCGTCATCAACAACGCCCGTCTCGGCATTCAGGCCCGAGGGGACATCAATGGATACGACACAATCGGCGCATTCATTGACCGTAGGAATCCAAATGGAGAACGGCGCACGCAGATTCCCGTGGAAACCGGTACCAAAAATGGCATCGACAACAACATCGGCCTTATCGATCAAAACCTCGAGTTCGTCACGCGAGGGACCGACGCAAACGTGCACGTCGCGGCCAGCAGTGCGGCGGGCAACATGACGAGCGAGAGCGGCAGGGATCTCATCCGGCTCAACCGGAGAGACGATATCTACATCAACGCCCTTATGCGTCAGAATGTCAGCGGCAACCCAGCCATCTCCGCCATTGTTGCCAAAACCGACCAATACAAGAACGCGATCGGGGTTGAGCTTTAAAATCTCATTGGCGGCAAATTCTCCCGCCAACTCCATGAGTTCGGCCTTCGAGGTGCCCTCACGCTCGATGATATCTTCGAGGCGAACGACTTCCTCGGTACTCAAAACCGGTTTCATCTATGCTCCTAGCACATCTTGCGGATCATCACCCAGATGTTCCGACAAAGCAGATTGTTGCAGCTGTTCGAGCTCGTCTAAGACAGAACGAGCCTCTTTAAATGTCTGAGCAACGCGCTCCTTCGTGCTCACCTTTTCTTCCTTAGGTTTAGGTCGAGAATCCTCGGTGATCGCAATGGCATTAGCGACAGCCAAGTCACCCGTCAAAGTAATAGAAAGAGCAACCTCGACAACGCCCAATTCCCGGGCGATATCAAGAGCACGGCCCGAAAGCAGCGCTTTTGGCTTACCGAGCTTATCGCGCGTTACGGAAACGTCTTTACGGCCAACGCCCTGGCTAAAACCCGTACCAAGCGCCTTAAGCACGGCCTCACGAGAAGCAAAGCGACTGGCATAATGCGCGGCAGGACGAGACGATGCATCGCAATACGCGCGCTCTTCATCGGTAAACACGCGCCGGGCAAACGCTGGCGTCTTCTCAAGGATTGATTTCATTCGGGAAATCTCGACGATATCAACGCCGATTCCGGCTTCGGCCATAATCACCTCCATGCTGCACAGACTAAGACATTGTAGCCCGTTCGCAGAAGATGCGACAAACGAGGGTTAAAAACACAGCGAAGTAAAGTGACGGCCCCTATTAACGCAAAAAGGGGGAGGCCGCGAGGCCTCCCCCTTCTCATCTCAGCTGGCGGCTCGGTGCCGTCCACCGGTCAGCGGCGCCCTGGCCTCCCACGGGCTGGCCCCGCAGTACTCTCGGCGCGATGGGGCTTAGCTTCCGGGTTCGGAACGGGACCGGGCGTGCCCCCCATGCTCTGGCCGCTGACCGGTGGGCGGCGCCC
>NZ_QSTE01000028.1:0-4197 GCF_003438115.1 Collinsella sp. OM08-14AT
GAGCATTTCCCAGTTGACAAAACTATAGGAACACCCCCCGCGCAAAAACGCAAGGCAGGACATCGCCATATGCTTAAAAGTGTAGCAATTTAAATGACCCGCCATTCCGCGTCAGGTTGCCATTCGGTCGTCAAATCGAACCATTCGCGCCATCAAAGGGGTTCGGCGGGATTAAACCGTCGGCAATCTTTATCCCCCACAACCCACAAAATAGCCCCGTCCCAAATAGACTGGTCTGACGCTGCGCCACGAAAAGGGCCTATCTACTACGTTTAGGCCGCAGGGGTCAACCATAGCCGGCTTTTTCGAAAATCGGCAAGCTTTCTACCTGCGGTTTTAATTTCACAAATTCCGGGATGGTCGAGGATGGCCGGTTAAACGTAGTAGATAGCCGTGTTTCGTGGCAAACGGTCCGACTCGAGACCCATGTCGACCAGCCTCGGATGGCAATTCACGAAGTTGCGGTGGAATACGGACTGAATTGGCGCCTTAAAGGCAAAAACACTCCGTATTTCACCGCAACTTATCGAGGGGATGGGTTTTAGAGGCGGCCGAGGTCGTAGGCTCGGGCGGCAGACTCGCCGGCACAGATGAGGTTGGTTGTGGCTTCTTGCGGATCGAGTGCCTGCTCCAGATCCATGGGCTTGCGGCAAATCGGCAAAACCAAGTCGATACCCTGCTCGTACACCGCATCCAGGTTGTCGGCACGACCGCCCACGACGGCGACCACCGGCTTGCCATATCGCTTCGCACGGCAGGCCACACCCACCGGCGCCTTGCCGGCGGCGGATTGCTCATCCATATTGCCCTCGCCTGTAATGACCAGGTCGACATCGCGCACGCGCTCGTCAAACCCAACCAGATCGAGCACCGTCTCCACGCCAGAGCGCAGCTCCGCACCGAGCGCCAGCAGCGCAGCACCTAGGCCGCCCGCAGCACCGGCACCGGGCACGCCGAGCACCGAGCCAAATGTCCGTGCGCCCTCGGGTGTGCGCATCAACCCCTGGGCTCGAGCTCCGGCAATCGCCGCATCGAGCAAACGACCGTAGCCGACCATCCAACTGTCGTACCTGCGTAGCGCCTCGGTATCATCTGTCGGCAGGCCCTTCTGCCCACCGAACACCGCTAGGGCACCTCGGCGTCCCACGAGTGGGTTCTCGACATCGGAAAGCACCACGACACGCACGCCGTTCAGCGCCCGAAGCGCTGGCGCCAAATCGATACTCACCACGTGTTCGAGACCCGCGAGACCGGGAGCGATATCGCGGCCGTGCTCATCGACCACACGCGCGCCCAGCGCCTGCAGCATGCCGGCGCCGCCGTCGTTGGTGGCGCTGCCGCCCAAGCCAATATAGATAGTCTTTGCACCCGCGCGAACCGCATGAAGCATCAGTTCGCCCACGCCATAGGTTGTAGCAGCCAGCGCCGACGACTCCGTGCAAGGCGAGTACCCGATGCCCGCGGCTTCGGCCATCTCAATAACAGCCGACTCATGCTCGACATCAACCAGCATCCGGGCAGGCACACGCTCGCCCAAGGGCCCTGCAACCTCGCAGGTCACAAGCTCGCCACCGCAGGCGGCAACGGCATCGAGCGTTCCCTCACCACCATCTGCCAGCGGCAATGTGCACACCTCGGCATCGGGCCAAACGCGGCGCACGCCTTCGGCAACCGCCGCCTCCGCCTGCGCACTCGACACGCTGCCCTTAAAGGAATCAATCGCCAACAGCACACGGCGGGGCCGGCGGCACGCGGCACCAAAATCGACCGCCTCAACGGCGATATCTTCGGCACACGCGAGCGCCTCGGCATGAGCGGCATGTGCCTCAAGATCGGCCCCACAGCCGCAGCCAGTACCATCGGTGCCACGCAGCCCACTAAAATAGCCGCTCAACACCTCACGACACTCATCCGCCAGGACCCCAGTCGCCACATTAAACCGATGATTCAGGCGCGAGTCGGCATTCAAATCGTATAGGGATCCCAACGCGCCCGCCTTGGCATCGGCCGCGCCATACACGCAGCGTCCTACGCGCGTGTTGACCATAAGACCCGCGCACATGCAGCAGGGCTCGAGCGTTACATAGACCGTGCAATCGGAAAGGCGCCAGCGACCGAGCGACCGAGCGGCAGCGCACAGGGCCGCGAACTCTGCATGCGCCGAAGGGTCCTGGTCGAGCTCGCGACGATTATGCGCCCGCGCGACGATCTCACCCGCGCGCACCACCACAGCGCCAATGGGAACTTCGCCCACCGCCGCGGCGGCGCGCGCCTCGGCCAGCGCCTCGCGCATGAACTTCTCATCGATTTCGGTGATCGTCATCGTTCGCCTTCCCTGTTGCAAATTCAAAACGATGCTATCATTACGACTCACGGAGAGATGGCAGAGCGGTTGAATGCGGCGGTCTTGAAAACCGTTGAGCGCGAGAGCGTTCCGGGGGTTCGAATCCCCCTCTCTCCGCCACTTCTAATGATGTACCGGCGTCATGGTTCGCTCGAACAGCGCATCGACCACGTCGGCCATCTCGGGTCGACGCTCGAGGTCGTGACCCGACTCCCACCATATCGTGAAAAGTCGAATAATACCGCCGGCGACAAACTCAGACGTCGTCTCAAGCGAAACGGGGGCCAGGGCATCCTCGGCAAGCACGTTCATCACACGCTCGCGGATGGAACGGACAATGCGGTCGCAAATAACGTTGGTCAACATACCCGACATGCTGCTTGCCAAAATGTTATCCATGAGCTGCTCGTGCGCCAGAATCAAATCCATGGCATCGTCCAAAATCGCATGTCGAAGCGCGCGCACGTCCTCGGCAGACACTGCGCCGGCCTCATCGGGCTGTTTTTGCGGCAAGCCCGACATGAGCTCATCGATATAAAAGGCGAAGTAATCGTTTTTATCGCGAAAGTGCTTATAGAACGTCGTGCGGCGAATCATGGCCCGGTCGCACAGCATAGCAACCGTCAAATCCTCAAAACGATGCTACTCGAGAAGCTCGGTGAAAGCATCGAACAGGGCACGGTAGGTTTTCTTAATGCGAAGGTCCACTGGTATCGCCATCCTCAGGGCAAAGACAACACTCGTCAATCTGTCGCATATCTTACACCTGTACCTCGCGCGTTTTACCCCGGTGCCGACCCCGCCGAAAACATAACGCTTACCGGAAAGTTCGGCACGGCAAAACGTTGCGGGTATACTAGTAGCGTTATACCAACGGCAGCTGGCGCATGCCGCCGCGGCCATTCGAAACGGAGACATCATGATTACCGTCATCATCGGCATCGTTGTTGTCATTGTGATTGTCTGCGCCATCGCCGGCATCTACAACAACATGGTCACCAAGCGTAACCGCATCGATAACGCCTGGCAGAACATCGATACGCAGCTGCAGCGCCGCAACGACCTGATCCCCAACCTGGTCGAGACCGTCAAGGGCTACGCCAAGCACGAGCAAGAGACGCTCTCCGCCGTGATCAGCGCGCGTAACACCGCCGTCAAGGCCACCACGCCCGAGGCCAAGATGGAAGCCGACAACGTGCTGACCGATGCGCTGCGCCAGCTCTTCGCCGTGGCCGAGGCCTACCCCGATCTGAAGGCAAACACCAACTTTACGCAGCTGCAGGCATCGCTCGAGGATACCGAGAACAAGATTAGCTATGCACGCCAGAGCTACAACGACTGCGTGCTCAGCTACAACAACGCCATCCAGACGTTCCCGGCTGTCATCTTTGCCGGCATCTTCCAGTTTAAGGAGCGCCAGGGCTTCGAGGCCGCCGAAGCAGCCCGCCAGGCCCCGACCGTCAAGTTCTAGTAGTTTGACAGCGCATCTTTAATCGGCCAAATGCATAAACCGCCCTGTCGAATGCATACTTCGACGGGGCGGTTTCCTTTTTCGCGAAGGTCCCCCTCTAAGTGCCGTGCATTTTTAGGAGTATTCAACATAACCAAGGGCTTCGGGCGCCGCGATAAATGCCAAAGAGCGCAAATATCCCTGCAAATCAAACGCTGTCAGCCCATAACCCCGCCCATCATTCGTAGAAAACATCGAGAAATCCCGATTTTTTGCCCGAGGCCGGTATGCAGGGGCCTTCGATTGCAGAATACTCGCAAAAATGCACGTCGCCACCACCCCCACATGGCGCGAACCAAAACAAAAGCGCGGCCTAAAAGGCCGCGCGCCATCTTTAATTCAG
>NZ_QSTE01000028.1:4229-11372 GCF_003438115.1 Collinsella sp. OM08-14AT
CGCGCCATCTTTAATTCAGATCTATATTGCCCGTAACGGCAGCGCCGAGGTAACGCAGGCCCGAGGGCAACCTTCCTTTCCGGCGCACTCCGCAGGACGAAAGAACCTCCGCCGCACGAAGTGCGCAGCGGAGGTTCTTTCATGTCCGAGGACGCGCCGGAAAGGAAGGTTGCCCTCGGGCCGAACAGCTATGGCAGCTTACGCGACGGTGTAAACCCAGTCGTGCTTATCCTCGACAGCACCAGATTGGATGCCGGTCAGGGTCTCGCGGAGCTTCTTCATCACAGGACCGATCTCGGTGTAGCCAGCCGGGAAGGTCACGGTCTCATCGGCACCGTAAACCTTATTGTCGATCTCGCCCACCGGGGAGATGACGGCGGCGGTGCCGCACAGGCCGCACTCCACAAAGGTGCCGGCCTTGACCTCGGCCCACTCGACGGGGCGCTGGTCGACGGTTATGCCCAGGTCCTGAGCAACCTGAACGAGCGAGCGACGGGTGATGGAGGGCAGGATGGAGTCAGTGTGCGACTGCGGAACGACGAGCGTGCCGTCCTCCTTCACGAACAGGACGTTAGCGCCACCGGTCTCCTCGACATAGGTGCGGGACTCGGAGTCGAGATACAGGTTCTCGGCATAGCCCTCGCGATGGGCCTCCATCGTGGGCTTGAGGGACATGGCGTAGTTGAGGCCAGCCTTGATGTTGCCGGTGCCGTGCGGTGCGGCGCGGTCGTACTCGGAAACGCGCAGCTTGACGGGCTTGAGACCACCCTTAAAGTACGGACCGACCGGGGTCACGAGGATGCGGAACGTGTACTCAGGAGCGGGAGCCACGCCGATCACGTCACCGGAGCCGATCATAAACGGACGCACGTACAGGGTCGCGCCGGAACCGAAGGGCGGAACCCAGGCGGCGTTGGCAGAAACGACCTGCTTGATGGCCTCAACGAACTTGTCCTTGGGGAACGGGGGCATCTCGAGGCGCTGCGCAGAGTTGTACATACGCTCGGCGTTCATGTCGGGACGGAAGCAGACGATGCTGCCATCCTCGGCGGTGTAGGCCTTCAGGCCCTCAAAGACCTCCTGGCAGTAATGGAAGATGCCACCGCACTCGGAGACATGCAGGGTGTGGTCGGTGGTCAGGCCGCCCTCGTCCCACTCGCCATCCTTCCAATGAGCCTCGTAGCTGTAATCGGTTTTCATGTAGCCAAAGCCGAGGCTACCCCAATCGATATCCTTCTTCTCGACAGTCATATGTCGCTCCTTACATACACAGTTGCATACTCGCGAACCCGCACGCAAAGACCGAAGCCGACCGCGTCGCAACGTCGCACGCCCGGAGCGTAGAGCCGGACGGGACACGCGAACGGCATCAAAGCCGATGGCACGTCGATTCGCATGCACGAGATTGTACTCCCCGTACGCGTCTGATAAAACGCTTTTCTTTAACTAAGTAAAGTATTTTCATTTGACCGAAGCAGAAAGGCCCGCCACCGTAAAGGGTGACGGGCCTCAACGGCACGGTTTGCGCGCTGGCTCGAGCTACGCGTTCTTTTTGCCCAGCTTAGCCTTAACCAGACCGACCACGGTCGGGATGATCGACACGGCGACGATGCCGATAATCAGCAGCTCAAAGTGCTCCTGCACAAAGGGGATGCCGCCAAAGAAGTAGCCAAGCAGAGTGAAGACCGTCGACCAGGTAATGCCGCCCAACACGTTAAAGATGACAAAGTTGCGCCAATGCATGCCGCCCATGCCGGCGATGAAGGGCACAAAGGTGCGGATAAACGGGAAGAAGCGACCCAGGAAGATGGCCAGGTGGCCCCATTTGTCCAGGAAGTCCTCGGACTTTTTGATGCGCTCGGGCGTCATGGCCTTCACCTTGCCCGAGGCGATGATCTTTTGGCCAAAGAAATGACCGATCATAAAGTTGCACTGATCGCCCAAGATGGCAGCCGTCCATGCGACGGCCAGCAGAGCCACGATGCTAAAGCCGCCGTTGTGGGCAAAGAAGCCCGAGGCGAACAGCAGCGAATCGCCGGGAAGGAACGGGAAGAACACCACGCCCGTCTCGATAAAGATGATCAGAAACACGCAGCCATAGGCCATAAGCGGGCCGGCGGCGATCCAGCTGGCGATCGCGGTGCGCGGATCCTTAAGCAGCTCGGCGATAAAATTGATGAAACCCATGAAGTAAAACCTCTCAGTTGTGGGCGCGGACACGTCCAAGTTGACCAGTATACGGTTGTGACGCGGCAACGCACACGACCTTACAAAAGCGTGACTTCATTACCAGCAAGTTTGCATAATTGACACCCGTCGCGCAAAGCCGAGCAAGATTGCTCTTCCTAATCCCTAGCAAATCGCTATACTTTATTGAATTGCATTGTCGCGGCGCTAAGGGAGGGCGGCCGGTGAGCTTTATCAATACCATTCGCGAGGACATCAAGACCGTCCAGGCACAGGACCCCGCCGCGCAAAACGGCCTAGTCATCTTCCTTTCTTACCCCGGCCTGCACGCCAAGTGGAACCACGTGCCCGAGCACTGGTTGTGGGAACATGGACATCGCTCGCTCGCCCGCGTGCTCTCGCAAATCACCCGCCATATCACTGGCGTCGAGATTCATCCTGCCGCACAGATCGGCAAGCATTTCTTTATCGACCACGCCATGGGCGTTGTCATCGGCGAAACCGCCATTGTGGGCGACAACTGCGTGCTCTATCAGGGCGTCACACTTGGCGGCACCGGCAACGAGACCGGCAAGCGCCACCCCACCCTGGGCAACAACGTCACCGTGGGCACAGGCGCCAAGGTGCTCGGCAACATTCGCATCGGCAACAACGTCAAGATCGGCGGCAACTCGGTTGTCGTCAAAGACGTGCCCGATAACTGCACCGTCGTGGGCGTGCCAGGCCGCATCATCAAGCGCAACGGCTGCCGCGTGTTCGAAGAAAGCTTCGATGCCAAGCAGCATCGCGAGTACATGCCCGATGACGCCGCCGAGCAGAGCGCCCTCAACCGCCAGGGCATCACCGAGAATGCCCGCCGCGTCAAGGAACTCGAGCGAGAGGTGGCCGAGCTCAAGGCCCTCGTCGCCAAGCTCGTGGACGAGCGCTAGGGCCGCGGGCAACCGCCACAGCATTAACGCCAGCACAAAAGGCGCGCCAGGGAATCCGCCCCCGGCGCGCCTTCTTTTCGATGTGACATGCGGGACTGCCCCTTTGTCGCGTTATGCGAACTGACTCAGATAGAGGTCGGCGTAGGCGCCCTCGGCAGCCAGCAGTTCCTTATGCGTGCCTTGCTCGATAATGTTGCCGTGATCCATGACCAGGATGAGGTCGGCATCGACGATCGTCGACAGACGGTGCGCGATCACAAAGCTCGTGCGCCCGCGCATGAGCGCATCCATAGCACGGCCGATGGCGAGCTCGGTGCGTGTGTCCACGCTCGACGTCGCCTCGTCCAGGATGAGGATCGCCGGGTTGTTGAGCAGCACGCGCGCGATGGTCAGCAGCTGACGTTGGCCCTGGCTGATGCTCTCGGCATCGTTAGCCACACGCGTGTCGTAGCCCTGCGGCATAGTGCGCACAAAGAAGTCGACCCGTGCGGCACGTGCGGCCGCGACAATCTCCTCGCGCGTCGCCTCGGGACAGCCGTAGGCGATGTTCTCGGCAATGGTGCCATCAAATAGCCAAGCGTCCTGCAACACCATGCCAAACTGCTGGCGCAGCTCGCCGCGGTCCATGCGGCTCGTGTCCACGCCGTCGAGGGTAATGCGGCCGCCGTCGATCTCGTAAAAGCGCATGAGCAGGTTGATGAGCGTGGTCTTACCCGCGCCCGTGGTTCCCACCACGGCGATCTTCTGACCCGGCTCGGCGGTAAACGACACGTCTCGCATAAGCGGCTTGTCGGGCGAATAGCCAAAGCGCACATGCTCAAAAGCGACACGGCCTTCCACTTTGCCCGGCAGCTTGGCGGCGGCCACCGGCAACGGATCGGCCTCCATCTCGGGCTCGTCGAGCAGGTCGAACACACGCTCTGCGCTCGCCAGTGCGCTCTGCAGCGAGTTAAAGGTAAACGACAGCTCCGTCATGGGCTCGGACGCCTCGTTGATAAACTGGAAGAACGCCTGGAACACGCCGACGGTCATATGCCCGGCAACCAGCATGCTGCAGCCCACCAGCGCGATCACGATCTGCGCCAAACGGCCGATAAAGCGCACCGCGGGGCCGACGGCGTTAATCATAAAGTCGGCCTTGGTGCTCACGCGCGCCAGCTCCTTCGAAGCCTCGTGCACCTCGGCAGAGCTCTTGCGCTCGCGGTTAAACGCACGGATCACCAGACGGCCCGAGTAGCCCTCCTCGACCGCGCTCGTAATCTTGGACACCCACTCCTGGCGCTCGCCCGTCACATCATGCGTGCGGCGCGACACGACCTTCGTCACCAGCAGCGAAAACGCCGTAAAGAACAAAAAGACGAGCGTGAGCGGCACGCTAAACACGAACATCACGCTCACGGCGCCCACCACGGTACCGATCGACACCAGAAGCTGCAGCAGGCCGCGTTGCATGCTCTCGGACATCTTGTCCAAGTCGTTGGTCGCACGGCTGACGACCTCGCCGGGACGATGCGCGTCAAAGTAGGCAAGCGGCAGACGGTTGAGCTTTTGTGCGATGCGGTTGCGCAGGCGCAGGTTGAGGCGCTCGGCAACGCTCGACATCAAAAAGCTCTGGAGTGCGTAGAACGAGGCAGCGGCGGTCCAGATCATAAAGTAGATAAAGATGGTCCTGCCGCAGTTCTCCCAGGTAATGCTGAAGGTAGCGTTGTTGGCAAACGCCAGCTTCATGTGCCCCCACAGCTCATCGATCACGCGGGCGCTGTAAGCCGGCGCCGCGGTGTTAAAGATGGCATAGAACACGATACTCGCGAACACGATATAGAAGCGCCAATGGTCGCCGGCGGCCTCGCTCCACAGGCGGCGCACCGTCGCCCAGGTGTCGCGGGGCGTCTCGTCCTCGTCCTCGTCGTCAACGTCGCGCATGCGCTCCGCCTCGGCGCGGGCGCGCTCGTCCTCGGCGCGCTCGTTTTCCTCGTAGAGTGCCTGGCGGCGAGCCTCGCGCTCCGCCGCTGCCTTGGCGTTATCGTCCAGGTCGGGCGTGGCGCCCGTCTCCTCGACTGTCTCTGCAGCCGCGGCGTCATCGGCGATGCTCCACTTCTTGAGCTCCTCGGTCATGCTACTCACCTCCCTTCATCTGCGATTCCGCGATAGCGCGGTACACCTCGCAGGTTTCCATGAGCTCGTCGTGCGTGCCTAGGCCCACGACTTCACCGTCTTTGAGCACCACAATCTGATCAGCATGCAAAATAGTCGAGATGCGCTGGGCGATGATGAGCACCGCGGCATCGCACGTCTCGCCCTGCAGCGCATGGCGCAGTGCCGCATCGGTCTTAAAGTCCAGAGCCGAAAAACTGTCGTCGAAGATATACAGATCGGCATGTTTCATGAGTGCGCGGGCAATCGCCAGGCGCTGGCGCTGACCACCCGAGAAGTTTGTGCCGCCCTGGGCCACCGGCGTATCGAGCCCCTGGGGCTGGTCGAGCACAAAGGTGCTCTGGGCAACCTCCAGCGCATGGAGCATGTCAGCCTCGGTCGCACCCTCGTTACCAAAGCGCAGGTTGCTCGCCACCGTACCCGAGAACAGCCATGCCTTCTGCGGAACATAGGCGATACGCCCGCGGATGTCGTCTTGCGAAAGGTCGCGCAGATCGATGCCGTTCAGGCGAATGGTGCCCTTCGTGGCATCGTGGAAGCGAAGCAAGAGCTTGGCCACCGTTGACTTGCCCGAGCCCGTCGAGCCCACGATCGCGGTCGTCTGTCCACGGCGGCAGGCAAAACTCAGGTTGCACAGGGTGTCCTCGTCGGCATCGTCAAAACGGAACGACATGTGGTCGAACACGGCCACCGCGTCGGCTCCATCTGCGGACTCGGGCGCCCCGTCGCCCAGCGCAGCCTTGCCGTCCACGATGCTCGGCTCGATTTCGAGCACCTGCTGCGCACGGTTGAGGCACGCCGCGGCGCGCGGAAGCGTCAGCACCACCACCTGCGCCATCATCACAAAGAACAGGATCAGGATCGCGTACTCCAACACGGCCGAGATGCTGCCGATTTGCATGGCATGGACGCCCACGCGGTTGCCGCCCACCCACAGCACCGCCACCTCGGCGATATTCATCAAAAAGAAGCTGGAGCTGTCGAGACCCACAAACAGGTGGTTGACCTTGATGGCATTGGCCGCGTAATCGTTAAACACCTCGTCCAGGCGCTGCTCCTCGTGGCGCTCCTTGTTAAATGCGCGGATGACGCGCACGCCCACGATGTTCTCGCGCAGCACCACGTTCATGCGGTCGATAAAGCTCTGCAGGCGCATAAAGATCGGCGCGGCGTTGGCAACGGTAAAGACCGCCGCCACCAGCAGGATCGCAACGACCACGCCCAGCAGCGTACCCATGGCAGGATCGATAAACCAGGCAAAGATGATGCCCGCCACGGCCAAGAACGGTACCGGTAACACCAGCTGAATCGTCTGCAGGATCGCTTGCTGGATCACGTTGATGTCGTTGAGCGAGCGCGTGATCATCGAACCCGTACCAAAGCGCTCAAAGTCGCTGGCGGACAGCTCGAGCGACTTATCGTAGACGGCGTTGCGAATGTCGCAGGCCACATTGGCCGCCAGACGGGCCGAAAGATAACAGCCCAGCACCGCACCACCGCTGGCCATGCCGGTCGCGATGAGCATGTAGAAGCCGTTGCGCAAAATGTAGTCGATATCGCCTGTCGTGATACCAGTATTGACCATATTCGCCAACATTGTAGGCACCAGCAGCGTGCCGACGTTATCTATCAGCAGTACAAACAGCGTCACCGCAATCAGCCCGCGATACGGCCTCATAAATCTCATTAAGAGTCGCATGTCTCCCCTTCGCCTTTGTCGTCAGCCTCGTTCTCGGCGGCCACTTGCCGTTTAAATGCCTCGCACTCTTCGTTAAGAACATGGGAGAACTTACCGACCAAGCGCATGATCTCGCGCTGTTCCCACGGCTCGAGCGCCTCGATTGCTCCGCTGGTATATAACAGGCTCTCCGTC